>NZ_CP092361.1:1564787-1929574 GCF_022354465.1 Wielerella bovis | reverse complement strand
ACAAAAATGAAAATAAAGCTTACTGATGACTCAGTCATCACCAAAAACAAATACCAAAGATAAAGGCTTTCCAGTTTGACAGTTTATGTTTGGCGACCATAGCGGTTTGGCACCACTCCTTCCCATCTCGAACAGGACAGTGAAACGAACTAGCGCCGATGATAGTATAGTCCCTATGCGAAAGTAGGTCATCGCCAAACTCTTAATCCTAACCCCCTAGCTCACATAGTGCTAGGGGGTTTATCTTTTTATCAGTATGAAGTAATTTGTCAGAGTGGAAATCAATTATAGTCAATTCAAAATAAAATAGTACAATACCCTATTTTCTAGGATTTAAAAATGGCACATTCAACATTCAACTGAACTGCGAAATAAAGCATTAAATTATTATGAACAATGCAAAAATATCAGTAAAGTTTCCCAAGCTTACCAAATATCCAGAAATACACTCTACCTATGGATACGCTTAAAAGAGCAAACAGGCAGCTTAAATCATCAAGTAAAGGGACAAAATGCCAATAAATTAAACAGTCAAAAATTGGCTGAATATGTGCAACAACACCCTGATGCTTATTTATATGAAATAGCTGAACATTTTCATTGTTCAAAATCAGCCATTTTTTATGCACTCAAAAGAATGGGTATCACGCGTAAAAAAAGACCACCACATACAAAGAACAAGACCTAAATAAAGTAAAGCATTATTTAAATCAACTGGCTGAATTTTTTGATTATCAGCATGTTTATTTGGATGAAACAGGATTTGATACTTACTTGTTTCGTCCTTATGCGCGTAGTCCAAAGGGACAGGTCATCAAAGCCCAAATCAGTGGTAAAAAGTACCAACGTTTATCGCTTGTTGCCGCACAAATCGGCAATAAACTGATTGCACCAATGATTTATCAAAACACAATGACCAGTGCTTTTTTTGAAACATGGTTTGAGCAATGTTACCTGTAGAAATAAGAAATCTGTCATTATTTTAGATAATGCACGATTTCATCGTATGGGTATTTTGCGTGAAATGGCGCACAAATGGGGGCATAAAATTTTGCCGCTTGCGCCTTATTCACCAAAGCTTAATCCCATAGAACAAACATGGGCAAACATTAAGAGATATATGCGAACCATGTTACCTTGTGGAAGGCATTTTACTGATACGTTAGTGTCCTATTCTTATTTTAACTGACTATACTATAGGTGTAGAATTAAATAAACGGTACACACAGGAGAACAGTTATGGCTATTCACAAGATTATCGCCAAATGATTTTAGAAAAATTAAATTCGGGTTACAGCTACCGTGAATTGGCAGCGGAATATGGCATCAGTCGCAGTACCATTCAACTATGGAAAAAATGCATTGAACGTAAACCCTACCCCAAAAGAACCAATAAAATCAATGATGAATTATTGCGAAAAGACGTAGAACAATTTCCTGATGATTTTCAAAGAGAACGCGCTGTTCGCTTTAACTGTTCACAAAGAGCCATTGGTGTGGCACTTAAACGGCTAAAAATCACTCAAAAAAAAGATTCTTAAACACCCCAAAGCTCAACCCGAAACAATTGAACAATTTCTCTCATTAAAACAACAGTATGAGCAAGAGAAACGTCCTATTGTTTATATTGATGAAAGTGGTTTTAAAAACCAAACTTATCGTCCTTATGCCTATGCGCCAAGAGGACAAGTTTGTCATGGCAATCACAACTGGCAAATCAAAAACACAACCAATGCCATTGGCGCACTGTACCAAAATCAATTGATTGCAGTGGGTTTGTATGAATTCAGCATCAATTCAGATGTGTTTTATTCATGGGTTCAAAACGTTTTACTGCCACAATTACCGCCCAACAGTGTTTTGGTAATGGATAATGCGACTTTTCACAAACGTCAGGACATTCAAGAGCTTATTGTTTTATAAGGGCATGTGATTTTATGGTTACCGCCATACTGTCCTGATTTGAATTTAATTGAGCACACTTGGGCTTGGATTAAACATTTACGTCAAGATTGGTTATTGGATTGCATTCACTCTTTGTTTTTTTATTTTACTTGGTTGTGTACCGAATTTTAATTTCTTTATCTATATATGCGAACCATGTTACCTTGTGGAAGGAATTTTACTGATACATTGGTGTCCTATTCTTATTTTAACTGACTATAAATTGAATCCACTGTAATTTAATGCTTTATTTCGCAGTTCAGTTGAATGTGTTATTTTTTAAATCCTAGAAAATAGGGTATTGTACTATTTTATTTTGAATTGACTATACTATTTTATATATAGTTGAGAAAATAAATCCCTCAAAACAAAATGATTGCTTTGAGGGATTTGAGAAAATAAATATTAAGCACGTTTACGGAATTCACCCGTACGTGTATCAATTTCTACTTTATCTCCATTTTCAATGTAAGACATTACTTGGATTTCAGTGCCACCAACTAAACGTGCAGTTTTCATTACTTTACCAGAAGTATCACCTTTAACGGCAGGTTCAGTGTATTCCACTTCGCGTACAATGATAGTGGGCAATTCTACTGAAATTGCGTTACCTTCGTAGAAAGTTACTTCGCAATCATCTTCCATGCCATCTACGATGAATTTTAAGGCATCACCGATATTATCAGCTTCAATTTCGTATTGATTAAATTCTTCATCCATAAATACATACATAGGGTCTGCAAAGTAACTATATTTGCAGTTTTTACGTGATAGGATAATTACATCAAATTTGTCATCAGCTTTAACGATGGTTTCAGAAGCTGCGCCAGTCAGTAAGTTTTTTAATTTCATAGAAACTTTAGCTGATGAGCGACCGCCTTTAATATATTCGGTTTTTTGAACTACCATAGGGTCGTTGCCAATCATAAATACATTACCAGCGCGTAATTCTTGTGCAGTTTTCATTTGGATGTTCTTTCAATTAGAATATTGGGTTAAAAAATAAAACGTGTAATTTTACCGCAAATTTGATTTTTGATAAAGAAAAAAGCAGCCTGAAAACTTTTCAGGCTACCTTTTGTTAATAATTACTTTTGCCAACTATCTTTTAGTGTAACCGTACGATTGAACACAGGTGTTTCCCCCATTTTATGGTCATATCGGTCGGTAACAAAATAGCCCATGCGTTCAAATTGCCAATGGCTTTCGGCTGGCAAATCGCGCACCACAGGCTCGGCAAACGCAGTAATCTCTTGAATGGATTGCGGATTGATGAAATCGGTAAACGGCAAATATTCGCCATCATCGCCACGCACCGCATCGGGGCGTTCTACCGTAAACAGGCGGTCATACAAACGCGCTTTGATGGGCACAGCGTGTTCGGCAGACACCCAGTGAATCACGCCTTTCACTTTGCGACCTTCGGGATTTTTGCCCAAAGTGTCGTGGTCAATGCTGCATTTCAATTCAATGACTTGACTGTTTTTGTCTTTCACGACTTCATCGCATTTGATGACGTAACCGTGTCGCAAACGCACTTCACCGCCCAAAGTCAGGCGTTTCCAGCCTTTTGGTGGCACTTCGGCAAAGTCGTCTTGTTCAATGTAAATGGTTGAACTGATTGGCACTTCACGCTCGCCAAAGCTGTCGTTATTGGGGTGGAATGCGGCTGTGCGGCTTTGCGTTTTGCCGTGTTCAAAATTGGTCAAAGTCACTTTCAAAGGATTGAGCACCGCCATCAAACGTGGCGCGGAATGTTCCAATTCTTCGCGGATGGCGCCTTCCAAAACGCTCATGTCCACAATGTTTTCCGATTTGGAAATGCCCACGCGTTTGGCAAACAGGCGCAAACCTTCGGGCGTGTAGCCGCGTCTTCGCATACCCGAAATAGTGGGCATGCGTGGGTCGTCCCAGCCTGAAACGTGGTTTTCGCTAACCAGTTGATTTAATTTTCGTTTTGATGTGATGGAGTACAGCAATTCCAAACGCGAAAATTCGTATTGGCGCGGGTGCGATTGAATCGGGATATTGTCCAACACCCAATCGTAAAGCGGACGGTGCGCTTCAAATTCCAAAGTACACAAAGAATGGGTAATGTTTTCAATGGCATCGGAAATGGCGTGGGTGTAATCGTACATCGGGTAAATGCACCATTTGTCGCCAGTATTGTGGTGGTGGGCGCGGCGAATGCGGTAAATCACGGGGTCGCGCATATTGATATTGCCCGATGCCATGTCAATTTTCAGGCGCAGGGTTTTGCTGCCGTCTGGGAATGCGCCGTCTCGCATTTTCATAAACAAATCAAGGTTTTCTTCTACGATGCGGTCGCGGTAGGGGCTGTTTTTGCCTGCTTCGGTCAGAGTGCCGCGATATTCGCGCATTTCGTCTGGCGTGAGTTCGCAAACGTAGGCTTTGCCGTCTTTGATTAAGCCGACTGCGTAATCAAATAATTGGTCAAAATAATCAGAGGCATAACGCGGTTCGCCTTCCCATTTAAAGCCGAGCCATTGCACGTCTTCTTTAATGGAATCAACGTATTCTTGGTTTTCTTTTTCGGGATTGGTGTCGTCAAAACGCAAATTGCATTTGCCGTCAAACACATACGCCAAGCCAAAATTCAAGCAAATGGATTTGGCGTGTCCGATGTGCAAATAGCCGTTGGGTTCGGGCGGAAAGCGCGTTTGAATGGCGGTGTGTTTGCCACTTTGTAAATCGTCTTCAATGGTCGTGCGGATAAAGTGGTTGTCGGCAAATTGGTCTTTGTTTAACATAATAATCTTTCGTCGGATGTTGAGACAGCCTGAAATCAAAAATGCTCAATTTTACCTGAAAATATGCTTTTCGTGTTTTTCAGGCTGCCTGAAAATATTTTTACTTTTCTAATTAGGAAACAATGTTGTGCAAAATGAAATCAATCGTATCCAAGCACTTTATCGTGAATGGCTGCAATTACAGGAAAAACTGCAAAGAGAACAAAAAGACTGGCAACGTGCTAATCAAATTATGCATGAATTAAATGCCTTTTATTTTGATGGTCAATTTCAAGAATTCTATGAAAAAATGGAACAGGGTGCGGACGTGGATTTGCGTACCGAAGGGGAATACAGTGTGATGAGCGAAGATACGCTGTGGAATGCTTTTCATGAACATCAACAGTTGGCGTGGGCGCGTTTGCGTGGTGCGATTGATGTGTTGGATAAACAAGATGAGTGATGTTTTTATTGCGCTATTCAGGCAGCCTGAAAGCCATTTTGTATTATGAAAATCTTAAAAGATAGCCTGATTTATTTATTCGGCGAATTGGTCGCCAAAGCCCTGCCATTTTTGCTGTTGCCGTATTTGACACGCAAATTTGGCAGCGCAGGTTTTGGCGAATTGTCTTACTATCAAACCATTGGCTCATTGTTGATAATTGTCTTCGCATTCAGCCAAGATGGCGCACTCACGCGCTATTTTTATGTGTATGGTAAGCGCAATTTGCACAATATCATGCTTTCAGGCTACCTTTATACGCTATTTTGTACGATTATTGCATTATTATACGCATGGTTTAGCCAATCTATGATATTGGCTGCTGTCATTGTCGCCGCCGCAGCACAAAGCATACTCGGCGTGCAATTAGCATGGCGACAATGTCAAAAATATGCTGTGTCGTACACGCTGATTCAAATTGCCAGCGGCGTATTGACCAGTTTGCTGACAGTAGTTTTTTTGGAATCCAGCGACCACATCAGTCCCACGCCACGTTTCGCTGCCTTATTTATTGGCAATATCATCATTTCCCTAATAGCTTATTATTTTGCCAAACCCAAGCATTTTGCCAAAAAAGGCAGCCTGAAAATCCTAAAACTTTCAGGCTGCTACATCATCGCATTTGGTGCGCCATTATTATTGCATCATGCCAGCGGTTTCATCAAAGGGCAGTTGGACCGTATTGTGATTTATCAGCATTATCCTGCTGAACAATTGGGTATTTATGCCGCAGCTTACCAAGTTGCCAGCATATTGAGCATATTATTGCTCGCCATCAATAAAGCCACCGTGCCACATTATTATCAAGCCATCAAACAAGGCAGCCTGAATGCCACCAAAGTGCGTCAATTCGCGCGATATAGCCTGATAATTGCGCCATTGCCCGCATTTATCACATATATGCTGCCTGAAAAATTATTTCTATGGCTATTGGGTGCCGCATACGGCGGCGTGCAGCATTATATTTGTTTGTTTTTAATCGGATTTGGATTGACTATTCCCTATTATTTGCTGGTCAATTACCTGTTTTATTACGGCAAAAACAAACTCATCGCCAGCATTTCGCTCCTGTCCACAGGCGCGTATTTGCTCGCCTTATTTGCCACCGCCTTGCTCGGCATCGCATGGATACCGCTCGCCATGATAATCGGCAATATCGCCATTTTGCCGATACTGTTTTATTATGTGCGCGAAGAAAAGGCAGCCTGAAACGCATTAACACGCTTATTTTTCCGTCAAAAACCATTTTTCAGGCTGCCTTTTGCTAAAATAGGCAGCCTGAAAAACACGCGACAACATTCAAAATGCCCAATTTATTCATTTGTCTCACCCCGCTACAAGCCCTAATCGCCCAGCAACTTATCCGCCAAACCGCACCCACGCCCGCACATTTGCTGATGGTATGTTACGCCGAAGCCGATAACGCCAAATTCCGCCACTATTACCAAACCACCGCCCAGCTTTGCCAACGTTCCGATTATATTGTCGTGCCAAGTAATTCATGGAAACGAATATTTAATCTTTCCAAATTATTGAAAAATTTAGATAAATTATATCAAACCATTTACGCTGCCAGTATAGACAACCCCAATGTCCAATATCCCATTAGCCATTTGCATTTTGAAAAACTGGAAACTTTTGACGATGGCACAGGCAATCTCTATCCCGACAGCATTTTGTATCGCAATCATGCGGCAACAATAAAATGTAAAATAATCAAGGCATTACAAAGAATTCGTTACCAAACCGAAGATTTGCGCCACCTATCCGCGCAACATCACACGCTGTATCCCAATCAAGCCAATATCAGCTCAAACACCGTGCCGCTACAATTATGGGATACGCAGCCTGAAACCCCATTTTCAGGCAGCCTGAAACCGCAAAAAATTTTATTGGGACAACCCCTGTTTACGCGCAATGAAGACAATATCACCCTGTTTAACCAATTGTGCGACCACATTCAAGCCAATGCCTATTTTCCGCATCCACGCGAAAATTATCGTTTGGATAAAGTAGAATATATTGATACCATATTGATTTTTGAAGATTATTTATTGCAACAAATCCAAATGCAGCCTGAAACCGAATTTCACATTTATCATCTTGCTAGTACCGCTGCAATCAATGTGAACCATTTTCCACGCACCCAAATTCATGCATTGCGCCCCGATAGTGAATTTTTCAGGCAGCCTGGTTTGATATATTTGTATGATTTAATGGCGAAAATGGATATTGCGATAGAAGATTTTGCGCTGGATAAGGCAGCCTGAAAAATACAGCAAATAAAATCAACAAAAAATCGCACGATACTTGCAATCGCATCTATAAGATAGTCTGAAAATTCGGTAAAATAACGCGATTTTTATTTCAGGCAGCCTGAAACCATCGAGCATACGAAAATGAACCAAAAACCACGTATCAAAATCCAACATTTCGGCGCAATCCAACAAACCAATCCCGACAATCAAGGCTGGTTAGACATTGAGAAAGTAACCGTGTTTATTGGCGACCAAGGTTCGGGCAAAAGCACGGTTGCCAAGCTGATTTCCACATTTATGTGGATAGAAAAAGCGTTGGTGCGTGGCGATTTGGACGCGAAAACCTTGCAGCGCAAAGGCAAATTCACTCAATTTTTGAAATACCATCGTTTGGAAAGCTATGTTCAGCCAAACAGCTATATTGAATACGATGGTTTGGCGAAACACATTATTTTTGAAAACAATCAGTTAAAAGTTCAAAAAAATGAGTCTCACGAGCAGAATTATGTTTTGCCACAAATTATGTATGTGCCAGCCGAACGCAATTTCATTTCTTATGTAAAAAATCCGCGTGAATTGAAAATTACATCGGAAAGTTTGCAAGAATTTATTACTGAATTCAATAATGCCAAACGTGCATTAAAAGAACCGATTGCCCTACCAATTAACAATATTCACTTGAAATATCAAGAAAAAACAGACAGCCTGAAACTCAAAGGCGAAAATTACGAAATTGATTTAAGCGATGGTGCAAGCGGTTTTCAGTCTGCTGTACCTTTGTTGTTGGTGTCGGATTATTTGGCAAATTCTATTGTTAATCCGAATGTCAACAATGCGCCCATGTCTGAAAAAGAACGCGAGAATTTTTCCAAAGAAATGAAACAAATATTAGAAAATGCCGATTTTTCTGATGAACAACGGCGTTTGGCGATTTCGCTTTTATCGGCAAAATTTAATAAAAAAGCCTTTATCAATATTGTGGAAGAACCAGAGCAAAATTTATTCCCTAATTCACAATGGGAGATTTTAAAAGAACTATTAAAATTTAATGATTTGGCAGAATTTAATCAATTATTCATAACTACCCATAGCCCCTATATCATCAATTATTTGAGTATAACAATTAAGGCTTCACAAATTTTTCAGGTGATTTTAGATACATATTTCAATATTTATAATACAGAGCTTCCATGTGGTTCTGAATTAGAAAAAGAAATATTTGATAAGCTTGATGAAATTATTGATACAGATTGTTGGCTAGAAAGTCATGATTTATCTATTTATCAATTAAAAGATGGCGTTGTAACTCTGCTACCTGAAATTTACGGCATTCCTTCTGATGATAATTACCTTAATCAAATGCTGCGAGAAGGCAATGATTTAATTGATAAATTATTTGATATTGAAGATGAATTTGAAAGAAGATTTAATGATGACATCTACGACATCTAATTTTTTCATCTTACAAATCAATGAGCCAACTCGCAGCGATAAATTGTTTGGCTTATGTGATGATGAAGATAATTTACCAGCTTATTCAGATAACAGGCAGCCTGAAAAATGGATTGCCATCGCTGATAATCCAAATGAATGTGGTGTGCAATTTTATCCCATTGATAATGTTGTTATTTGTGTAAACGGAAACAATCAACAAGAAAGTTTATGCGATGGTATGCTGACTTTTGATGACCGATTGTTTTTGGTAGAATTAAAAGAACGTGGTAGAAAACAAGATTGGCGTTCCAAAGCAAAACATCAGTTAATCAATACCATCAAATTATTGATAGAACACAATCCGCAAGAATTACAACATTATTCTGTTTTTAAAGCCTATATTTGTAATAAAACATTACCAAAATTTGAAGAAACAACCATAGCGGAAAAAAATGAATTTCGTGAATTATCCAAGCAATTAGGCATTCGCATTAGACTGGATATTCAAGCAACCATTCACATTAAATAAAACGAAAGAAAACAATGTCCCAAACCCTTTTAATTGAATTACTTACCGAAGAACTCCCCCCAAAAGCCCTGAACAACTTGGGCAACCACTTCGCTGCCGCCATTGCCGAAGGCTTGGAAAAAGCCCAACTGATTGATGGCGAAACGAAATTCACCGCCTACGCCTCGCCACGCCGTTTGGCGGTAGCCGTGCCGAATGTGAAAGCGGTGCAAGCCGACCAGCACATCGTCAAAAAAGGTCCCGCGCTGACCGCCAACGAAAAAGCGATTGAAGGCTTTGCGCGTTCCAATGGCGTGGAAGTGGGCAGCCTGAAAGTCATTCATGACGGCAAACAAGAAATTTATGCCCACGAATTTACCCAATCAGGTCAAACACTTGCTGCTTTGCTGGGCGACATCGTTCAGGCTGCCGTGAAAAAATTGCCCATTCCCAAAGTCATGCGTTGGGGCAGCAGCACCCACACGTTTGTGCGCCCCGTTCACGGCTTGATTGCGCTGCATGGCGCGGAAGTTGTGCCGATTAACGTGCTGGGCTTGGACAGCGCAAACAAAACTTTGGGACACCGTTTCTTGTCGCAAGGCGAAATCGTGTTCGCACAAGCCGATGATTATGCAACACAATTAGCCGAGCAAGGCAAAGTCATCGCCCAGTTTACCGAGCGCAAAGCCACCATTCAAGCCGAATTGGACAAGCAAGCAGGCAGCCTGAACGCGACCGTTGCCGCCGATGAAAGTCTGTTGGACGAAGTTACCGCTTTGGTGGAATACCCCGTTGTTTTGCAAGCGAGTTTTGAAGAACATTTCTTGTCCGTGCCACAAGAATGCTTGATTTTGACCATGCAGCAAAATCAAAAATATTTCCCACTTTTGGATAAAAACGGCAAATTGATGAACCAATTTTTGCTGGTTTCCAATCTGAAAACCGATGACCCCAGCCACATCATTCACGGTAATGAGCGCGTGTTGCGCGCGCGTTTGTCGGACGCGGCGTTTTTCTACACGCAAGACCAAAAGGCGACTTTGGCAAGCCGTTTGCCGAAATTGGCGAATGTGGTTTACCACAACAAAATCGGTTCGCAAGCGGAACGTGTTGAAAGATTACAGAAAATTGCCGCACACATTGCAGGCAGCCTGAATGCCGACACCGCACTTGCCGAACGCGCCGCGAAATTGGCAAAAGCCGATTTGGTAACGGAAATGGTGGGCGAATTCCCAGAATTACAAGGGGTTATGGGCAAATATTACGCGCAACTGGACGGCGAACAACCCGAAATCGCGCAAGCCATTGAGCAGCATTATCAGCCGCGTTTTGCGGGCGACACGCTGCCTGAAAGCGCGATTGCGACCGCCGTTGCGCTGGCGGACAAATTGGAAACGCTGGTCGGCATTTGGGGCATTGGCTTGATTCCGACTGGCGACAAAGACCCGTACGCGCTGCGCCGTTCCGCTTTGGGTGTGTTGCGTATGTTGATGAATTATCCTTTGTCTATCAATGATTTGTTGCAATTTGTGGCAGCGCAATTCCCTGCGAATTTGCTGGCTGAAAAAACGGTTGGCGAAGTGGCGGACTTTATGCAGGCGCGTTTGGCGGTGTTGTTGCAAAACGATTATCCGCAAGATGTGGTGGCGGCTGTGTTGGCGCAACGCCCTGACCGTTTAGATGATTTGTTGGCGAAATTGCAAGCTGTTCAATCATTTAAACAATTACCCGAAGCCAGCGCATTGGCAGCCGCCAACAAGCGCGTGCAAAATCTGCTGAAAAAAGCGGAAAGCGAATTGGGCGAAGTGCGTGCCGATTTGTTGGCGCAAGACGAAGAGCAAGCCTTGTTTACCGCCGTGCAAGATTTGCAGCCGCGTGTGCAAACCGCGATTGCCGCGCGTGATTTTCAGGCAGCCTTAAAAGCGTTGGCGGCAATCAAACCGCAAGTTGATGCGTTTTTTGATGGCGTAATGGTGATGGTGGACGATGCGGCTGTGAAACAAAATCGCTTGAATTTGTTGAATTTGTTGGCGAATTTGATGAATGGCGTGGCGGATATTTCGGCATTGAGCGAGTAAATAGGAAAATAGGCAGCCTGAAAACACAAAATTGGTTTTCAGGCTGCCTTTTTATGATTTTTTTATAATTAACCTAAATATTTAATAAAGGTTTGCACGCTCAAAATTGCCATGGCAATCACCACCAACGCACCAAAAATCGTCATCCAAACGGGGTGTTTGTAATCGCCGACTATTTTTGTCTTATGCGCCGCCAACAAAATCAAACCCAAAGCAATCGGCAAAATAAAGCCGTTTAACGTACCCACCAAAACCAACACTTGGGCAGGGCGACCAATCGTTGCCAACACAGCCGTTGAAACCACGATAAAGGCAATAATTACCCAGTTTTTATGTTGTTCAATTTTCGGGCTGAAACTGGAAATGAACGACACCGAAGTATAAGCCGCGCCAATCACAGAAGTAACAGATGCCGCCCAAATCACCATGCCGAAAATCATCAAACCCCAATTACCTGCAACGTGTTGGAATGGTGTAGATGCAGGATTGGCTTTATCCAAAGCCACGCCTTGCGCCACCACGCCCAGCACCGCCAAAAACAGTACCACGCGCATCACAGACGCAATCAAGATTGCCGTAATGGAACTGCGGCTCACTTCGGGCAATGCAGCTTTGCCTTTCACACCAGCGTCCAACAAACGGTGTGCGCCCGCAAACGTGATGTAACCGCCCACAGTACCGCCCACCAGCGTGACGATTGCAATCGGGTCAAGCGTTTCAGGCACAAACGTCCGCGCCACCGCTTCGCCCATAGGCGGATTGGCTTGGAATGCCACATAAACCGTCAGCGCAATCATCACAAAACCCATGATTTGCGCGAATTTGTCCATTGCCTTGCCCGCTTCTTTGAACAAGAAAATGCCAATCGCAATCGCACCCGAAATAATCGCGCCCGTTTCAGGCGTTACGCCCATCAACAAATTCAAGCCCAAACCAGCACCGCCCACATTGCCGATGTTGAACGCCAAACCGCCCATCACAATCAGCAAAGCCAAAAAATAGCCCGCATAAGGGAAAACTTCATTGGCGATGTCTTGGGCGCGTTTTTCCGAAATGGCAATAATGCGCCAAATATTCAGTTGTGCGCCAATGTCCAAAATAATGGACAGCAAAATCACAAAACCAAAACTCGCAGCGAGTTTTTGCGTGAACGTGGCGGTTTGGGTTAAGAAACCCGGCCCAATGGCGGAAGTTGCCATCAAAAAAGCCGCGCCCAAAAGGGCATTACGGCGATTGGATTGTTGAGACATGATTTTTACACTCCTGATAAGTGGTTAAAAATAAAAATCTTTTTGGATGAGCCCATGTCGCTAACGCGCCATATTAAAACTTCGCTCGTTCTGTTTCTGCTTAAAAAATGGTTTCAGGCTGCCTGAAAATCAATTTTCCATTTGTAAATACACTTGCAACAATGCCACGCAAATGATTAACAGCACCACCAGAAAAATGGTTTTCTTTGAAATGGCGGGCAATAATTGCACATGGGGTTGAAATACAATGCATTTTTTAGCTTGGTAACGCAAAAAACTGGGTAGCAATAACATGATGACGGGATAGGCAATCAAAATTAACATGCGAATTTCTTCGCTGATTTGTGCTTGATTTATCCACATGACACACATCAAATAGCCGCTTGCCAATGCCACGATAAATGCCCAAATTCGGAAAACTTGTTGCCAGTCAATTGGTATTTTTTCATATTGATAGCGAGTGCCTTCTTTGTGCAAAATGCGTGCGCTGTATAAAGGGATAACTGGGATAAATGCCAATATTATCCAATAAGTTGAGGTGTATGAACCATCACTTTGATAATCACATTCACCGTAAAATCTTGTGCCAAAACCATTGATTGATGACATGTTTTTCCTTGATTAAAATGTTTTCTGAATTTTTCAGGCTGCCTGAATTTTTATCCCATTATCCGCCAAAGCCTTGCGAATTTTATCGGCAAATTCAAGCGCGTGCGCCCCATCGCCATGCAAACAAATGCTGTCGGTTTGCACCGCCACGCGACTGCCGTCCACAGCCGTAACCGAGCCATCTCGCACCATTTGCAACACTTGCTCCACCGCTTCATCATCGCTGGACACGGTCGCATCGGGGCGCGAACGTGGCACCAGCGAACCGTCTGGCAAATAACGTCTGTCGGCAAACACTTCGGAAATCACACCCAAACCTGCGTTTTGTGCTGCCTGAATGTGCAGGCTGCCTGAAAGCCCCATCAATTTCAATTTGGGGTTAAATTCGCGTATGGTTTGCGCGATTAAATTTGCCAAATCAATGTCTTGTGCCGATTGGTTGTACAATGCGCCATGCGGTTTCACATACGCCATTTCCACGCCAAAATGGTCGCACAAAGTTTGCACCGCGCCCAGTTGATACAAAAGCCAAGCGCGTAATTCGTTTGCTGGCAAATCCATGTTTTTTCTGCCGAAATTTTCGCGGTCGGGGAAACTGGGGTGTGCGCCCACACGAACGCCATTTTCTTTTGCCCAAACAAGGGCTTGTGCGATGTGTTCTGCGCCACCTGCGTGTATGCCACAACAAATGTTCGCGGACGTTACGCGTTGCAATAAGGCTTCGTCCACGCCACAGGCTTCGGCTAAATCGGCATTTAAATCTACTTGCATTTTTATTTATCCTTTTGAATCATTTTATTTTTTTTCAGGCTGCCTGAAAGTTCATTTTTTCTTTGCAATCACTCCAATTTGATGCAAATACGCTTCATTGTGCCGTTTCAATTTAGCTGCTTCCTGTGGTGTGGCAATCTGAAAAAACACCTTGCTACCAAAACGGATTTGCGCCAAATGCCCCAAATCTGCCGCCACCACAGTCGCTATTTTCGGATAACCGCCCGTGGTTTGCGTGTCTGCCATCAATACAATCGGCTGACCGCTTGGCGGTACTTGCACCGTGCCAAACTGCACAGCGTGCGACAACATTTCTATTTCTTTAACCTTGTTCAGTACACTACCGCCAAAACGGTAGCCCATGCGGTTGCTGTCGCTTTGTAGCGTCCATGGGTTTTGCCAGAAGCGGTAATGTGCATTGCGCGTAAATGCGGTGTATTCGGACGATGGCAGCGCATGAATGCGGTTGGTAAACGGAATGGGGGCAATGCCAATGCGCTGCATTTCACACGCACTGCCGCCCAAAGCGATGCGGTCGCCTGCTTTCAGGTTCCGTCCTTGGTGTCCACCGAATGCGGCTTTTAAATCGGTGCTGCGTGCGCCCAATACTTCGGCAACATCCAAACCACCATGAACACAAACATAACCATACATGCCGTGCACAGCGCGTATCAAGCGCAGGGTTTGCCCTGCACGGGCGGTGTAGCGCCAATAGGAATGCACGCTTTCGCCGTCCAAATCTGCCTGATATACCGCGCCTGTGAGACAAAACGGTGTATCACGTTCAAAGCGCATGCTGATTGAACCGAGCGCAACTTCAATGGCGGCAGCATTTTCTTCGTTTTGCAGCAACAAGTTACCTGCTTTGAGCGCGAGTGTATCCATCGCACCTGCGTGTCCGATGCCGAGTCGGCGTAAACCGTAGCGTCCTAAATCCTGTACGCTCGCCAATGTAGCGCATTCAAGTATTTCTAACATAATGCAAGTCCTTTTTTTCAGGCTGCCTGAAAAAGCCGATTGGTTGTACTAAAAAATATGTGGGCAAATTGTTGCCCACGTTGCGGCGGATAAATATTTCAGGCTGTAATCCATTATCCGCTGTTCGGTCAGCATGTGCCGAACATACTTATTTTTCAATCCGTTCCACTACAAAACGTACTGTATCGCCTGCATTCAATAGAGTTGGCGGCATGGCGGCAGCCTGAAACAGTGGTGCAAAAGTGCGCCCGATAATCTGCCAACCGCCTGGCGAAGCAAACGGATACATGCCTGTTTGTGCACCGCCAATGCCTACCGAACCTGCAGGCACAGACGCACGCGGCACGGCACGGCGTGGTGTGTGTAAGTTTTCAGGCAATCCTCCCAAATAGGGAAAACCAGGCTGGAAACCCATCATAAATACGGTGTAAGTAGGCGCAGTGTGGCGAGCAATCACTTCAGCAGTAGTAATACCGTGAAAAGCGGCAACTTCTGCCAAATCTTCGCCAAATTCGCCACCATACACCACAGGGATATCAACATGTCGTCCCTGATGATGACCTGCTTGAGTCCGCTCCCAAATTTCTTTCAGGCTGCCTGAAAGCGTTATTAAATCGGTGCCGTAGTGGGTAAAAGCGGTAACGTTATTCATACCAACCACCACTTCGGCAATCTCGGGTAATGCTTGCAGCGAATCGGCAAATGCCCACCATCGTTGTTGTTTGGACAATTCGGCAGGCGGCGGCAAAGTGCAACACAAGGCATTCTCGCTAATATTGTTAATTTCTATCATAATTTAGTTAAGTTTTGTTATTTTTTGTGAAAATATAAAATACTACAACTAATTTGTCAATGCAGTAACCTGAAAATACCGACTATTTGAAATTTTGCCAATTCTGAATTGAAATACATAATAGATTTCCTGCGAAACCAAGAATTAAAAACCGGCCTAAAGATTTACAACAGTGTTAATTATATTAATTATTAAATTCAATAGGTTATAATAATTTCAATAAGGATAGGCAAGCATTTTAAAAACTTTGGCTGCCTGAACAAAGCTAGACAATTCCCCACCCAAACATTACAATTCTTATCAACTTTAAATCTATTTGACCCAAGCCGTGAACCAGCAAGCCTTTGATTTTGATGAACCTGCTTACCCCACATTTGATAAATTGCTTGGCACAGCCAATGCCGAGCTGATTTATTATTTGCAACAAGAACATGACCAGTTTTTGTATATTTGGGGCGAACAGGGTTCAGGTAAAAGCCATATTTTGCAAGCGTGGGTTGGGCAGGCGTTGCAAGCAGGGCAAACGGCGGTTTATATTGATGTGGGTCATACCACGCTAACTGATGCCGCCGCAGATGCTGATTTTGTGGCAATTGACCAAGTGGAAAAGCTCAACGCAAACGAACAAGCAGTTTTATTCTATATATTCAATCAATTCCGCAATAGTCATAAAGGACATTTATTGCTTTCTGCCGATGTTGCACCTGCTAAATTACAGTTGCGTGAAGATTTGCGTACCCGAATGGGATATTGCTTGGCATACGAAGTTAAATCATTGAGTAAACAAGAAAAAATTGATGCGTTGAGCAATATGGCAAAAGCAAGGCAACTCAACATTGACCCGATGATTTATCAGTATCTGCTTGACCATTGGCGACAAGATTTGAATAGTTTAATCAGTATGTTCAATGATTTAGCTAATTATTCTATTACACAAGGCAAGCCCATTACTTTGCCGCTTTTACGCCGTTTACTCAAACAACAGGAACAATCATGAAAAATCTTGCTATTTTTGACCTTGACCACACGCTTATCAACATCGATAGTGATAATGAATTTCCTAAATTTTTAATTGAAAAAGGTTTGTTGGATGCAGAAGAAGCGGCTGCGAAAAATGAACAATTTTATCAAGATTATTTGAATGGTTGCCTGAAAATTGAAGATTTTGTGGCGTTTGAAATTGAGCCAATTCGACATTTAAATCGTACACAACTGGATGAATTGCATCGTGAATTTGTGGAAACACACATTAAACCGCATATCAGCAATATGGCGCAAATGTTGGTGCGTGGACACCGCGAGGCGGGTGATGAGCTATTGGTGATTTCGTCTACCAATGAATTTGTGATTACGCCAATTTGTCATTTGTTTGGCATTACCAATATTATTGGAACTCAGTTGGAAGTGGATGCTGATGGCTATTTTACGGGAAAAGTGGTGGGTGTGCCGAGTTTGCAAGGCGGTAAAATTACACGCTTGGATGAATGGTTAATGGCGCGTGGCGAAACTTTGGCTGATTATAGTAAAACATATTTTTACAGTGATTCGCATAATGATTTGCCGTTGTTGGAAGCAGTGGATGAAGCGGTTGCTGTTAATCCTGATGCTGAATTATTGGCTCATGCAAAAAAACGAGGATGGGTGGTATTGAATTTTATGTAAAATCAATATGAAAGGCAGCCTGAAAATTTTCAGGCTGCCTTAATTTTTAGTCCCTATATTTTGCCAAATTAAACAGGTTCAATAAACGATACACCTGCTAAATGTGCTGCCATAATTGCTTGCTTGATTGCAGTTAAGGCTTGTGGGCGTACAAAGTTACGGCGATATGCTAATAAAACGCGACGGCTGGGTACAGGCATTTCAAATGGAACGATAGAGAACAACATATGGTCGTTATCGGTTAATGCAGTTGATGGCAAAATACTGATACCTAAACCACTAGCAACCATGTGGCGAATGGTGTTTAATGAACTGCCTTGCAAGGTGCTTGCCAAACCTGCTACGCGCTGTTTGGCTGCTAACTCGCTGCATGAGCCCAAAATTTGGTCGCGCATACAGTTGCCTTCGGTCAGCAGCAAGACATTTTCTTCTGCCAAATCTGCGGTAGAAACGGCATCCAATTCTTCAAATTTGTGTCCTTTGGGGACAATCACAAAGAATGGCTCATCATACAATGGGATAGTTTCTACACCCGATTCTGAATAAGGTTCGGCAACAATAATTGCATCCACTTCGGCACGTTTGAGTGATTCAGTTAGCGCATGCGTATAATTTTCTTCTAAAATTAATGGCATTTTAGGCGCAACATCACGCAAAGCTACGATTAATTTGGGCAATAAATAAGGTGCAACGGTAAAAATTAAACCTAGTTTAAATGTACCTTCCAGTTGGTTTTGTTCCTCATTTGCCAAATGGCGAATGACTTCTACTTCTTCCAATACACGCCGTGCTTGCGACACAATGCGTGTACCAGATTCAGTCGTAATCACTTCATTGCTGCTGCGGTCAAATAGTGATAAACCCAATTCTTCTTCCAATTTTTTAATGGCAATAGAAAGAGTTGGTTGGCTAACATGGCAACGTTGTGCAGCACGACCAAAATGTTTTTCCTGCGCCACTGCCACAATGTAGCGTAACTCAGTTAAAGTCATGATTATCTCCCTTTTTTAGCGGATTCAGGCTGTTTAGATGTTCCTGTTACCTTATTTTCAGGCAGCGTGATATTTAATGCCAACATATCCACGCCATCTTGTTTTTCATGGGAAATATTGATGTCATCTAACTCAATTTTCACATATTTAGACAGCACTTCCAGCAATTCTTTTTGCAAAGTCGGCAAATAATCGGGCGTACTGTTTTCTGCATCACGATTGGCGCGTTCTTGCGTGATGATAATTTGCAAACGGTCGCGTGCTAAATTAGCAGTTGTTTGTTTTTTGCCAAATAATTTATCAATTAAAGACATGATTTAGCCTCCAAACAATTTTTGGAAGAAACCTTTTTTCTCCACTTCCAAGAAACGAATAGGGCGATTTTCCCCTAATAAACGGGCTACTACGTCTTCATATGCTTGTGCTGCAACGGCATCACTTTGGTGAATTACGGGTTCGCCAGCATTTGATGCTTGCAATACATTTTGCGATTCAGGAATCACACCAATCAATGGAATACGCAAGATGTCTTTAATATCATCAACCGACAACATTTCGCCTTTTTCCACACGCTCGGGTGAATAGCGAGTAATCAGCAAATGTTCTTTGACTTGCTCACCTTTTTCAGCTTTGCGTGATTTACTTTGCAAAATTCCTAAAATACGGTCAGAGTCGCGCACGGAAGAAACTTCTGGGTTGGTGGTAACAATCGCTTCATCGGCAAAATACAATGCCATTAACGCACCTGTTTCAATCCCTGCTGGCGAGTCGCAAATAATGTATTCAAAACCCAATTCTTTAATCAAGCCACTCAAAACACGCGCCACGCCTTCTTTGGTCAAAGCATCTTTATCGCGCGTTTGAGAAGCGGGCAAAATAAACAAATTTTCGCAATGTTTGTCTTTAATCAAGGCTTGATTCAAAGTTGCTTCGCCTTGAATGACATTGACTAAATCATAAACCACGCGGCGTTCGCAACCCATAATCAAATCCAAGTTACGCAAGCCCACATCAAAGTCAATCACGGCTGTTTTATGACCGCGTAACGCAATACCTGTTGCAATGCTTGCTGATGTGGTGGTTTTACCAACGCCACCTTTACCTGATGTTACTACAATAATTTTTGCCATTGTTGTTTACACTTTCTTGTTGAGTTAATTGTTTTTTCAGGCTGCCTGAAAATAGATAAATCTAAAATAAGCATATTTGAAACAGTATTTTGATACAAATTAGCTATACCTTATTTTAAATTCTTTTCAGACTACCTAATTATTGCGTATTAATCGCTGAAATCGCTAAACGGTCATCTTCTTGCAATTCAATCCGTACCGCATGTTTGTGCAAATGTGGTGGCAGATTTTGTTCAAATACACGATATATTCCCGCGATAGAAACCAACTCTGCTTGCATAGATTGAATGAAAATCCGCGCATTTTTATCGCCTGATTCGCCTGCTAATGCACGTCCACGCATTGGTGCGTAAACATAAATATTACCATCTGCAATCAATTCCGCACCCTCGCTAACTATGCCCAACACCAATAAATCGGATTTTTGTGCGTAGATTTGCTGACCAGTACGCACTGGGTGATTAATGACCATTGTGGGACGTGCAGTTAATTCTAATTCAGGTTCAGTTTCAGTTTCGGCGTTTTCAGGCTGCTCTTCAGATTCATTGTTTTCATTATCAGAAGATACAGTTTGGATATTGGCGGTTTCTTCAGATTCTGCGTTTTCAGGCTGCTCTTCAGATTCATTGTTTTCGTTATCAGAAGATGTGGTTTGAATATCCGTATTTTCTTCAGATTTTATGTTTTCAGGCTGCTCTTCGGATTCATTATTTTCATTATCAGAAGATGCAGCCTGAATATCGGTATTTTCTTCGCATGATGCGTTTTCAGGCTGCGTTACATCATTTTGTTGTGAAAGCGCGACAGCTGCATCATGTTCAGCTAAATCAGCAGCTTCATCGTGATGTTCAGATGAGATAGTATGTTCATGTTTTTCCGATGATAGCCACATTAATCCTGCTTGTTTGGCTTTATCCGACCAATCATGTTCATTGTGGCGTAATGCCACGACACGCAACTGCTGTGCCGCAAAGATTGCCACAATTTTCTCCAAATCCAAATGATTACTAGAAGATAAATGGCTGGCATCTAAAATAAAAGGCATAGATGTAAAGATTTGATATTGTTCTTGTTTTTCTGCAAGAAGTGCCGCTATGGCTTCACTGTCTGTTGTGCTTAATCGCACAGTGAGTGCTTCTACACGCAAGCGTGCAGATTTTAAATCAAAAGCAGGTTTCATATGGATATGATTGTTTTATTCAATTAAGGCTGGCAGTTTACCTGTTTTAACCTATTTATTCAAGGAATATACAGAGGTAAATGGTAATTCTTTTCATAGGGATTTTTTTGGAGAAATGGCTAATTTATGTTGTGAAATTAGGTGTTAATAGGTAATGCTTTATTGAAGATGGAACTCATAACTTTAAAATGTGCGCCCATGATTTTAATAGTTTACTTTTATCGCTATTTTATTGTTTACCGTATTATTTTTATATTATGTTTTTAGGCTGTCATTTAGCTTCTAGCATAAATAGGCAGCCTGAAGGGGGTATCATGCATTGAGCTTGTTATCTGCAAAACAAATATTGTGTCTAACCTAACTATGCTGTTATTAACCTCTAAATTCATCATAAAAATGAATAAGCATATTGCATTTTAAAAACAGGGACTTTACAATGCCCATTCCTTTTTTAACAACTCCTAACGAGAAGATAAGATAATGAAAAAAACCCTGTTAAGCACCATCATTCTGATGACTCTGGCAGCCTGTGGCGGTCAATCTAACCAAAACGCTGATAAAGCTGCGCCTACAAGTACAACAGCTGCCTCTGGAGCAGCGGTTGCAAGTAATTTGCCGCAAACTGACACGTTGAATATTTACAACTGGTCAAACTATGTGGACGAATCCACTGTGGAGGACTTCAAAAAAGCCAACAATTTGAATTTGACTTATACCTTGTATGAAAGCAATGAGCAATTAGAAGCGAAAATGCTGACAGGTAAATCTGGTTTTGATTTGGGCGTACCAGGGATTGCATTCTTGCCACGTCAAATTAAATCAGGTGCTTATCAGAAAATCAACAAAGATTTGATTCCAAATTACACCAATATTGACCCTGCTTTGTTGAAATTATTGGAAGAGGCCGACCCTCAAGCAACTGAATATGCTGTGCCTTATTTCTCTGGTGCCAATACTTTGGCGATTACTGCAAAAGGTAAAGAATTATTGGGTGGACAGCTGCCTGAAAATGCTTGGGATTTATTGTTTAAACCTGAATACACCAGCAAATTGAAATCATGTGGTGTGGTATTGTGGGATTCGCCAAGTGAAATCTTCCCGATTGTGTTGAACTACATCGGTAAAGACCCGAAAGGCACTAATCCTGCAGATATTGAAGAAGCAGCAAAAGTGTTGCAAGGGATTCGTGGCGACATCAAGCAATTCAAAGCATCGTATATTGATGATTTGGCTAACGGCAATATTTGTTTGACTGCGGGTAATGGTGGTGATTTGAATTTGGCAAAAGCGCGTTCGGAAGAAGCCAAAAATAATGTTGGTATTGAAGTTTTGACACCAAAAGGCATGGGCTTTTGGGTGGAATCTTGGGTGATTCCGAAAGATGCCGCAAACGTTGCCAATGCACACAAATACATCAACTACACGCTAGACCCTGAAATTGCGGCAAAAAATGGTAATGCGGTAACATTTGCACCAGCGAGCTTGCCAGCACGTGAGAAAATGAATCCTGAATTGGTGGCAACGCGTTCTATTTTCCCAACAGCAGAAGATATGGCAGCGGGTTTTGTGATGCCACAAATGTCCGATGAGGCGAAAAAACAAACAACTGCACTGTGGCAAAAATTACGCATGAAATAGAATTTTTGCACTTAAAAGTGTGATTTTTTAACAGGCAGCCTGAAAACACGATATGATGTTTTTGGGCTGTTTTTTATGGCTCATAATGGGGAAAACAAATTTTTAAGCTATTGTGATTATTTAGCTGTCATTCTATCTAAGGAGTAACACACATGAAACCAAGTATTTTATCTACTTTGATTTTGCCTGTTGTATTGTTGGCTGCTTGTAATGATGCACCACCTGCAGCTCAGGAACAAGACAAAACGGCTGCTACTACGGAAACTGCCACAGGTTCGGCTACGGCAACTGTGCAAGAATCCAATAATGGTGGTGAAACCTATATTGTGATGAGCCAACCATCTTATCCACCATTTGCCACTCGTGGCGATAAAGGTGAAATGATTGGGTTGGATATGGATTTGCTCAATGCGATTGCCAAAAAAGAAGGATTTAGTCTGAGATTTGTTCCTCATGCGATGACGGGGCTGTTGGAAACAGTGAATGCAGGGGAAGCGGATATTGTGGCAACGGGTGTGAATATTACACCTGAACGTGAGCAGCTATACACATTCTCTAAATCATATTTTGATGCGAAATGGGTTGCGATTGTTGATAAACAACAAAACCAATTCAACAGTTTTGACGATTTAAGAGGTAAACCGATTGCGGTACAAAAAGCCAGTTTGTCTGAAACGCAATTAAAAGCATCGGGGATTACCGATAAACCTGTATTGGTGGATACGGTGTATATGGGTTTGACTACAATGGCGCAAGGCAACGCAGTTGCAACTTATGATGTAGATGCAGTGCTGAATACTTATTTGAAACCCGATGCTTCTTATTACACTTTGGTTGATGAAAAATCGGGAACCATTCCATTTGGTTGGGTATTGAAAAAAGGCAATACTGAATTGAAAGCCAAGTTGGATAAAGGTATTGATGATTTGAAAGCTGATGGCACTTATCAACAAATTATCGATAAATGGTATCCAAAAGCAGCACAATAATTAGGAGTATTAAAAAACCGCATAATTTAATATGCGGTTTTTTGTTTTCAGGCTGCCTTTTATATTAAGCATTTTATAGTGAATTCAATTTAAACAATAAGGCAGCCTGAAAGTATTGCACATGATAAAATAAGCACTCACACAACACAGGTTTTCGGCAATATGGACACATTATTCAGCATGAAAGTATTTTGCCAAGTGGTGCAAAGCGGCAGCTTCACACGCGCTGCCGATTTATTGGATATTTCCACGCCAATGGCAAGCAAACACGTTGCCCATTTGGAAAAACACATTGCCGCGCAACTATTGTATCGCAACAACCGCAGCCTGAAACTCACCGAACAAGGCGAAGCCTATTACCGTGATTGCGTACACGCGCTGGAATTGCTCGGGCAAGCAGCCGAACAAGCAGCTGCAGGCAAAACCACGCCACAAGGTACTTTACGCGTGAGTGCGCCTGTTTGGTTTGCTTGCGACAAATTTGCCCGCATGGTCGCCGCGTATCAAGCACGTTATCCCGAAGTGGACGTGGTATTAACGCTAACCAATCGCCATGTGGATTTGAACAGCGATGGCGAAGATTTGGCATTGCGTTTGTCGGATAGTCTGTCCGAAAACATCATCGCCAAACGATTGGGTGCCATCCCATTTTATTTGGTCGCTACACCCATATATTTAGCGCAACATGGTACACCGAAAACACCGCAAGATTTGGCGCAACACAACGTTATTTTGCCAACTTATACCGATATGTCGCAGCTGAAACTGGATTATTTAGGTGAAGAAATTTCTGTTCAGTTACACGGTAAAACACGCAGCAACCACACGCAAATGGTAGCGGCAATGATACGTTCAGATGCGGGTATTGGCTATATGCCTGCATGGTTGGCGGACGATGATTTGGCAACGGGAAAATTGGTACGTTTATTACCCGATTTGCCAATGATTGAGCCACCGTTATATGCCGTGTATGCCAATCGCCAATTTATGAAAGCCAAAGTCCGCAGTTTTATTGATTTTATGGCGGAACAATGTGCTTAATTCAATCAAATAGGCAGCCTGAAAAAAATATAGTTGTTTAAAATAGAAATAAGACAAGGCGACAGCGACCGCCGTGTACATCTAGTACATAAGGGAGCTGGCAACGCGGTATTATTTTTATTTTAAACGACTATAAAAAACACATTTTCAGGCTGCCTTGTCAATAAAAATAGTGAAAGAACAAAAAATATGAATAAAAAACGCCCATCACGCCGTTTATCCATTGCCCCGATGCTGGATTGGACTGACCGCCATTATCGCTACATGGCGCGACAAATCAGCCGTCACACATGGCTCTACACCGAAATGATTAACGCAGGCGCAATCGTGTATGGCGACCCAGAACGTTTTTTGCTCAAAGACGAATGCGAAAATCCTGTTGCCTTACAATTAGGCGGCAGCGAACCCGCTTTGCTCGCCCAAGCTGCCCAAAAAGCCGGCGCATATGGTTACGATGAAATCAATTTAAATTGCGGCTGCCCCAGTCCACGCGTACAAAAAGGCGCGTTTGGTGCCTGTTTAATGGGCGAAGTGGATTTGGTTTCAGGCTGCCTGAACGCCATGCAAGATGCGGCACCCGATTGCGATATTACCGTAAAACACCGCATCGGCATTGACCGTCAAACCGATTATCAAATCGTGGCGGATTTTGTCGGCACCTTGCGCGACAAAACCGCGTGTCGCACTTATATTGTTCACGCGCGAAATGCGTGGCTGGACGGCTTGTCGCCCAAAGAAAACCGCGATATTCCGCCGCTGAAATACGATTATGTTTATCGTTTGAAACAAGAATTTCCTGATTTAGAAATCATCATCAACGGCGGCATCAAAACCAACGCAGAAATTGCCGAACACTTGCGCCATGTGGACGGCGTGATGATTGGGCGCGAGGCGTATCACAATCCAATGATTATGCGTAATTGGGATAACTTGTTTTACGGCGATATGCAGCCTGAAATCGCGTATGACGAATTGGTACAACGCTTGTATGCCTATGCACAAACGCAATTAGCTGCCAATCGTGGTACGATTTTGCGCCACATGGCACGTCATTATTTGGGTTTGATGCACGGTTTACACGGCGCAAAAGTGTGGCGCAGAATGTTGTCGGATGCGGATTTGCTGAAAGACAGTCGCCCTGAATTATTGCTGGAAGCATGGGCGGCAGTGGAGCGTGGTTTGCAGGAAGAATCTTTATCATGATGGTTTTCAGGCTGCCTATTTAATTATAGTGAATTCAATTTAAACCAGTACAGCATTGCCAGCTCCCTTATATACTAGGTGTATATGGCGGTCGCTGTCTCCTTGTCCTGATTTAAATTGAATCCACTATAAATAGGCAGCCTGAAAATAAAGTGAAGATATTTTTAGTCGGTTTATTGAGTTTCAGGCAGCCTGCGCATTCTCACGCACAATCTCACGCAACGACCAACGCGGTTTCACATCAAATGCCCCAGCCCGTAGCGCCTGTGCCACTTCGTGTTGCAAACGCATGGCACCTGCAAACGCAATCATCGCGCCATTATCGGTACAAAGCGGAAGTGGCGGAAAATACGTTTGCACCGTTTCAGGCTGCCCTTTTGGCGTGGGCTGCACGGTTAAATTTGCCAATTCTTCGCGCAATTTCCAGTTCGCGCCCACGCCGCCCGCCACCACCAAACAGCGAAATCCCGTTTGCAACAACGCCCGTTTGGCTTTCGCCACCAACACGTCCACCACCGCATCTTGAAAGGCGCGACAAATATCATTGCGCATTTGTTCGGGCAATGCGTCTGTGGGCGATAAATTCAGTTCCGCCCGCGTTTTTTCTACTGCTGTCAGCACCGCCGTTTTCAAGCCCGAAAAACTCATTTGCAAATCAGGGCTATGCAACATGGGGCGCGGGAAACTGAATGTTTCAGGCTGCCCTAATTTCGCATATTGCGACAAAATCGCACCTGCTGGATAAGGTAAACCAATCAGTTTTCCTGTTTTATCAAAAGCTTCCCCAGCCGCATCATCTACTGTTTCGCCGAGTAATTCGTAATCGCCAAAATCGCGTACCGCCATAAATTGCGTGTGTCCGCCAGACACTAGCAACGCAACAAAGGGAAATTCAGGCACATCGTCCGCCAAAAGTGGCGACAACAAATGCCCTTCCAAATGATGAACAGGTAAAACCGGCTTGTCTAATGCAAACGCCAAAGCATTGGCATACGCTGAACCTGCCAACAATGCGCCACCCAAACCCGGCCCTTGCGTGTAGGCAATTGCGTCTAAATCACTGTATTGCAAGCCACTTTCCTGCAAAGCAGCCTGCGTGAGTGGCACCAGTCGGCGAATATGGTCGCGGCTGGCAAGCTCTGGCACCACACCGCCATATTCGGCGTGCATCGCCATTTGTGTGTGTAACTGGTTGGCAATTAAGCCTTTTTCTGTGTCGTAAATCGCGATACCTGTTTCATCGCATGATGATTCAATTCCTAATACTATCATTTTGATTTCTTTTAAATGTGTTTTCAGGCTGCCTGAAACCTACTCTCTATGGGAATAGATTGTGGGTAATCAACAATTTATCGTGCAGGGTAGGGCAGCCTGAAAATCATGATTTTTAAAAATCAACCGATTGATAAATAGTTATTTATTCAGGGTTGATAATAAATGGGTGAGCCAGGTCCAACGGGTAAACCTAAAACAAATACCCAAATACAGAATAATAAACTCCAAGCCAGCAAGAAAATGACTGAGTAGGGCAGCATAATCGCAATCAAACTACCTACGCCAATGTCTTTTTTATAGCGAATACACACCGCTAAAATCAAGCCGAAAAAGCTCATTAAAGGTGTGATAATGTTGGTAACAGAGTCGCCAATGCGGTAGGCAGCCTGAATGGTTTCGGGAGCGTAGCCTGCGAGCATTAACATGGGTACAAAAATTGGTGCGGTTACTGCCCATTGTGCTGAAGCTGAACCAATCATTAAATTGATGAATGCACAAATCAAAATAAAGAAGAACATCAACGTACCTCCTGTTAAGCCAATGTTTTTCAAAAATTCTGAACCTTGTACGGCTAAAATAGGGCCCAAATTACTCCAACTAAAATATGCAACGAATTGTGAAACAAAGAAAATTAAAACCAAATATAGAGCCATAGATTTCATGGAACTTTCCATGCCTTCAATGACTTGTGCGCTGCCTTTCATTGTTCCTGCTACGCGTCCAAACACAATACCTGTGATGGAAAAGAAAATAAATACAAACGCTACAATACCATGCATAAAGGGTGAGTTGGTAATTGAGCCTGTTTTGGGATTGCGCAAAATACCATTTTCAGGCAGCAGTAATGCCAAAACGATGCCAGTTAGAATGAGTAAGGTAACACCAGCTGCTTTCAAGCCGCGTTTTTCTTCATTTGTTAATTGTTGCATATTGAGATTATTTGCATCTTGTAAACCTTCTTCTGGCTCGTATTTGCCCAAACGTGGTTCAGTAATTTTTTCAGTAATCAACCAACCCAATAATGAAATGAAAATGGCACTAAATGCCATGAAATACCAGTTGGCTTCTGCTCCAACGGTGTATTCTGGCGCAATCATGCGTGCAGCTTGTTGTGTGATACCTGACAAAATTGGGTCTACCGTACCAATCAATAAATTGGCACTATAACCTGCCGATACCCCAGCAAAGGCTGCCGCAATGCCCGCAATTGGGTGTCGTCCCAAAGCATAAAATACCATGCCAGATAAGGGGATGATGACTACATAACCTAATTCAGAAGCCACGTTAGAAATTACACCTGCAAACACAACGGCTAATGTAATCAATCGTTTAGGGGCATTTAAAATCAGCGCACGCATAGCAGCAGAAATTAACCCTGAACGTTCTGCCACACCCACACCTAATAATGCAATTAATGCAGAACCCAAGGGTGCAAATCCTGTGAAATTGCTGACTAAGTTTTCCAGTATTTTGACTACGCCTTCGCCATTCATTAAATTGACGACGCGTATCATACCATCTTCGGCACGACCTTTTGCGCCTTCTGGACGTGGGTCAATGACACTCCAATCAAAATAAGAGCCTATTGCCGATGTGAGCAGTAAAATACCGATAAAAATCAAAAATAGAATCACAGGATGTGGCAATAAGTTACCTAACCATTCAATTGTATTGAGTAATTTATGCAAACGTTTGTTTTTTAAGGAATCAGATTGATTCATAACAGCCTCCTGAATGCAAAAATTAAATGAAAACAAGGATTATGGTGTAGTAGTTTAAAAAATTCAAACAATTAAATGGTATATATGTAATGAAAAACAGAAATAATTGTTTTCAGGCAGCCTGAACAGTAAGTAGAAAGGATTTTTTGTGATACCAAAAATTGTTTTAATATGATTAATCTATTATTCAATCCACTATATTTTGGTTCAAATGTTTTGCGAAAATCATTAATTTGACAGGAAAGTTTGGGAAAGCAATTATATTAAAATATTTATAAAGCAATAATTTATTATTTAATTTTATGAAATTTTTATTCTGGCATACTTACTAACAGATATAAAAATTTAGTTTCGTTTTATAGTTGTTTGAAATTATAGTGGATTCAATTTAAATCAGGACAAGGCGACAGCGACTGCCATGTACACCGAGTACATAAGGGAGCTGGCAACGCTGTACTGGTTTAAATTGAATTCACTATTAAGTTGTAGAAAATGATAAAACGGCGTGGATTATAACGGAAAACGGATGTTAAAACTACATCAGACTACATTATTTGGAAAAGAAAATGCTACCTGAAACTTTTGCAAGACCTAAAATGGTAGGTTGAATTCATGAATCCGACATTTCTCAGACTAAGCAAACATTTGTTTTTATTTTAATAATGTTGGATTTTAATATCCAGCCTACAAATTTTCATGCTGCCTGTATTATTTACCAATGTCGCAATCTCTCTAATGCTTCCGCCAAAGAATAAGTCCCATCTAATTGATTTTGTTCAAACACCATCATATAACGGTATTTGTGCCCATCATTCAGTGCATTGGCGGCATTTTCCCATGCCAAACCTGCACGGATTTTTGCTTGACTGTCGCTGCCGTCCAGTTGGCTGCCTTTGGTTTCCAGTAAAATGACTGTACCGTTTTCAGTCAATAAAATAAAGTCGGGATAGTGATTGATAAAAGCATTGATGTAAAAGCCTTTTCGCTCCTCATTCCTATGCCACCAACGCAAGCGGATACCATCATCTTGCAGAATTTGGCGCAACATTTTTACTTCAAAATCACTCATTTTGCTTTCACGGCTGTACAGGCTTTGGCTTAATGGTACAGCCAGTTCTTTGGGCAAAATTTCGGGTGAAAAAGCGTACATGGGCTGCAAAACAATATCATCAATATCACGTTGTTTCTTAAATTCTTTTTCCGAAAATTCACGCGCCAAGCCGTCAATTTTCTGTTTGATGGCGGCAAAATATTGATGCAGATGTTCAAAGCAATGTTGCCGTTGCGCTGCCGCCATGGTGTTCACAATATCGCGTAAATATTCGCGTACGTCGTTGTCGCTAATCGGATAGAAACTTTTTTTGTCAGCCAATTCAAACAGTTTTTTAACCAACATTTTTTGCTGACTTTCATCGCTGCTTTGGCTGAACAAATCGGCAAAATACTGTTTTTCTTTGCCTTTGAGTGGCGAAAAATCCACTTTGCCTTTTTCATCAATTTCACTGGCATACAGCACCGTTTCAATATTGCCAAAGTCAATGTTTCTATCGGCTTTTCGTAATTCAAATGATGTAAGCAAATTATCTTTATCAAACAAGACTTTTTCACTATTTTCCACAAACAATTCATTGCTGAAACCTGCTTGCACAAATTGTGGCAAACGGAAATTCATCATTTCATTCACAAACTCATCGCGCATTTTTTGCATATTGGTTTTTCCTGATAATTCGGGTGGCAAAGCATGTTCGGTTTTTTGTGCCGTGTGGCTGAACGCTTGGCTGATTTGGGCGGTATTTTGTTGTAATTGTGCCATTTTTTGTGCAATCGGATTGGACGATGAAACCGCCATACCGTTTTCAGGCAGCTTGAATGTATTGGGAATGCGCCAATTCTCATCATCAACACAGGGTTCAGATGGCATTTCAGGCGCAGACAAACTCAATTCAGGCTGCACAACAGTTTCAGGCTGCCTGAAATCGTTTTCAGTTTCATTTTCTGTTTCTTGTGCAATACGGTAGTCTTGTTCGCTGAACCCTGCTGCATTCAAACCTTTTGCCACATTAGCCAGCGTTTCATGAAATTTCTCGGAAGATGTGAACACATAGCTGCAATTCAGTTCAGGCAAAACATGGTTTCGCGCATAGGGCTGGCGCAACACACGCCCCACAATTTGAGTAACGTCCACCACCGAAGATTTGTTTGCCAAACTCGCCAAAATATAGGCAAACGGGCAATCCCAGCCTTCTTTGAGTGCATTCACGGTAATCACAAAGCGAATGGCACAATCAGGTGACATCAAATCCACATTTTTCAGCTCATTGATTTCGCTGGTTTTCATTGCAATTTGATTTTCTGGAATGCCCAAATTCAGCAATTCCTGTTTCACTTTATCAAACGTGGCTTTGTCGTCTTTGCTGCGCGGTTCGGCTTGAAACAGCACAATCGGGCGGATAAAGGCTTGCCCACTGTTTGTGGCAGCGATTTCCAAATTGTGGCGCAAAGTCATTGCTGCCATCATTACATCGGCTTGGTTACGCTGTTGGCTAATCATCAAAGGCAGTTTCACCATTTGTTCTTTTTTCAGTTCCAATGCGCCGACATAGCTGATGATATTGCTTTTTTCATGCGGTGTGGCGGTCAGTTCCAATACAAAACTGGGATTTAAATTTGCCAACATTTCTTGCGATAAAGTTGTGGTGGCATTGTGGCTTTCATCCACAATCACAACAGGTTTTAAACCACGCAACACATTGATTAAAGAAGTATTGTCGTATTCTGCCAATTCGTTTTCAGGCTGCCTGAAATCGGCAAACGATGACAAATTGGGGTTTTCACGATAAGCGCGTAAAACATCTTTGCTGCGCCCTTTTAAGCTGTCAAACGTCATCACCAGTATGGACACACCATGTCGCACAGAATCGGCGTCAAACTCATGTCCGCGTAACACTTTTTCTTTGTCCAACACACTCACTCGCCCTGAAAAATCCACGTTCAGTTTTTGGCGGTATGGGTGTTGCAGATTGCCCAAGTTGGCAAGCGTTTGCGACAAAATGCTTTCAGACGGCACCAGCCAAACCACCATGCGTGGTTCTTGTGCGCCAAAATATTCACGCGCCACAAAAATCGGCTGCAAAGCATTGACAGCAATAAACGTTTTACCGCCCGCCGTCGGGACTTTCACGCACACATTGGGCGCACCGTTTAATTTATCGTGATACGGTTCAATTTTGTCTGCCGCCAAAGGGGTACACGCGTGGTTTTGCCAATATTCGGCAAAACTGCTTTTCAGGCTGCCTGAATGTGCCAAAAGCACATTTAAATAGGCTTGCAAATCGTCAATCACGGTTTGCTGATATTTTTTCAATTCCATTATTTTCCCCTGTTAAAACCGTGAAATATCGCGCGGAATGCGTTTAAACACGATATTAAAAGTTTTTAATTGCGATTCAGTCAAAACCACTTTATCGGCGTAAATGACCCAGCATTCAGGTTTTTCAGGCAGCCCTGTGGCTTGCAGCGTTTGCAAAAAGGGCAAATCCAGCGTGGTAACTTCGTCTTGTTCATAATAAAACACATACGCTGTGCCGTTTTGATAGCCCAATGCGTGCGGCGAAACACCGTTTTCAGGCTGCCATGTTTGCTGCAAATTTTCGGTATAGCCGATGTATTGGCGAATGGCGGCAAGCGATGCATTGGGGTTGAGTGTATCGGGAGCGATAAACAGTGGGTCGCCGATTGTGTAAAACGTAAAACCGCCGCCTGTGCCATTTTGTGTTTCGGGTTTGTTGCCGTAGCCGTTTATCACGCGGCGAATGCGTTCGGCAGTAATGGTTTCGGCGTAATCCATCATTTCCACGCCGATAAAGCGGCGGTTGCCACCATCTTTGTTGAGCGACAAAACAGCGTGGGCGGTGGTACCGCTGCCTGAAAAGCTGTCTAGGATAATGGCGTTTTTATTAACATTTGCCATTTTTAAAATTAATTCTAATAATTGTGGTGGTTTTGGATAGTCAAAAACCGATGAGCCGAAAATATCTTTTAATTCGGCACTGCCACTTACATTAAGTTTTTCCAACCAAGTGGAAAATTTTTTACTTTTCCCACCACTTTCAGGCTGGAAAATTTTTTCATACGCAATCCAATTGTTATTTTTATCTTTAATAAATTCAATTAACCCATCTTTTAACGCTTTTTCCATTTTTTTGGGTTTCCAACGCCAACGCCCATCAATTTTTTCACCATTATCAGAATAGATAATTGGGAAAACATCGTTACCATCAGGTGCTGGGATTGCATAATATAAATTCGGTCTATCTTGTTTTAAACTGCTATTTCCCCATTTTCTTAACAATTGAGTTTTATAAAATTGTTGTTTATTTTTATCAAATTTGGGATAACTTTCATTTTCTTTAATATCTTGTCCTGAAATAAATTGGTTGCTATTTTTCGCATAACAAAAAATGTATTCTGTTATTTTGGCAAAAAATTTACTATCTTGTCGCCCACCTTGTCTTTTAATTGAAAATTGGGCAACGAAATTCCCATACCCAAAAATCTCATCACAAATCAATTTCAGGCAGGCTTGTTCATTATCATCAATGCTGATAAAAATCACTCCATCATCTGCCAAAAGCTGTTTCAGCAATTTCAAACGCGGATACATCATGCACAGCCATTTGTCATGGCGCGAAAAATCCTCGCCCTCTTTGCCCACCACTTCGCCCAACCATTTTTGAATGCGCGAGTCGTTCACATTGTCGTTGTACACCCAGTTTTCATTGCCTGTGTTATACGGTGGGTCTATGTAAATGCAGTTGATTTTGCCGCCAAATTCAGGCAGCAGTGATTTGAGTGCAAGCAGATTGTCGCCGTGAATCAGAATATTGTCTTCACGGTTTTGCGGTTTGCCCTCTTCGGCAACAAAATGATATTGCTGATTTAAAAGATAAAAAGGAACATCATGATGATGAAATTTGACTTTGTCTTTACCAGACCACATTAATTCAGGCATGATGATTCTCCTGAATTAATGTGTTTAATTTCTGTTTAAATAATTGATTTATTGATTGATTTTGAGTATAATTGCGTGCGTGCGTGCGTGCGTGCGTGCGTGCGTGCGTGCGTGCGTGCGTTGCCATAACTTTATCCTTAAAAAATGAATAAAATATATTTTTCAGGCAGCCTGAAACATTTTCAGGTTGCCTGAATGTTTTCTCTGCTAAAAATCAATGATGACCGCAACCGTTTTCTTTCAACGCTTCTTCCGCTTGCACATCAGCATGATACGAACTGCGAACCATCGCGCCAATCGCCGCATTGGTAAAGCCCATTTCATAGGCTTCCTTTTCAAATTGCTTGAACATATCGGGCGTAACGTAGCGCAACACAGGCAAATGCCCGTCAGACGGCTGCAAATATTGCCCCACCGTAATCATCTCAATATTATGCTCGCGCATATCGCGCATGATTTCGCGGACTTCATCGTCCGTTTCGCCCAAACCAACCATAATGCCCGATTTGGTGGGAATATTCGGTTGCATTTCCTTGAATCTTCGCAACAATTCCAAAGAATGTTTGTAATCCGACCCTGGGCGCGCTTGTTTGTACAAACGCGGGTGGGTTTCCAAATTGTGGTTCATCACATCGGGCGGATTTTTGGACAAAATGTCCAGTGCAATGTCCAAACGCCCACGGAAATCAGGCACGAGAATTTCAATTTTCGTATTCGGGCTGCGTTCACGAATGGCGTTAATGCAATCGGCAAAATGCTGTGCGCCGCCATCGCGCAAATCGTCCCTGTCCACCGATGTAATCACAACGTAGCGTAAATTCATCGCTGCCACGCTTTCGGCGAGATTTTTCGGCTCATCGGGGTCAAGCGGATTGGGGCGACCGTGTCCCACATCGCAAAACGGACAACGGCGCGTACAAATGTCGCCCATAATCATGAATGTGGCTGTGCCTTTGCTGAAACATTCGCCAATATTCGGGCAGGACGCTTCTTCGCAAACTGTGTGCATTTTCTGGTCGCGCAAAATATTTTTGATTTCAAAGAATTTTTTGCCAGTTGGGATTTTGGCTTTAATCCATTCGGGTTTTTTGATTTTTTCTTCTAATGGTACGATTTTGATGGGAATACGCGCGGTTTTGTCTGCGCCTTTGTGTTTAATGCCTTGTGCGTTGGATAGGGGATTGGTGGTTTCGGTGGTCATTTTTATTTCTCTCTTAAATGTTGAATGCTGGCTCAAATTAGGTTTTCACAAATTTTGTAAAATCCGACCATTGCTCAATGCGGAATGCGCGAATATCACGCACAGAAGTGGGAAACCACGCCAAATTTTTCAAGGCTTGAATGGCAGAAAACAGGTTTGCCATGTCTTCATTGTCATTGATATACAGGCTGCCTTGAACGCGCTCAAAACCGTATTGATGTAGGGTTGCGCCAATATCTTGATAGGCTTGGCTTACGCCTTTTGGGTGGGCATTTTGGGTGTCGGAAACGACCAAATCAAATGAAATCGCATACATAATTTAATTGGCTTTCGGGTCTTGCAACAAATGGGAGAGCGGATATTGTTCATGCTCGCCACTTTCCAACAATTCAATGCCCACCAAAATGTCGCCATTGGGCAATTCCTGTTCCGCTTTGCCGACCAAATAAGGCACGCCAAATGTGCCAAAAGTCCGCACTTCGCCAGTTGGAATATTCTGTTGATTTATCATGATTTTTCCTTTATTTGGTAATTTTTCAGGCTGCCTGAAATAACTCGCATTATAAACCCTTACGCATAATCCGTTGCCCCAATGTTGCCGAAATGCGGTTTATCCAATAGAGCCATTTGCTTTTGCCTACCATGATTTCATAATGGTCGCGTTGGAAATCACGCCAAAATTCGGCGGCGAGTTCATCGGGCGAAATTTTTAAATTGGCATGACCTTTGCCTTGTGATAAGGGCGTGGCGACCATTGGCGGTAAAATTTCAAATACGCGTACATGGGTCGCTTCCAATTGCCAGCGCAATACTTGTGAATAGCTGTGCAACGCGGCTTTGGTGGCGCAATACAGGGCGCAGGTTTCTTTCGGCACAATCGCCAAACCCGATGACACATTAACCACTGCCGCACTCGGCTTGGCTTGCAACACGGACATAAATGCTTGTGTGAGCAATACAGGCGCGGTCAGATTGATGTCAATTTCCTGTACAATTTCGGCATCGGTTTGTTCGGCAAGCGGCTTGGTGTATTGAATGGCGGCGTTGTTGATTAACACGTTCACATCGGCAAAATCACGCGCCAAACGTTCACGGTCTTCGGCTTTGGATACATCGGCAACGGCATAACGGCAGCCTGAAAGTTGTGCGGCGGCTTGTTGCAACACGTCTTCGCGCCGTCCAACCAAAATAACTTGGTTGCCTGCGTTATGAAATTGTTTTGCCAGCGCAAAACCGATACCTGTTGCGCCACCTGTAATCAGGACGGTGTGTCCATTTGGGGTCATTTGGATTCTTTCTTTATCATATTTATTTGCGGTTTTCAGGCTGCCTAAAAACTTACGCCAATTCACGCATCAAATGCGCCGTCAATTTATCCGCCACTTCATCCAAATCAGGTGTTTGCGGCAACAAATCCGCCATTTGCACCATTTCCATGCCTGCATAACCGCAAGGATTGATTTGCTGAAATGGCGACAAATCCATGTTCACATTCAGCGCAAGCCCATGATAAACCGAGCCATTTTTAATCCGCAAACCCAAAGATGCAATTTTGCGCTCGCCCACATAAACCCCTGGTCGTTGCGGGTCGTTGGCAGCCTGAATACCATATTCAGCAAGTGTGGCAATGATGGTATTTTCTAATGCGGAAACAATATGACGCACACTTTGTTTGCGGCGTTTAAAATTAATCATAGTGTAAACAACGAGTTGTCCTAATCCGTGGTAGGTAATCTGTCCACCACGGTCAATTTGCACCACAGGAATATCGCTTGAAAACAGCAAATGCTCGGGTTTGCCAGCCAAGCCTTGTGTGAACACAGGGTAATGTTCCACTAGCCATAGTTCGTCTTCAGTATCGTCATCACGCGTGTCGTTGAATTGTTTCATCGCTTCAAACACGGGTTGATAATCGCGTCTGCCCAGTTTGACAATTTTCATAATTTATCTTTTATTATCAATAAAATGATTTTTCAGGCTACATCAATTAAAAAGGCAGCCTGAAAACTTAAAATACTACTTTTACCATTGGATGAGAAGTTACGCTGCGGTAAATATTGTCCAAATGTTCTTGACTTTGCGCATGAACGGTAACCGTTGCACCGACAAAATTACCACCTGAACTAGGACGCAATTTGATGTGTTGTTCAGTGGTATTTGGGGCATGTTGTTGAATGGCTTTTAAGATTTCAGATGCAAAATCAGGATGTTGAGCACCCATAATTTTGAGATTGAAATCGGTTGGAAATTCAATTAAAGGTTTTTGTTCAGCTTGTTGAGACATGATGTATCCTAAAAAATGATGGTATAGAGAGTAAGATTTAGATGAAACAGGGCTAGCTTAATTTGTCATACTTAACACCCACGACTTCTAATTTGTCCTAATCTAAATCTAATCCGTAATCCGACCTAATTTTTGAAAGGGCGGTTATTTTAACGCAAAAGTTGCGGGGGATTCCAATGTTTTACCGCATGATTGTTTTATGTTATTTGTGCCATTTAAATAGGCTGCCTGAAAAACAAGATGATTTTGTTTTTATAAGTTGAAACCTTTGTGAAACTCAAAATTGTAGGGCGGATTCTTGAATCCGATATTTCTTATATTTAACTAAATATTTGTTTTTTTTATTTTAAAATTATCAAAATAGAAACGCATGAATTAATAGTAAAATTTACTATATTTGTTTTTTTCTTGATAAAATAAGGGGCTGAATTAGGTGTTATAAATTTAAAACATTAAATTTAACCTGTTCACAAATCATACCAGCATCATAGGGAGATTATCATGAAAAAAACCTTATCTTTGATTACGTTAACTGTTTTGTTAGCCGCGTGTTCAGATAAATCCAGTACAAACGATACGGCAATAACTGCTAGCAAACCTGATTCTTCTGTTACTACTTCTGCATCAGAGAATACTAATGCACCCATTTTGCATGTTCGTATTGCTGCTACTGATTATGCACCTTTCAATATTTTCAATGCTGACCGAACATTTAGTGGTATTGATACTGATATTTTGGAAGCTATTGCAAAAGACCAAGGATTGAAATTAAAAGTAGAACCTTATATTTGGGAAGCTATTTTTACTGATATGCAAAAAGATAAGGTTCATTTAGTAGCAGGTGGATTGGTTGCAGAGGATTTACCTAGTGAGTATGTTACCCATACACAATCATATATGGTTTCAAAAAATTGTGTGATTGCTGCCAATCAAAATAATCTATCCAGTTGGCAATCTAATCCAATCATCTTGTTTGATAATGATGAACTAGGCGATTATGTAACGAATGTATTAAAAATACCACAAAAAAATATTACTATTAGTACACACAGATACGATACTTTACGCCAAATCGCTACTAATCAAGCTCATGCAGCGATAAGTGATTGCACTATTTTGAAATATTATGTCAATGGTTCATTAAAAGATTTCACATTTGCTATGGAAGAACTGCCGCCAGTAGAAGGTGAAGCTTCTGCGGATTTGGTTTTTGCTATTCGTAAAGATGACACAGAAATGTTGCAAAAAGTAAACGCTGGATTAGAAAATATTAAGAAAAATGGTCAATTAGATGAGATTTTGAAAAAATGGCAACAATAATAAGTTGCAGCCATTCAGTTTTTATTTAATCTTATTATAATCAATCCATTATGTTTCAGGCTGCCTGAATTTTTCAGGCAGCCTGAATGCTTTAAAATGATTTATGGCAAAATCAATGCCAAGAAAATCATATTGCCACCGCGATTAATCAATATGGGAATATTTTTCCCTGCTTGGCTGATTGCTGATTCAAATTCAGCTTTATTATGAACCGCTTGTCCTGCAATTTCCACGATAATATCGCCACGTCGTAAGCCTGCGTTCGCTGAAATACCCTGCGCTTTTCGTACCAGTAACACAGAATTATCCACGCCATTTTCTACGCTAATGGTCAAGCCTGCTGCGGCAAACTCAAAACCATCTATGCTGCCTGAATAAGGTTTGGCAGCTTTATTATTTAAATTTAAAGCCGTTTGGCTGCCTTGTTCGCCCAAAGTAACCGTGATTTCGGTCATATTACCTTTGCGCCATACGCCTAATTTAACTTCTTTACCTGGGGCGAGTGCGCCAATCGTCATGGGTAAATCGCTGGATGAACGCACTTCGTTATCGTTTACACTGCGAATAATATCGCCTACGCGCAAACCTGCTTTTTCCGCAGGGCTGCCTGAAATCACTTTGGCAATCAATGCGCCTGTGGGTTTATCCAAACCAAATGTTTTGGCTAAATCGTAGCTGACTTCTTGGATGATTACGCCCAGTTGCCCACGATGAACTTTGCCTGTGGCTTTCAGTTGGTCGGCAACATTCATCGCGACATCAATCGGAATGGCGAAAGAAATGCCCATAAAACCACCGCTGCGGCTATAAATTTGCGAGTTGATACCAACCACTTGTCCTTTTAAATTGAACAAAGGTCCACCCGAATTACCAGGGTTGATTGCCACATCGGTTTGGATAAATGGCGTATAAGTTTCATCGGGCAAGGTACGATTTTTGGCGGACACGATGCCTGCGGTTACGCTGTTATCAAAACCAAATGGCGCACCAATCGCCGCTACCCATTCGCCCGATTTCAATTCATCGGGATTACCAATTTTGGCAGCAGGCAGATTTTGCGCATCAATTTTCAGCAAAGCGATGTCGGATTTTTCATCTGAACCGACCAATTTGGCAGGATATTCGCGCTTATCGTTCAGCGTAACTTTAATATTATTCATACCTTTGATAACGTGGGCATTGGTCATGACATAGCCATCTTCGCTGATAATCACGCCCGAACCAAAATTGGCTTCGTTTTCACTTTGTGGAAAATCAGGTTGATTGGGGATAAGACGCTTGAAAAATTCGGAAAATGGGTCATTGTCCGCCAAATCATCATTGTTGGACATGGAAGTATTGTCTTTTTCACTGGCAGCCTGAATATTCACAACGGTGCTGCCTTCACGCGCCACCAATTCGGCAAAATTGGGCAACAACATACCGACTGTGCCATCGTTGGTTTTATTTTCCACAGGCTGCACAAAGGTTTGTGAAGCGGTTGTGTTTTTGGCTGGCGCATCGTCTTTGCCACAGGCTGCCAAAGTGAATGCGGCAATTAGGGTGAGTGAGAGAAGTGTTTTTTTCATTATGTTTATCCTTTTGGTAATATTTGTTTTCAGGCTGCCTTTATTTGTTGGATAAAACAATAGGCAGCCTGAAAACTTTTACAATTTAATAATATTCGCTGGACAACCGATGTGTACTAAAAATTTCAGCAAATCGGTGCTGGCTAAAAATAGCGTTTTTTCATTGGTGTTGGGGTGGAAGCTCATACGTTCTTCGGACATGATGGCTTGGTCAATATACACCGCAATGTCTTTTTCGGGCGTATTGAGTAAACCAAAAGGCGACACCACGCCTGCGGGTAATTTCATCTTTTCAAACAAACTGTTGCTAGATGCTATGCTGATACGGCTTTCGCCAACGGTTTCTTTGAAAGCGTCCATGTCCAAGCGTTTGGCATCATCCATAATCAATAGGTAGAACGCGGTTTTTTTACGATTGCATAAAAATAGGGTTTTGGTACGCACACCGTCAATGCCTTCAATAAAACTATCTGCTTGTTCGGTGGTGAGTGCAGGTGGGTGTTCTACAATTTGAAAGGGAATGGCTAATTTGTTCAAGGTATCCACAACGGGAGTATATAAATCCATTTTTATTCCTACGCATAATTTTCAGGCTGCCTGAAATGCGTTATTTTATGTCATTTTATTCGTTGATTAAACTCTGTTTACCCACGCTTACCCAAGCGCAAATAATTCTTTACCATGTGTTTTGAGCCACTGTTTGGCGGCATCAACGTCATGGCAATGTTGATGCACTAGTTGCCAAAATGCGTGGCTGTGATTGGCGTGTACAAGGTGGCAAAGTTCGTGGATGCAAACGTAATCTTGCACAAAATCGGGTGCGCCAATCAGTCGCCAATTGAGACGTATACCTGTGTGATGGCGACACACGCCCCAAAAAGTTTTGGCGTTTGAAAGCGCGATTTGTTTGGGAATAAGATGCAGTTTTTGGCTGTGTTGCGCGAGTTTGTCCAACAAAATCTCATGTGCAGCCTGAAACAAAAATTGGCGTAAATAATCGCTTTGTTGGGTGGGGGATAAATTTTCAGGCTGCCTGAAAATGGTGGCGTTGCGAGAATAAAGTTGTCCGCGAAACCATAATTGTTCGGGTTCAGCGCGTTTTTTGGGGGCGTGATTTAAGCAGCGTTGCAAATCGGCATGATGGCTGTTGAGCCAGCGCATCAATTCAGCGCGTGGCAGCCATTTGGGTGAATTGACGGTTAGACTGTGTTCATCGCGTGCGCGGACGATGATGTTTTTCTTGCTGCTGTGTTTGAGATAAACAGTAATCAGGCAGTCTGAAAGATTGATAATGACGGGTTTCATGGTTTTTCAGGCTGCTTTTTATTAGTGTGCAATTCCATATATTTTACGTAATCCGTTGATGAATGTACGCAGATAAATAAGGTAGGAGATAAATACATTTTTACCTTCGCTAATTTGTTGATGTTTGGCTTCTAATTTGGCGATAATTCGTGCAGATTTACGATTGGTAGTGTACGCTCCACAAAATAATTGTACTTGCCAAAATAATTCAAATATGGGAACTATATCGCGTTTGGTAAACTCATTGCTATTTTGCCAAGCAGCAACAAAATAAGGTGTTCGTAGTGGCTGGGATACATCTGATTGTGGCAGATATATCATGGCAATAACAGAACCATTGAAGCCACATGAAAAAACTAAACATGCACCTGTTTCTACTAGAATTTCATGTTTTGTACCTTGTTTTGGTAAAGTTGCAGTACAAGGTAATGGCTTACAACCAAATCGAATGGTAATACTGTCGCCATAAATAGAATTATCACCTTGTGTTACTGGTTGTTTTTTAACATCGTCTTTTAAAATATGGAGATAACAACTATCTTCTTTTTCAATAGTTTGTATAAATTCTTGTGCAAGTTCTTTGATAATCGGTTTTCCATGAACTTCCCAATTAAGTTGGGCATAGCGTGTATGCTTGAAGTAATGGTTGGCTAAATTTATTTCTTTTTCTTTAATCAATTTATTGAACACACAATTCCTCCTTTTTTCAGGCTGCCTTTCTATTATTTTGCTTGTTGCATATAAGTTTCAAGATTTTTCAAAATTTCGGCACTATCCAGCCAACCTTCTGCGACAAATAAGGTCATAAACAAACCAAGCAGTAAACTAGATGCCAGCCAGTAAATCACATAAGCCATACAAATCCGCAAAATCGGCTGGCGACTCAATACTGCAACCCCTGCGATTTGTGCCCAAAAACACCACACCATCCACAAACTAATCAAAGGCAATAAATCAGGGAAAGGCAATATCAACAAAGAAGGAATTGCCAACGCTTCTGTTGCCAAAGTGTAGCCCAAAAATGGAATACGTTCCCCACTTGCATGTTGTACCATGCTGGTTAAAGCACGCGTTAGCACCAACCAGCGCGTGATACCCATCACAATCGCAAAACCAAATGCCGCAGAGCTTGAACCAAAAAGCGCCAAATAAGCAGGTGATGTTGCAATACTCACGCCCACCGCCAGCATCACAATCGCAAACACAGGCAAACCATACGCATACATTTCTGCACGTGGGCGATATTGCAGACGCACCGCATGAATCGCATCATTGAATAAATCGTATAAATTAGCTCTAAACATCGTTTCAGGCTGCCTTATTCATGATGGCAGCCGCAAGCGCAACACATTTCGTGCGCATCGTCTGCCAATAATTGTTCATAATCACCACTTTCAATCAAACTCACCAATTCCGCCAAACTGTCCGCACCTTCCACCCAATCGCACGGCTCATCAGCAGGCAAATTGGGTGGCAACACCGCAGCCATCGGCGCAAACCACGCAATCCAATAAGCATTTTTTGTTTCATAAAATTCCGCATGAGCAGGCACTTCCTGTTCCGCGCCAACATTCATACGCGCCGCAACATCAGCTTGATAAGGGAGCAAATTCATCATTTTTCCTTGTTACACATATTTTCAGGCTGCATTTTAGCCTAATCATGCAGCCTGAAACATTATTTACTCAATATTTAAAATTTTTTTTCATGGCGTTGCGCCGCCATACCCACGCTGCTTAACATCAACCATTGCACGCGTTTCTCACCATTTCAGGCAGCGGTTCTTTTTTTGCGTGATTTTCGTAGGTCGGGCATTTATGCCCGACACAACATACCGTGATAATGTCGGGAATGAATACCTGACCTTACAAAGTCGCAATCAATGCGTGTATGCACAAATTGCTGACCATTTTAAATACAATGATGCGCGACAATTTGGCTTTGACTTAACGTTTTTTGTATTTTTACCCGATGGGGTTAAAAATACAGTTGCTACAACAAATCGTGTACTGAAAGGCAGCCTGAAATTATTCCGCATTTTCATTCTGTTGCTCACGAAATTCTTTTACCCTTTCATCGTGATTTTGCATACTTTCCATGTGTTCAAAACGCATAATCAATCCGACTGCAAGCACAACGAATGGCACGATTAACCAAATCGGCACGTCTGGTTTCAAGCCTTTTGCTGCTGTGATACCAATGATACTGATGATAAAAAATCCCAGCCAAGTCGCTCGGTGCATTTGTTGCTTTTTTTGTTGGATTTTTTGTTCAGAAAAATCAGCAGGATTTAGCCATTCCAAGTTCAATTTCAGCGGATTTTTGACTAAAAAATAGAGATAAGGCATCAGGACTATCCATGCAATCATGTGTATCCGCAATAGCAGTTGATTATTGGATAGTGTGGTGACAAGTCCCAAAACACACAATAAAAACATGAAGATATTGAACAAAAAACTGCATACTATCCCAATTTTGGCATAATACGCTTCAACCATTTGCATTTGTCGCTCATCTAAATGATGTGGCGGTTGTCCAACGCAAAATTTGAACATATGTTCATAGCATTTCTTTGTGTTCATCATCAGTCTCCTGTTGCCAAAACAAAGCATTTAAATCTGTCTCCAATGCCCACGCCAGTTTTAAGCACAAAGATAGCGTAGGATTGTAGCGATTATTTTCAATTAAATTAATCGTTTGTCGCGCAACTTCAACCTGTTGCGCCAATTCTTGTTGCGACCAGCCTTTTTGTTGGCGAAAGTGTCGGACTTGGTTGGTATTCATAATTGCCATGATTGATGTCGCGTATAAATGACATTGTGAATATTGACATCAAAATTGTCAAATATAAATGACAAAGGCAGCCTGAAAAATATTTTTCAGGCTGCCTTATCTTTCAAAAATACCACTATTTCTTCTTTTTCAACGACCCCAAATAAATCGCCACCATCGTCAAAACCGCGCCCAGCCATTGAATCGCCGAAATCGGTTTATCCAAAAACACAAAATCAATCCACAACGCCGCCACAGGCTCACTCAACAGCAACAATCCCGCCACACTCAACGACAACAAAGGCAGCGCATACGCAATCATGCCCCACGCAAAACATTGCATCACCGCACCATAAATCACAATCAAGCTCGCTTGCGTCCACGTTTGCGGCAACAAACTATCCCCATTCCACAACAACATCGGCACAATCAAAGTCAGCATACCACCCACACTTAAAAGCCACATCAACACAAAAATCGGCGTTTTTGCCGTTTCATGCGTTTTGCGTACCAACATCATAGAAATCGCCAACGCTAAACCCGATGCCAAGCCCGTAAACAAGCCCCATAATGCGTGATGATTGTGTCCAAATTCGGGGCTGGCAATCATGATAACGCCCAACATGGCTAACACCAAACTAACGACTTGTTGTCGTGTCAATTTCTCACCAAAAAATAACAAGCCCATCGCCGTTATCCAAAAAATCTGCAAACAATTCAATACAGTGGCAATACCTGGTCCAACCGCATGAATGCTCTCATGCCACAACGCCAAGTCAAATCCCAAAAAAACGCCCGACAACAAAGCCCACCCAATCGCCTTACGATTTTTGGGAAAGCGTTGCGCGAACAATCGCATCAACACGGCAAAAATCACCGCCGCCACCGCCAATCGCCAAAACGCAATCGCATAGGAACCAACAGGGACTTTTGCCACAATAATGCTGCCCAAACTAAACACCACGCAGCCAATCAGTAAATTCAGCGCAGCGGATTTTTCCGATAATGGTTTCATATTATTTCTTTTTTTAATCCAAATGGTTTGATTTTAGCAAATCATTTTTCAGGCTGCCTTTTTAGATAAAAATAGCAAAAGGCAGCCTGAAAACTGATAATACAGGTTTTCAATCCACAAACCGAACCCCCATTTTCTGCGCTAGCGTATTTTGCAGCGTATCGCGCAATCTCACATCAGACGGCTCTGGTCGTTCAGGCAGATTAAATGAGGGCAATTCTTCATTTTTGTGAAATTTCACCTGATGACGCATTTTCACACCATTCCACGTTATCTGTGCTTTTCGCTTTTTGAAATTGACCTGAATACCATAAACAAAATATTCTCTCGCCAAAGCTTCTTGACGCGTTTTTTGATTATCCCTTACCTCCCAAATCAAAAATAACACACTTGCCAATCCAGCCCAAAATGGGTTCAAACCACCTTTGGCAACTAAACCTATCAACATCAGAAAGGCAAAAAACATACTTTTCATGTGCGAACGCCAGCCAAACGATTTTTTCATCTCCTTCAAATAATTTTCACGGTCAAAAATTGGATACAAAATATCCCATGAAATTTGCGTTTGACCTTGCGCCAATTCAGATTGCACACGCGTTAAAGTCTCTCTTGCGGTTTGATTAAAATCCATATTTGCTCCATTTCAGGCAGCCTGAAAAAACATTACGCTACTTTCAAATTTGCCAATAAAATTTGTAAATCTTGTGGCAATTCCGCTTTCAAATACAAACGCTCGCCCGTAATCGGGTGGTCAAGTTCCAAAATATAAGCGTGTAAAAACATACGTTTCAGCCCCAATTTCTGCAAACGCTTATTCGCCTGATAATCCCCATATCGTTCATCGCCCGCAATCGGACAATTTTGCGATTGCATATGCACCCGAATTTGATGCGTGCGCCCTGTTTTCAAAGTCGCTTGCACCAAACTCAAGGCTGAAATCCCTACCGAATGCGTCAGGCTGCCTGAAAACGTATCCAACACTTGAAAAATTGTATGTGCCGACTGTCCATTTTCATCAACGCGCACCATTTTTTCCCCAGCTGCGCCCGTGTATTTAAACAATGGCAATTTAATGTGCCGATTTTCAGGCTGCCATACACCCACACCCAAAGCTAAATACACTTTTTTCGGATGGTCGTTGCGTAACATTTCGTGTAATTTGACCAATGCGCTGCGTTTTTTCGCCACCATCAACAAACCACTTGTATCTTTATCCAAACGATGCACCAATTCCAAATATTTCGCATCAGGGCGTGCTTGTCGTAGTTGTTCAATCACGCCAAAACTCACGCCTGAACCACCATGTACCGCCACCCCAGATGGTTTATTGACCACCAGCAATGCATCATCTTCAAACACAATTTCAAAATTACGCGCAGGAATTATTTTTTGCGTGATTGCACTTTTTTCTGCGATACGAATCGGCGGAATGCGTATGACATCGCCCGCTTCAATACGCGCATCGGCTTTTGTTCGCCCTTTGTTGATGCGCACCTCGCCACCGCGAATAATGCGATGAATATGGCTTTTTGGTACGCCTTTTAATATTTTAATCAAATAGTTATCCAAACGTTGTCCTGCATCATGCGGCTGAATCGTAATATGATTGACTAAATCTTTGCTAATTGTCGGCATTTTCTCTATAATTCCCAACTGGTTTTAGCAGCAAATAGGCTGCCTGAAACATGGTGTTTGCAAGCTATACGGCTTTGATTAAATTGAAGAAATAATTTTTTAGGCAACTTGTACACCGATTGTATAGAAAAAGCCGTATATCGCCATTTTACAAAAAAACTACTTTACACGTTTTCCTTTTTGTTGCTAGTTAGCCTGTGGCAGCAAAAATATTGTTTGAATACAAAAGTATAGACGATGGCTTAAAATTATTGATTAATTGGAAAAATAAATATTTAGACAGCCTGAAAATATCTCGCAATATAAAATACATTGTCGTCATTTCTGCATCAGTAGAAATTTTAATGTTTGCCCAACAAATTCCTTAAAATAAAATTTGTTAATTTAATTGTGAATAATAAGCATCTTAAATTTCAGGCAGCCTGAAAACACAAAATGTTCTTTATAATCGTCTCCATTAAGGGGTTATGAATATTTTGAGCGAAAAAAGCAATTCGCAAGCAAAATATTCATAACCCTACAACTGCATACATCGCAGCGCAAGATATGCGCCATCACGCGAGCAGTTTATCAAACCGAAAACGTGTTAAACTTTTGAAAACAAAGGTATAACATGAAACGTATGCTCTTCAACGCCACTCATTCGGAAGAATTGCGCGTGGCAATTGTTGATGGACAAACCCTGTTGGATTTGGACATTGAAACCCTCGGCAAAGAACAACGCAAAGGCAACATCTACACAGGCGTGATTACGCGCATTGAGCCGTCTTTGGAAGCCTGTTTTGTGGATTATGGCGTGGAACGTCATGGCTTTTTGCCGTTTAAAGAAGTCTCACGCGCCTATTTTCAGGACTACGAAGGCGGCAAAGTCCGCATTCAAGACGTGCTGAAAGAAGGCATGAAAATCATCGTGCAAGTGGAAAAAGACGAGCGCGGCAACAAAGGCGCAGCCTTAACCACCTTTATCAGCTTGGCAGGACGCTATTTGGTGTTGATGCCGAATAATCCGCGTGGTGGTGGCGTGTCGCGCCGCATTGAAGGCGAAGACCGCGCCGAACTCAAAGAAGCGATGGCGCAACTGGACGTGCCACACGGCATGAGCATGATTGCGCGTACCGCAGGCATCGGACGCAGCGCAGAAGAATTGCAATGGGATTTCAATTATTTATTGCAACTTTGGCGCGCGATTGAAGAAGCCGCCAATGCCCACAAACAGCCCTATTTGCTGTTTATGGAAAGCTCGCTGGTGATTCGCGCAATCCGCGATTATTACCGCCCCGATATTGCCGAAATTTTGGTGGACAACCCCAAAGTTTACGAGCAAGTGTCTGAATTCATGAGTTATGTCATGCCGAATAATTTGAGCAGACTGAAACTCTACACCGACCACACGCCCTTATTTTCACGTTTGCAAATTGAGCAGCAAATTGAAACGGCATTTGCGCGTTCCGTGAGCTTGCCAAGCGGCGGCGCGATTGTGATTGACCACACCGAAGCTCTTGTTTCTATTGATGTAAACTCAGCGCGTTCCACACGCGGCGCGGACATTGAAGAAACCGCATTCCGCACGAATATGGAAGCGGCGGAAGAAGTGGCGCGTCAAATGCGTTTGCGCGACTTGGGCGGCTTGGTCGTGATTGATTTCATTGACATGGAAGACGCGAAACATCAGCGCGATGTGGAAAACACCTTGCGCGATGCGCTGAAAAAAGACCGTGCGCGTGTGCAAATGGGCAAATTGTCGCGTTTTGGTTTGCTGGAATTGTCGCGCCAACGTTTGCAGCCAGCATTGGCGGAAAGCAGCCACATTGCCTGTCCACGTTGTGCTGGCACGGGCGTGATTCGCAGCATTGAGTCCACCGCTTTGCACGTTTTGCGTTTGATTCAAGACGCGGCGATGAAAGAAAACACGGGCGAAGTTCACGCGCAAGTGCCTGTTGATGTGGCGACTTTTTTGTTGAACGAAAAACGCGCCGAATTGTTTGGTATGGAAGAGCGTTTGGATGTTTCTGTGTTCCTGATTCCAAATACGAATTTGGAAAATCCGCATTACGAAATTTCGCGTATCCGTACCGATGATGTAGCGGAAAATGCGGAACCAAGTTATAAACGTGTCATGCAGCCTGAAAAAGAGGAAAATGTACCGTTTAGTAACAGTAAAGGTGAAAAAGCATCGCGTCCTGAACCTGCTGTGCGTGGTTTGAAACACGCTACTCCTGCGCCTACTGCGCCGAGCAAAGACAGCAAATCATGGTGGGATAGTTTCAAGGGCTGGTTGAAAAATCTGTTTGGTGCATCTGAACCTGAAAAAACAGAACCTGTGAAAAAGCGTGGTCATAAGAAACAGGCGACAGCAGCAAGTAAACGCAATAATCCAAATCGCCGTCAGCATAAAAATCGTGAAGAAAATGCAACGGGCAAACACAATCAGCGTCAAAATCAGGCAAAACAAGCGGAGAAAAATCCAACTGATGATGCAACCGCTTTGATGCAGCCTGAAAATATTTCTGTTAAAACAGAAAAACAAAATCGCAAGCAGGAACAGCGTGAACAACAGCGTTTGAATCGTGAAAAAAATAAGGCTGAAAAAGCACAACAACAAATGGTTCAGGCTGCTGCAGAAACAGAAATGCAGCCTGAAAACATGGAAAATGTGGCGAAAAAAGGTAATCGTCATAAAAAACAAAAACCTGTGGTAGTGCATATTGGTGGCGAGAAACGCAGTAAAAACAACAATCGTCATAATCAAAATCGCAATCGTGGTATTCCGTCAGCAGCCAAAATTGAGCAGTATTTGAGCATTGATGATGTGAGTTTGCGTGTGGAAGATGGTATTGCACATGTTTTGCTGGAATATCCTGAATTGGCAGCGGAAAGTAGTTTGGTTGCGGCGTATCAGGCGCGACAGGCTCCTGTTTTAGTGGGTATTGAGCGCGATGATGCGATGGAACAACCAGTTGAAAATGCGACCGAGATTGCCGATGATAATGCGATTGCGCAACATGTGGCGCAGCAAGTGGAAGCGATTGTGGCGACTTTGTTCCCTGAAACCGTTGAAAACACGATAAATTCAGGCAGCCTGAAAGCGATTGAGACAGTTGATGAGGAAGAAATTCCAGTTTCTTCTGAAAATCTTGCGCCAGAAATGTCGCATATTGCTCAGATGCAGCCTGAAATGGTGCAGGAAGAAGTTGATGTTTTGGAAACAGAAACAGCATTGGTGCAATCTGAAAATCCTGTTTTGGAAACACAAACGCAGCCTGAAAATAATACTGTAACGGAAACCATGCCACAGCCTGAAAATGTTTCATTGCGACAGCAAGCTGTGGCTGAGGCGGCTGCTTTGGGTTTACAGTTGGTAGAGACCAGCGTGGGCGCGATGATTGCGGCGGCAGCTCGTCTTGACCCACCACCTGCACCTGTGTTGCGTTATGCAGATGTACCGCGTATGACACCGAAAATTGTACCTGTGGAAATGATTCAGGTGGAAACGATTCAGCAATAATTATGTAGCAAGGTAAAAAATCCGAGTCAGCAAGATATTGACTCGGATTTTTTATTTTTCTCAAAGGTTTCAGGCTGCCTTTTCTTTTATAGTGAATTCACTATAGAATTTGTATTTGTAAGATTGGTAGCTTTATTTTATTGATAATTCGTGCGAATAATAAAACATGTATAAAACCGCAAGCATTTTGTCATAATTTAGCACATTTTTTGTCATGACAAAATGAATGTGAAACATTAAACATAAGCAGCACTCACCTTTGCGTATAAGTATCTATAAACCCTTATTTAATTTAGGCATTATGGATAAAACACGTAGTAGACCCAACTATATAAGTACCGTAGAAATCATGACAGAGTGGTGTCCTGAAAAGTGTGCTGTTTAAAATAAATAAACAAAAAGCAGCGAGAACAGAGTATATTTTGATGTGTGAAAACCGAAATAACTCTGAAATGTCCTCGCTGCCAAGAACTAAATATAAAGAAAAATGGCTTCAATGGCAATCACAAACAAAAATATCGCTGTAAAACATGCAAACGATGTTTTATTGGTGACCACGCCCTGAATAACAAAGGCTGTCATTCTGAATCAGATTTCATGATTTGGCGAATGACCGCTAATGGTTGTAGTATCCGCGCTATTTCTAGGATAATGGCTTATAGTCGAGCTAAAATTCAGGCTGCCTTAAAACGCAGTGAACACCAAATCAAATCCAAAAAAAAAGCATTATGACACTTTACAAATTGATGAATTCCATACATTTGTTGAACATAAGAAAAACAAAGTTTGGCTGATTTATGCTTATCATGCCAAAACAGGTGAAATAGTTGCATTTGTTTGGGGTAAACGTGATTCACAAACAGCACTGGCTTTAGAAGCGCGATTAAAAGAGCTGAAAGTCACTCACGACCGTATTGCTAGTGATGACTGGACGCTTTTGTTAATACTTTCTCTGACGCAGATGATCAATGGATTAGTAAACAACATACCCAAGCGATTGAAGGAAATAATTGTCGTATTCGTCATCGATTAAGTAGAGGAATACGGCGCAGTTGCTGTTTTTCTAAAACATTGTTTTACCATATTAAAGCATTTAATATTGGTTTTTGGGCGATAAATAATCCTAAACAAGTTTAAATCAGCACACTTTTCAGGACACCACCCTTTATTTTGATTTTGAATTAACAACATTTTCATGTTCTCGCCAAATATTCTCTAAACCCAAACCACTTTCTTTAATCAACGTCAGATAAGCCATTAAAAAGCGATATTGCACCCGCATCAATTGCTGTTCTACTTTAGCCACTTCTTGTCTAGCTTGAATCACTTCTAAACGATTGCGCATGCCATATTGTTGACCAGTTTGAGTGGATTTAAGTTTTAATTGATTACTTTTAAGTGCCCTCTCTTGCGCCATAATCTGATAACGCAACGCATCACCCTCAGTATAAGCCTGCCGCACAGCCAGCATGATTTGACGTTCAGTTGCCAGCAATTGAGCTTGCGCCACTTCATATTCCAAACTAGCTTCACGAATCTTACTACTGAGTTCTCCACCCGTATAAAGTGGAATACTTAATTGAAGTGAGGCAGTGAACCCTTTACCACGATGGCGATAATCACTATTTTGATGAGCAGATGTATATACATTATCCTGATAACCTAATTGAGCATTCATTGTTGGTAAACGTCCTTTTCTCGCCATGCGAACAGCCTCGTCACTACTTTTAAGTACCAACTGATTCATCTGATATTCATGATTATTTTGCAACGCAATTTCTTGCCATTTAGCTAAACTATATTGCTGAAAGTGAGGTAAATAACGCCCAATCAAGTTTTGAGTGTCTATAGGTGAAATCTGTTGGCTATTTAAACCAGTATAGCTATTCAATTGATTTTCCAAGATTTGTTTTTCAGTAAGAGCAGATATTTCTTGCGCCAATGCATTATCATATCCTGCCTGTGCTTCATGAATATCGATGACCGTAGCCGAACCACGTTTAAACATTTCTTGAGCTTGTTTTAATTGTTGCTCATAAGCCTGTTTTTCAGCAGCATGAACCGCAATAGTTTCCTTGATTAAGAGTAAATTAAAATAAAGTTCGCTTACCTTCAATAATAATTCTTCTGTAGCACTATTAAACCGTTGTCGCGCAACATCACTGTTATATTGACTTTGACGATATTGCGCCATTTTGCTGGCATCAAATAAAGTTTGATTCAGTTGTACATTCCAACCCTGTGTTTCACGAGTAGAAGAAATAGACGGCAATTGACGTTGATAACTTGCATTAGCATACACATGAGGCAAAAAGGCGGATTTTGCTTGCTGTTCTTGTTCCATACTGGCTTCGCGTTGAAAATACGCCATTTTATAATCAGCAGAATATTGTTTAGCCGATTCCCATGCTTCAGACAGCGTGAAAGCATGACTCTCTGTTGCCATCCATAAACTACTCAGTAATAACAGTTTAGTAAATGAATAGCCCATATATTTGATGGATGGATTTATCTTCATCATCATTCCTTTATCACAAAAGTAGCCTGAATCCAATTCAGGCTACCTTAAAATAGGTTAAATAGTCATTTTTTCAGAATGTTACAATTTAAGATTTTCCTCAAATCATCAACGCTCCCTGAAACTTTCATCTACTTTAGTTTGCAATGGACTCAACAAATAATCCAATACTCGGCGTTGCCCTGTTTTGATTTCTGCGCTGACATTCATACCAGCCGTTAAATTTACAGTTTTACCATCAATTTGCAAATCCGTTTTATCTAATGCAATAATTGCACTATAAACCAAACCCAGTTGTTCGTGTGTCATTGCATCATGACTGACACTTTTGACTTTACCAGTCAAATAACCATAGCGCGTATAAGGAAAACTCTCAATTTTAACCACCGCTTCTTGCCCAGCATTCACAAAACCAATATCTTTGTTCAACACCAATGCTTCTACTTCCATACGTTCATCATTGGGAACCACAACCATAATCTTCTGCGCCACTTGCACCACACCACCAATGGTATAAGTAGCCAATTCCTGTACCGTTCCATCAACAGGAGATTGCAAAGTCATCAACTGTTGCCGTTGTTTTGCACGTTCCGTTTGTCCACGATATTGGTCAATTTGCTCATTCGCTTGGCGTAAAGCATCCAAAGTATCACGTTTTAAATTTTGCGTATTCAACGTTCGGTTTTGTTCCGCCTGCATAATAGCAGCCTGAATTTGCTGAATTTGACTGCGCGTACTCTTCAAATCATTTTGATTACTGACCGACTTACTTTCCTGTTCCAAATACGCATGTTCAGAAATAAAATTATCTGCCTTCAACTTACGATAATCCAACGTTTTCTGCCTCTCAATCACCCCGACCGACACCAATTTCTGCTCCTGAGCCTGTGCAGATTGCAATTCTGCTTGATGACCACGCAATGCTGATTGCAATTGCGCATCTTGCATTGCCCACGCTTGATACTGATTTTGTGCCAAAACCTGCGCCGATTGAATCTCCACTTCTGCCAACCCCAACTGCTTAGCCGCAGCCACATCAATATGCGGCACCGACCGAGAATCCAATGCCGTTAAAACCGCCTCATAACGCAATTTAGATAATAAAGCAGCCTGAAAAGCCTGTTCCGATTGTGTTACATCACTATCTGAACCCACCGCATTTAATTCCACCAACACATCACCCTGTTTAACCTGTTGCCCATCGCGCACATGCACCGCCTTAACCACCGCTGTTTCCAATGGCTGAATGGTTTTGCTACGTTCCCCTAAGGAAGTTTTACCTTGCGCAGTCGCCACAATATCAATCTGTCCAAACCACGACCACAACAACGCCAATACCGCAAAAATCATAATCAAACGCGCAGTCCATTTAGGAGCGGCAGATAATGGCGTTTCAGTCAATTCCAAATGTGCAGGCAAAAAAGCACGTTCATCAGCACTACGAACAGGCGGGTCAAGTTGGTCGCGAATAGACCAAACATTGCGCCAAACCGTTGCATAGCGAGAGAAAAAATCTTTTAGAGCTTGGAAAAATAACATAGTGATTTAGATAAACAAAGAAAAAAACAAATGCAATAAAAAGCAACAAATACAAACAAAATAGAACACATCCACACAAAGATTATATCGTGAGAACACAGAATAGGCAGCCGGAGAATCAAAAAAATGTAGAGAAAGAAACAATCTACGAAATGATTGCATTTAAACGAGTTAAAAAATAGCAACACTAGAATGGATTTCCTGTGTTTTTAGGCTGTGTTTTTAGATTGTTTAGAGAGATATTTGTAAATTTCAGGCTGCCTGAAACTTTATCAATAAGCCTATGAATCAATCCATAAATAAAATCATTAAATAATGAAATAATGCAATTAAGAAACAAAGTTGATTGAGAAAAATCAAATATCATCAGCAAGATAATGGGAGTAATATACTGGGAATAAAAATAGATATTGATGACTGCTGATAGGCAGCCTGAAACCAGATAAATATAGAGAATAAGCATATGAGTCATAAAGAAACCGAACAATTACAAATGATGCAATACCGTATGATGTTGGAAAATCTACCCCAGCATCCTGAAAATCTCCAGCAATTAGAAGCGATTGCCGAAAATGGCAGTGCCGAAGTGATGTATATACTGGGCTGGTGCTATTTTAAAGGGGAATATTTACCCAAAGATTTGGATAAAAGCCAGTACTGGTTGGAAAAGGCGAAAGCGACAGGGCATGAAAAAGCGGAAGAATTATTGGTTTACTGTCAGTTTTTACAGATAACTAAACAGGCTAAAGAAAATAAATTAAGGGTACATTAGTATGGGGAAAACATTTATTTTTTTATGGAAAGTTTGTATTGCTGTAATGTTAAGTTACACACTTTACTCAATAATTTTTGGATGGTATATCTACCCTAAACTAGGTATTTATTTTAGTCAAGATAGTTCTCGTATTAAAACAGCTTGTGCACAAAAATATGTTCATATACCAGGTAGACCAACAAGAGATTTTATTTTTATTGATAATAAAAAATATGATATAGGGAGTATTTATTTACATATAAATACAAGAATTGTAGATATAGATAAAAACTTTTTTCCAATTTATGATAAACGAGGTATATTTGAAGATAATTTAAGGCAAGCTTATAAGGCTGGGGCACCTTATAAATGTCATAAAGTAAAATATGTTTCCATTATTGATTTGGGATTTTGGAAGAAATTTTACATATATGATTACATTCAAGATTGATTTAAAGATAAAACAGCCTGAAAACCACTTTTAGGCTGCCACAATTCAGATAAAAATAAAAAGGAATAAGCAATGGAAAAAACATTTATTTTTTTATTTAAAGTTTACCTTTTTGTAATGTTTTGTTATTCATTTCATCTAATCGTTTTAGGATGGTATGTCTATCCTAAATTAGGTATTTATTTTAGCCAAGATAGCTCTCGGATTAAAACAGCTTGTGTTGGAGGATTTATTAATTCCAAATGGAACGCTATTATTATAGATGGTAAGAAATATTATGAAACAGATGTATTTTTATACACTACACCATTTTTTGAAGTTAAAGAACTATTTCCAATATCTAAAAATAACAAGCGCGCTATGTTGGAATCTGATGTTAAATCTGATGGAAAAAAATGTTACCTAATTAAGTATGTTTCCATTATTGATTTGGGATTTTGGAAGAAATTTTACATATATGATTACATTCAAGATTAATCTGAATGTGATATTTGCCACACTATTATTTTTTACAACATAAGGAAATATATCATGAATATGATTAAAATCAGCGAAATGATTGGTGCTTTTTTAAAAAAAGACAAAGATTTGACATTAACAAGATTTAATTATAATGACCAAAATCAAAATTCAGGTAAGGTTTCAAGCTTAACAACGATTGTGAGTGGTCTTAATAATGTATGGTCAATTACGCATAATATTGAAAAGCCTAAAGAATCATATACTCAAGCTTTTATGGGTTTAATTTTAACTATTGCTGACACCATTGATTTCATTGCAAAAAATCCAAAATTTAAACATTTTGCCTCTGTGGGAAGATTAGCTGTTCTAATTCCGAGATTAAAAATTAATATTGATAATTATCAAAATGATGTAAAATATGATGGTACTATTCAATTTACCACAATATTAAGTATTTTTTCTGATTCAGCAACCATTTTTGCCGAAGTTGCTAAATTTACTCGTTTTAATCCGTTGGGGGCATTAGTCAATGTTTTAGGGTTATTTGCAACGGAAACCAGCAATAGTTTAGAAGAAGAATATAAGAAAAATCCGCAAAAATTTGCTGAACGTATTGCTCCTAGTGATATTTATGAGTATTTATTGCTTGGTGCTCAATTAACGATTGATAGATGGGTTGAAAAAACAGCTTCTTTAGAAGAATTGTTGGATAGTTTAACCCCTGATTTTATGACGCCTTGGGATTCAGACCCTGTTACTTTATATGGTGATATGGATGAGAACGGTAATAAAGTAATTCGAGATGATATTCTTGATGCTTATGCTTGGTTTCAGCATTATGACTACAACGATAAGTTTACCATGCATGGTGGAAAGGGGAATGACACCTTAATAGGTGGGGTAAACGATGATTATTTATACGGCGATAAGGTAGATGACGATGATTTAGACGGTGGTCATGGCGATGACATCCTAAAAGGTAATGGTGGAAACGACACAATGTTAGGTGGTAAAGGCTTTGACACCTACTACATTCGTGATAACGATACAGTTTACGATGAAGATGGTTTAGGTAAAATCATCTTCTCCGCCCCACAAATACACACAACAGGCAGCCCTTTGGGCGGCTGGGAAAGTTATGACCTTAATCTTGAAGTAGGCAACTTTGAACGAGCAGATCATTCTAACGATGATGCTGCTGATATGCTTTGGGTAAGTACTCAACGTGATAAAGAAGGTAAACCCATATTCACTGCCACACGTCAAGCAGGAAGTCAGGATTTGCATATTCAATATGTGGGTCAATATGATAAAACCGACTCTGTTACCATTAAAAACTTTTTCTCTTCACCTAATGTAAAACAAGAAGATGGCAGCTGGTCTGCATTAGGCATTACACTCAATAATCAAACCCCTCGTAATTTACCCCATAAATCCAATGTTGGTACCAATCATCAGGTGCATCGTTTCACGCATTCTTATTTCGCAACAGAGGATGCTTCATCAAGCTATGAAGTATTGGCAGCCAATCGTATGGCAGATGCATTATCGGTTACAGGCGGCATGAAAGATGACAGTTTATTCAATAGTAATAATGGTTCTGTCGTTGCTTATTTAGATGCAGGTAATGATGTTGCTTATGGTGGTCGTGGCTACGATTGGCTATTTGGAGAAGAGGGCAACGATATTTTATATGGTAGTGCATTGAGTGCACGTCCTGCACAATACAGCGCAGATGAAGACCGAGATTATTTGGTAGGTGGTGCAGGGAATGATTTGATTTATGGTGTAGATGGTGATGACATCATTTACACAGAAGAAGACAACAGTCGCGGTAAAAAATTTAGTCATCTGTCCAAAGAAAGCGGCAACAAACGCGGAGATTGGGCATCAGGAGGCAAAGGTAATGACCAAATTTACGGTAGCGAGAACAAAGATTTCCTGTTAGGTGGCGAGGGAAGCGATATTATTTATGGTGGTGCCAGTGATGATGTTTTGATTGGCGACGGCAATATTTTCCCGAATGTGAAATTGCATCGTTTGACAGGTAGTATTGATGAATACGCCAACGGCAAACTGAAAAGTACTACTACAGGCACTATTAGTCGCCCACAAAATTTAGATTTTGATGAAACAATAGATAAAACCACAGATACGCGACATCGCGCTAATCAAAATGCATGGACGGTAGAGTTAATCAAAACCGAAGATGAAATACACGGTGATTATACAAGTGATTACCGAATTCTTCATGCATTAGGCTTGCGTTTTAATGAACACATTTCATCATCGACACAAAATAATGACGATTATTTATATGGTGGAGCAGGAAATGATTTGATTATTGGTCAGCATGGCAATGACCATTTATGGGGCGAAGATGGTGATGATGTTTTATGGGGAGATGACAATAGAGACGATACTATCATAGGCAATGATTATCTTTATGGTGGAGCAGGAAATGATAAATTATTTGCAGGTTTAGGTAATGATTATTTACACGGTGGGACAGGATACAATCTTTTAGATGGTGGCAATGGTTTTGATACCTATGCATTATTTTCAGAAGAGTTTAATGGATTAACCCACAATATCATTCAAGATAGTGATGGGTTTGGCAGAGTATTGGTTGATGATGTAGATTTGAGTACAAAAACTTGGCGTTTTGATGCCAAAACGGAAAGATGGCAAACGGATAATTTGGATATTTATTTGAAAGAAAGTGGTGGCGATTTATTGATTATGAATCAGATGGGTATTGTGGCTGCAACCATCAAAGATTTCAAAGAAGGTAAATTAGGGCTGAATGTGAAAAACAATCAAGCACCTGTTGCAATATCTGATAATTTAGCTGATTTAGTAGCAATGGAAGGTATTGCTATCAAGTACGCTTTGAGTGGTAACTTATTTACAGATGAGGATATAGAAACTTTGACTTATGAAGTAACTTTGGCAGATGGTAGCGCATTACCGTCATGGTTGCGTTATGATGAGAAAAGTAAAACCATTATTGGAATTCCGCAAAAGGATAATGTCGGTCAATTGGCTTTAAAAGTAACCGCTAAAGATGCAGAAGGTTTAACTACATCAATTAATTGGAATATCGTGGTAGAAGAAAAGCCTAATCGTGCACCAATTGCAACTGTCAGCAACTTTATTTCTCCAATATTCAAAGAAAATGAAGCCATTACTTATACGCTGCCTGAAACATTATTTATAGATGATGATGTTGATCCACTTACTTATCATGTTCAATCTGCTAATGGCGAAGCTTTGCCTGAATGGCTAAATTTTGATAGTAAAACGCGCACATTGTCAGGTATGCCAGATTTTGAATCTGCAGGTTTTTATCCATTACGCATTATCGCTACTGATAGCAAAGGTTTGAGTAGCAGTATGACTTGGCAATTGGAAGTTTCCGATACCAATCGCGCTCCAACCGTTGAAAATAGTATTCCTACGCAAAATATCACTGCAAAAGAGGATTGGCAATATCATTTAGCGGTTAATAACTACTTCCAAGATTTAGATACAGATGATGAGTTGAGTTATACAGTTACTTTATCAGATGGAACAGCACTACCTTCATGGTTGCATTATGATGCTGATACACAGACTTTGAGTGGCAATGCACCCCAAAAAGGGCAATATCATTTAGCTGTTACCGCTACTGATAAAGCAGGAGAAACGGCTACGCAAACTTTGATTGTCAATGTGGCTTTGCCCATTGTTAATAATGGTGGCGAGAATACCATTATTGCGGGTAGTGCTAATGAAATATTAGAGGGAAGTCTAGGTTCAGATACTTATATTTTTGGTAAACAATTTGGTCAGGATACGGTCATTAATTTTAATCCAAATCAGCAGGACAACGATATTTTACGATTTACTCATACTAAATTGAGTGATATGACTATTCAACGCAATGAATCAGATTTGGTGTTAACTCAAAAAGATGGGCAACGTGTTATTGTACAAAATTTCTTTGACAAAGATGGTAAAGGAGATTACAGCATTCAATCTATTGAATTTGCCGATGGTAAAACATTGGATACAGAACAATTACGTCAATGGGTAACGAGTCCTACGACAGGCAATGATAAATTATATGCCTATGCAGAGGGTGGCAAAATTTATGGTGGTAATGGTGATGATGTTTTTATTGGCAATACAGGCATAGATTATTTTGTGGGCGGAGCAGGAAATGATATTTTGCAAGGAGGCAAGAATGATGACCGTTTAGAAGGTGGTATAGGCAATGATACCTACTTGTTTAATTTAGGTGATGGTAATGACCGTATTTACGATAGTTTTGGTAGCGATATTTTAAAATTAGGTCAAGATATAACCAAACAAGATTTATGGTTTAGCCGTACGGGTCGTGATTTAACGATACAAATTCTAGGACAACAGGATAGTGTTACTATTGAAGGTTGGTATAACGTTATTCCGCGTCGTATAGAAACAATTCAAATGGCAGATGGTGCGTATTTAGATGTTAAATCGGTTCAGCAAATGGTTCAAGCAATGGCAAGTTTTGCGCCACAACAGGGAATTGGATTGAGTGAAGTTGAACAGATGCAAGCTTATGCACAACAGATGATATCTGTGAGTGGCATTTGGAAATAACATGAAATAGTCATTGTTAAAGGCAGCCTGAAAAATCATTTTCAGGCTGCCTTTCATCAAACATTAAACAGATACAGCTAATAAAGTTGGAATATGTTTCAATTCATCCGATTGCCAATTTGTTGCAGAAACCATATCAGCACCAAAAGCATTCATCGCATTGACCATATTGTTTGCGCCGGATAATACACGATTCAGTTCTGTTGCATTCAGATTAACGGTTTGGTCTTCAAATACCAATTTTTCAACTTGGTAGTAGGTACTATTGAAAAAGTTATTAATCAATACCGTATCTTGACTATTCTGATGACTTAACAACAGGTCAGAACCTTGTTTAATCAAGTTCATATCAGATAAAGTCACATCAATAAAGGCAATGGTGTCATTATCATTGTGACCTCCCTCACGAATAACATCCTGACCATGACCTTTGGCAAAGACATATGTATCGGAACCAGCACCACCGTTTAAAGTGTCATTACCTGCACCACCAATTAAGGTATCGTTGCCAGAACCTGCATTCAAAACATCATCGCCAGCACCGCCATCCAACACGTCATCTTTGTCGTTTGTGGTTAAGGTATCATTGCCATCGCCACCAAACAGAATATTTTTACCGTTCCAACCTGTAACTTTATCATCGCCAACAGTTTGCGTTAAAGTTAAACCATTTTCAAAATACTCTTGTAAAGTAACCGTTTTATCGCTGAACTGGAAAGTTTCAATTTGATAGTAACTGTTTTCAAAAAAAGATTGAATGCGTACCGAATCTTGCTCATTGTAGCCCTCAATAATTAAATGATTACCATCTTTACGGAATTTCACTTCATTTGAAGCTACATCAATAAAACGAATGGTATCGTTGTTGTCTGAACCATAATCCTTGATAACATCCTGACCATGACCTTTGGCAAAGACATATGTATCGGAACCAGCACCACCGTTTAAAGTGTCGTTACCTGTACCACCAATTAAGGTATCGTTGCCAGAACCTGCATTCAAAACATCATCGCCAGCACCGCCATCCAACACGTCATCTTTGTCGTATGTGGTTAAGGTATCATTGCCATCGCCACCAAACAGAATATTTTTACCATTCCAGCCCTTAACCGTATCATCACCAGTAGTTTGCGTTAAAGTTAAGCCATTTTCAAAATACTCTTGTAAAGTAACCGTTTTATCGCTGAACTGGAAAGTTTCAATTTGATAGTAGCTGCTTTCAAAGAAAGATTGAATGCGTACTGAATCTTGCTCATTGTAGCCTTCAATAATTAAATGATTACCATCTTTGCGGAATTTCGCTTCAGTAGAAGCAACGTCAATAAAGCGAATGGTATCATTATCATTGTGACCTCCCTCACGAATAACATCCTGACCATGACCTTTGGCAAAGACATATGTATCGGAACCAGCACCACCGTTTAAAGTGTCGTTACCTGTACCACCAATTAAGGTATCGTTGCCAGAACCTGCATTCAAAACATCATCGCCAGCACCGCCATCCAACACGTCATCTTTGTCGTATGTGGTTAAGGTATCATTGCCATCGCCACCAAACAGAATATTTTTACCATTCCAGCCCTTAACCGTATCATCACCAGTAGTTTGCGTTAAAGTTAAGCCATTTTCAAAATACTCTTGTAAAGTAACCGTTTTATCGCTGAACTGGAAAGTTTCAATTTGATAGTAGCTGCTTTCAAAGAAAGATTGAATGCGTACTGAATCTTGCTCATTGTAGCCTTCAATAATTAAATGATTACCATCTTTGCGGAATTTCGCTTCAGTAGAAGCAACGTCAATAAAGCGAATGGTATCATTATCATTGTGACCTCCCTCACGAATAACATCCTGACCATGACCTTTGGCAAAGACATATGTATCGGAACCAGAACCACCGTTTAAAGTGTCATTACCTGCACCACCAATTAAGGTATCGTTGCCAGAACCTGCATTCAAAACATCATCGCCAGCACCGCCATCCAACACGTCATCTTTGTCGTATGTGGTTAAGGTATCATTGCCATCGCCACCAAACAGAATATTTTTACCATTCCAGCCCTTAACCGTATCATCACCAGTAGTTTGCGTTAAAGTTAAGCCATTTTCAAAATACTCTTGTAAAGTAACCGTTTTATCGCTGAACTGGAAAGTTTCAATTTGATAGTAGCTGCTTTCAAAGAAAGATTGAATGCGTACCGAATCTTGCTCATTGTAGCCCTCAATAATTAAATGATTACCATCTTTGCGGAATTTCGCTTCAGTAGAAGCAACGTCAATAAAGCGAATGGTATCATTATCATTGTGACCTCCCTCACGAATAACATCCTGACCATGACCTTTGGCAAAGACATATGTATCGGAACCAGCACCACCGTTTAAAGTGTCGTTACCTGTACCACCGATTAAAGTGTCATTACCAGAACTGCCATTCAAGACATTATCTGCTTTATCGCCAATCAAGAAATCATTTTTACTGCTACCTGAAACATTGGCTTGTTCTACATTAGCAAAATGCAAATCCAAAGTTTCCATCACTTTCTTATCCAACATTGGTACAACATCAGCCAATGTAGATTCATCAGCAAGTGCAAAATAAGTCGCCAACAATTCAGGCAGCCCTGTTTGTTTTAGCTCAAATTTGCCATAGCCCATCAATTCAGCCAAATCCACCATTGCTTTTTGTGGATTGTCTTCGTGTACTTGATTGAATGTGGCAATCACACGAGAGAAATCCAAAGCAAATTGCTCATCCTCAATTTTGAACGCAATTTCATTCAAATAGGGTTGCAAACGAGTTTGAAACAACAAACCTTTGTAAATATTATCGGTTAAGCTAGCATAAGTATCATTTGTGATTTTTAACACTTTTTTGGCATCATCTTCACTGAACAAGAACAAACGGCTGCTGTCTTGTCCTGTGAATGCATCCAATACCGCCATGCGGTCGCGAGCTACACTCATTGCAGCCCGTGTTTCATTAGATAAAGAAACTAACACATTACCTAGTTGTTTAGCTTGAGATGGCGTTAATGCACGACCTTGATTACGCGTTTCTGTAAAAGTTGTGGCTAATGCAAATTCACGTTTGCCCCATTGTGGGTCGGTTTCTGCCCATTCGTGTACCAAGTTGTCCAATAAAGCCAGTTGTTCTTGCTTGGTGCTGGCTTGCGAATAAACACGCAAAGCCGCAGCCAAATCGCCCGACAATGCTGCTGCTTCACGCAAATCACGCAAACGACCAATGCCGCTCAAATTAGCAGCTTGGCTTTGCTCGGCGGTTAATTCAATGCGGTCGGCAAAACGGCTGTACAAATGGTCATTTGCCAGCAGTAAATCTGCCATTTGCGCGGTGCTACCGTCTGTTTTGGTATAGCTGCCCAGTTGGGCGATGCTGTTGCCATTGCCCAAATCTTGGCTCACGTCTTTATAAGCAGTATTGAGCGATTGAATGCCCAAATCTGCCAAAGTGTGTAATTCATCGGATTGGGAAATACCGTCTTGGTTGGCATCTTGCCATACGCGCAAAGTGGCAAAAGCGACATCGTTGGCATCCACCACACCATCGTTGTTGTCGTCCAATTCTGCCAATGCAGCATAGCCATGCTGCGCCAAAGTACCGTCTGCCAATACAGTGCTGTCGCCAAACAATTCACCACCATTGTCAATGATGCCATTACCATTTAAATCGCGCACGAGCAAGCCATCGCCACTTGCCACCCAACCTGTTGCGGTGCGAATGCCGTCTTTGTTATGGTCAAACAGGCTGCCTGAAAAGCCTGATGCAGCAATGGTTTGAATGCCGTTGCCGTCTAAATCTAGAGCAATAGGGTCTGAAACAAAGTAATTACCATCCTTATAGGATTTCATTTTTTCATTGTATTCAATCAAAGCTGTGCATTCTGGACTCAATTTCATTCCAGTAAGCATCCCTATTAAACCACCAATTGTAGAACCAGCAAAGGCACCTGCTGGACCTAATAGACTACCAACAGCTATGCCTACCGCTCCTCCAAAACTAAATCCCATATGCAAATCATCTCTGCATTCTTTTTGAATTTCTCGAATGCTTGGTTTTTGTGTTGACATAATTAAGAGTCTCCTAATAATCAAATTAATTAGCTTAGTTGAGTTTTATTAATAAAAAATAAATTATTTCTTACGTAAGGTATTTGAAAAATATAAAAAACTTGAAATTAATGATAATAAAAAAGCAAATAATAAACTGTATTTTATTAAAATGTAGACAGTAGTAAAATTAAATGTACTTCCTTGAATTAAAGAAAAAATAAAAAAGCATAAAAAAAAAAGAACATTTTGAAAAAATAAAATTCCAAATTAAAAAATTTAAGAATGAAGTATTCCTAAAAGAAATTTGTTTTAAAAAAAATGCAACATACATAACCCTTACATTTTTAAATAACCTAAAAATAAAAACAGCAAGCGTAGGGTGGACAACTTGTTTTGCCCACGCGTTTTTGTACACATCACATAATTCCATTTCAGGCAGCCTGAAATCCAATTTCACATTGATTAACACAATCTTTACTTTGTGTAATGCTATGTAATTTATTCACCTATTTTATTTTTGTCAAGCGATTTTACATTGCACTCTCGCTAAAAAATGCCCAATATTTCAATTATCTTTGTTTTCATGCTGCCTTTGCGCCCTAAAATCAGGCAGCCTGAAAAAACAAAAAAGCGAAGTTCGCAGGAAAAAATCCTACAAACTTCGCTTTTGATTTTAGCAAGCGTAGGGTGGGCAACTTGTTTTGCCCACGCGTTTTTGTACACATCACATAATTCCATTTCAGACAGCCTGAAATCCCATTTCATATTGATTAACAATCTTTACTTTGTACAATTTATTTTGCCTATCCTATTTTTGTCAAGCAAGCAAGCGTAGGGTGGGCACTCGTTGCCCACGCGGTTCAATCGTATATGTTAAAATGATGTTTTAATGTGAAATTTTCCATTTCAGGCTGCCTGAAAATAAAAAAATTGGGTAAAAACCCAACCTTGTTTTTTTAACCATTTACGGTCAATTACTTTTACCATTGCAACGCGTGGGCAACGAGTGCCCACCCTACGCTTGCTGGTCCCATAGCACTATTGATTGAGGAGACTCTATTGTTAAAATGTTTAACAAAACTTCCAACAAATGTTTGTTTATCTTTCATGATTAATTATCCTTACAGAATGCCACAACTAAAAATAGAAAAGTAAAAAAAATAGTAAAAAAAATTAGCCCTCCTGGTTTATCATATTTAATAAAATCAATGATTGATTCTATGACAAGATATGCTATATAACATATGCTTAATTTATCAAATATTTTTGAACTCATTATTTACCTCTTGACCTGCCAAACCAGCTAGCGTAGCTCTGCTCTCCGAGCCGCCATCTATAGTTCAAACTGTTTGAAAAATTGTAATCTGCATTGAAAAATGCTAAATCCATTTTCAATTACATCTCTAATCTTTGAATAAACCTATTACCAATTTAGTTTTATTCAAATTAACGTTTTTTTTATCATTGCCTATCCTAAATTGTCAAATCTTCTGTATCATTGCGTTGTATATCAATGTTCGTTAAAATTCTTGCGCTGTTCTTATTCTTTTTTTACAAAACGGTTATTCTATGGCTTCTTCCTCCACTCCTAAACCTGCTTTGGCCGGCTTAATTGTATTGGCCCACTATCATGGTATTGCTGCCAACCCCGCTGACATTCAGCACCATTTCTCCGTTTCAGGCAGCCTCAATGGCGATTTAAGCCAAACCGAATGGCTGTTGGCGGCAAAAAAATTGGAATTGAAAGCCAAAGTAGTCAAACAATCGGTGGCACGTTTGCCTTATGCTACGCTGCCTGCATTGGTGTGGTGTGATGATGGCAACCATTTTATTTTGGCCAAAACAGACGGTTCGGGCGATGATGCCAAATATTTGATTCAGGATTTGCAGCACAATAAACCTGCGGTTTTGAATGCGGCAGAATTTTCGGCACGGTATTCAGGCTGCCTGATTATGGTGGCATCGCGCGCTTCAATCTTGGGCAGTTTGGCGAAATTTGACTTTACTTGGTTTATCCCTGCGGTGATTAAATATCGCCGCATTTTTATTGAAGTCTTGATTGTTTCGGTGGTGCTACAAATTTTTGCGCTGATTACGCCTTTGTTCTTCCAAGTGGTGATGGATAAGGTGTTGGTACATCGAGGTTTTTCCACTTTAGATGTGGTGGCGATTGCGCTATTGGTGGTCAGCTTATTTGAAATTGTGTTGGGCGGTTTGCGAACCTATATTTTTGCTCACACCACTTCGCGCATTGACGTGGAATTGGGCGCGAGACTGTTTCGTCATTTATTGGCTTTGCCCTTGGCGTATTTTGAAAACAGACGGGTGGGCGACACTGTGGCGCGGGTACGCGAATTGGAACAAATCCGTAATTTCTTGACAGGTCAGGCTTTGACTTCGGTATTGGATTTGGCATTTTCGTTTATCTTCTTGATTGTGATGTGGTATTACAGTCCGACTTTGACTTTGGTGGTGTTGGCTTCATTGCCTGCTTATGCGTTTTGGTCGGCGTTTATCAGTCCGATTTTGCGCGCACGTTTAAATGAGAAATTTTCGCGAAATGCCGACAATCAATCGTTTTTGGTGGAAAGCATGACGGCGGTCGGCACGGTCAAAGCGATGGCGGTTGAACCGCAAATGACACGCAAATGGGATAACCAGCTTGCGGCGTATGTGAATGCGAGTTTCAAAGTAACTCGATTGGCGGTGATTGGGCAACAGGGCGTGCAGTTGGTGCAGAAATTGGTTACGGTGGCGACTTTGTGGATAGGGGCGCGTTTGGTGATTGAAGGCAAATTGACGGTGGGTCAATTGATTGCGTTTAATATGTTGGCGGGACAAGTGGCGGCACCTGTGATTCGTTTGGCGCAATTGTGGCAGGATTTTCAACAGGTTGGTATTTCGGTGGCGCGTTTGGGCGATATTTTGAATGCGCCGACTGAAAATCCGTCTTCCAAATTGGCGTTGCCCGATATTCGCGGTGACATCACGTTTGAACACGTTGATTTTAGATACAAAGCCGATGGGCGTTTGATTTTGCAGGATTTGAATTTGCAGATTCGGGCAGGGGAAATTTTGGGCATTGTCGGGCGATCGGGTTCGGGCAAATCCACTTTGACTAAATTGGTGCAAAGATTGTATGTGCCTGAAAACGGTCGGGTTTTGGTGGACGGCAACGATTTGGCTTTGGCAGACCCAGCGTGGTTGCGCCGCCAAGTGGGGGTGGTGTTGCAAGAGAATGTGCTGCTGAATCGCAGCGTGCGCGACAATATTGCGCTGACGGACACGGGTTTGCCTTTGGAAATGATTATTCAGGCTGCCAAATTGGCGGGGGCGCATGATTTTATTATGGAATTGTCGGAAGGTTACGACACGATTGTGGGCGAACAGGGCGCAGGTTTATCAGGCGGACAACGCCAGCGCATTGCCATTGCCCGTGCTTTGATTACCAATCCGCGCATTTTGATTTTTGATGAAGCCACCAGCGCGTTGGATTATGAAAGTGAACGCGCGATTATGCAAAATATGCAGGCGATTTGTGCAGGACGCACGGTGTTGATTATCGCGCACCGCTTGTCCACCGTCCGCCACGCCCACCGCATTATTGCGATGGACAAGGGCAAGATTCTGGAGCAAGGCACACATGACGGTTTGTTGCAAAAACCCGATGGTTATTATCACTATTTGTATGATTTGCAAAACAGTTAAGCGGTTTGAATTAGGGTTTCAGGCTGCTTAATGTCGCAATAAATCAAAAGAATCAAATATCATTGCTATTTTTTGGAATTAAGTGGTAATTTGGATTGCTTGGAATGAAAATTATCAAACTGTATTCAATCAACAGCATATCAGTCTAAGGTTTAGCATAGTGGATTAGATTTAGATTAGGATAAGGAGAGCCAACTCTGTGCTAATCCAAATATAATCCACTATAATAATTGATGTTACGCAACAATCTGTCATCATCACACACACCCAAGATTTTCAAAGTACGCCACATCACGGTTTCAATCGGTTGTTCTTTCATGACTTCACTCCACGCTTGGGAATTTCGCCCTTGTAAAACTCAAAGCCTTGCATGGTTTTGATTTTGTTCAAATCCACTTCATCATAACCGTGCAAATCCGCCGCTTGCGCCAAATTTACCAAATTCACGGTAACGCGCCGTACCGAGCCGTGCGCCATGTTCACAATCTGTTTCAGCAAATCCGCTTCAATCCGCAAATTGGGCGCGTACACGCTCGCTAAAATTTCCGCGTCCGCTTGGCTAACTGGCTGCGCTGGAATCCACGACAACACCCGACCGTGAAACCGCTCAAACTTCTTCAATTTATTCGGCAACTGCTCTTCGCCCACCAGCAAAATCGGGGCTTGGCTGCCTTCATAAATATCGCGTACCAATTCCACCATGCCGTTTTTGTTGAGCAGGTAATCCGCTTCGTCCAAAATCAAAGGGCGTTGGCTGGCTGCCATTTGCTCACAAATCGCGTCCAAACACGCTGCCGCGTTTTTTGCAATCGGCAAACCCATTTCAAAACAAATCTTTTCCAGCAGTGTTTTCTTGCTCCACGCACTGCGGATTTGCACATAATAGGCTTGCGTGGTATTGGCAACCGCAATCGTGGCTGTGGTTTTGCCGTAGCCGCTGGGTCCATACAATACGCCCAAAGCTGGCAAACCGTCCAAGCGGTTGGTCAAGCGTTCCATTGCGACTTTAACCAAAGTCAAATTGGTAATTTCTGCCATTTTCATGGTAAAATGCTCCATATTTGTGTAAAAAGTTTTAGAGGACAGTCCAAATGGTCAGATTTGGACTGTTTTTTTTCGTTTCAGGCTGCCTGAAAAACATCAAGCCACTTGTTTATTCATGACTTTAAATTCAGGCGTGCGCGTGTAGCTAATCAACCACCGTTGCGCCCGTTCAGGTTCACGCCGTAAATCCGCTTCCGATAAAGCCACCAAACGCGACCACTCCGCCCATCGCCCAGCTTCTGTGGTGGGCAAACACCAGTCTTCTACTTCCAGCACTTCCACCGCTTTCGGCTCGGGCTTGATTTCAGCGCGTGGCAACAAAACCGCTTCTGTTTCGCGCTTGGCTTGCGCCAAATCCACCACCAAACCGCCCAAACTCACGCTCTGTTGATGTTCCAGCACTTTGGCAGGTCGCGCTGCTTCCACCACGCTGATTTTGGTTTCCAAACGTTTGACTTGCGCGTCCACACGTTTGTCTTTCGCCTGTTCAATAAAGGGTTTGGGCATATAATCAATGCGGTTGCCGTTCCATTGCGCTTTGCACACAAAACGCCCATCATCGTCAAACAACCAAACCCAATCCGCGTTGTGGATGTTGTATGCCACGCGCAATTCATCGCCGTGATACTCTTGCAAGTCTTGGCTGAAATACAGATTGTTGTGCAACTGAATTTCGCCACGCGCCACTTTGCGAACCGCTTGCGGCATAAACAAATACATCGCATCGTCTTCGTCCACCTGCGTAATCGCGCTTTCCTGTGCTTTCAAAGCCCACATTTCATTGGGTGTCATGTGGCGAATGCTGCCTGAAACATCGGTTACTTTCGGCAAACTGCGGTGTGGGCGGTTGTTGTATTCGCCCACCCACTCATCGCCAAACGCCACAAATTCACGCCAATTGGGAATCAGGTTGCTTGAAAGTGAGCGAATATTCGCCAACGCTGGCACATTTTTCAAAACAATCTCTTGTTTCATCGCTTTTCGACTGGCTTTGTGGACTTTTTGCGATGTTTCCGCGTCCATATCTTTACCGATATAACTTTGGAACTCTTTGGCAGCCTGAACCCACACCGTTTGATGCACACGCTCAATCACACCACGCGCTTGCGAGCTATACGGCAGCGAATGCACCATCGTCATGCCCAAACGCCCCATCAGTCCGACCGCATCGTCTTTCATCAAAGCATTGTCGTAGCCCTTGCCGTTGTCCACATACAGCACCGCGCCTATGCCATTGACCACGCTGGCGTGTGCCAATGCAGCCGTAACCGCCAAACTGCTTTCCGCCAAATCCACCGACCAACCGACAATTTTGCGCGTTGCCACATCAATCACGGTTGTGATTTCAGGGCGAAACGGCTTGCCCGAATCGGGGTGCAGCACTTCTGCATCAAAAGTATGACCGTCCATGCTGTAAATATCGCAGGGCAACAAATCATCAAATTTGCGCCGTTTAAACGGCAACAGATTTTTCAATTCACGCTTACCCATACGACCATCTTCACGGAACACATTGCCTGTCTTGTCCAACCAACGGCGTACCGCGTCTTGACTGGGTACTTTGGCAAGCGGTTGCCGAATCGCCCAATCTGCCACAAACTTGCGGTAAGCCGCGCTGACCGTTGGTTTCTGCGGCTGCCTGTAATAATGCAAAAACAGGCCAAACCATTCAGGCACTTGCCAATTTTTCTGTGGTGTCTTGGACATCAAACGGTTTTCTTCGCGCTGTTTAAACCAGCGTTTAACCGTCCGTGCATTTGGCACTTGCTGACCGCCACCGCGTTTATCCGTTGCCAACACCAGCATTTTCAGCAAATGTTCCTGACTGGGGTGCTGGGCAGAAGTGAGAAACGTAGTAATCGCTGCATCTTTGCCGACTTTCGTTTCCTTCATCAGCGTTTCAATGGCATTCAATACCGCTTCGCGTGCGCCTAGTTGGGTGCGTTGTGCTTCGGTGCTGCCTGAAAGGTCGGGTTTTTCAGGCAGCACGTCTGCAAGGGCAGGTAATGGCACGGCAGCCTGTTCTGCCAGCACTCGTTCTGTGTGCTGTTTGATGATGGCTGCCTGAATTTCTGGGGGTGGGAGGTATTCTTTTTTCACGCCACCTTTACCGCCTTTGGCTGGAACTTCTCGGAATTGCCAGTTTTCTGTTTTGATGCGTTTTGTGATGCCTGCTTTACTTGGTGGCAACAATGGCAACGACATTTCAATTAGTTCACTAATAGAGTAATGCGATTTCAGTTCCATTTTCAGGCAGCCTCTTCATATAAATACCGATAACGTGGGCGAATCCTCCGACCGTCTTTTGTCCAACGCTCGGGAAATAACTCATGTAACGGCCTATTTAAAAATGCGGCTATGACTTTTTCACCCGACAAGCTCGGCTGTTGTAGTGCAAGACTAACCACTTTGGGCGATACGTCATACAACCGTGCCACATCAGTTAGTGTTTTGCCGCGCATTCTGATTTCTGCTCTAATCAATTCAGGGTGCATACTCAACCTCCTATCACACACCTTATATAGGATAAAAACCATTCAATCGGCAGTCCGTACGTCTCATAACCACGCAGACTGCCTGTTCAATAGTCTTCATAACCATCCCATTTCATAGGGGACGAAATCAGCCCCTATTTCTGATTTTTTTCCAAATTGTTAAAGAACAAATCCAAATCAGGTACAATGTTTAAAGTTTCCGACTGGAAGTTGTAAACATCATAAAGTAGATTACCAAAGTATGCAACTAGAAAACCAAAAGAAAATCTCATAATTTATCATATTATTGTTTTTAAATGAAATAAAGTTTTCTACTTGGTATTCAACAAAGTAATCTACTTTGGATTTAAAGTAGATTACTCTTGAAAGGTTTTTCTCTATGGAGCTTGGCGCACAAGAAATTACTGAATTAGTGGAAAAAGCCGCCGAATTGGGGGCTGAAATTGATTTACCCAGCACGAAGACGGGTGTAAAAAAACGTGCAGATAGCCAAAATTGGGCTACGCGTGTGGTTAAGGGTAAGGGCGGTCGCGGTGGATTAAAAACTTTGTATTCATTACCACTTGAAACCATTGAAGAATTAAAAGAAAAAGGCTTGCTGCATCTGCTGGATAAAGGCGATGCTGAACCTGTTGCCCCACGCCGTAAGCAGCCTGCGCTCCGCCCTGTGGCAGTAGGCGTGCCTGATTCTATGCGTTCTATGGTCGCCGAATACGATGATTGGGCTGCTGAACAGGATACTGGCGCGATTGTCCCTGTGCGCTACCATGTCAATGTATTTGGCAGCGCAGGTAATGGCTACATCTTTAACGAGTCTTTGGAAACACAAGCCATGTGGTTCAGGGCTTCGTTCTTTAATGTGCTGGGCGTGAAACCTGAAAAGTGTTTCTGCACAAGGGTTAAAGGGAGTAGTATGGAACCCACATTGATTGATAGGGGAACAGTGTTGTGGCAAATGCAAGACCGCTATGCCACTGAAGGGATTTACTTGTTCAGACAAGTTGAAGAACTGCGAATTAAACGCTTGCAGCGTGTGAATGGGTATACGTTCCGCATCATCAGCGATAATCCAAATAAGGACATCTATCCAACAGAACTTCTGGATTTGCGTGAATTGGAAGATTATGAGTTTGAGATTTACGGCAAATATCTATGGGATTGTGCGATACGCCCGTAATCATTTGTGATAAAAACCTGATAAAAAATATGACAAAAATCGCGCAAAAATGATAAGAATTTGCTCATTTTTGCGCGAAATTTTGCATTTTAGTTTTGGGGTGTGATTGTGTCTTGTGTGTTGATTTATTTGCGATTTAGCGCAGCGAAAATGCAATCCCACCCATGACAAAACTATCACTACCCCATAACATGAAGTGGTAATAAAAGCAAACTATTTAAGATGATGAATACAGGATTTATAAAGGCAGCCTGAAAATAAGGTATTACAACATTTGCAAATCGCTAACACGCTCAAAGATTTGGTCTGGACGCTGACCTTCTTCCCACAAATTAATTTGCAGATTCAAGTCATTCACCGATTCGGCTTGACGCAAGGCTTCTTCGCGCGTAATCAAATCTTCGGTGTACAATTTGAGCAAGTCTTGGTCAAATGTTTGCATACCGTCGGTGCCAGAACGTTGCATCAAACCCATACATTCCATCAATTCGCCTTTGAAAATGTGGTCTTGCATCGCTGGTGTATTAATCAGCAAATCCACAATCGCACGGCGACCACCTGCTTTGAGTCGCGTTAAACGTTGTCCAATAATCCCGACCACGTTCAACGCCAAATCCATTAAAACTTGTTGATGGCGTTCTTCTGGATAGAAGTTCATAATCCGTTCAATGGTTTGCACGGCGTTGTTGGCGTGAATCGTGAAAATACACAAGTGCCCTGTTTGCGCCAGTTGCAACGCATATTCCATCGTATGTTCATTGCGCACCTCGCCCACGCAGACCACGTCTGGCGCTTGACGCATGGCAGATTGTACCGCCATTGACCATGAATTGGTGTCAATGCCCAATTCGCGTTGTGTGAAAATGGATTTAATCGGTTTATGCAAATATTCCACAGGGTCTTCAATGGTTACGATATGACCAGCAGAATGTTTATTGCGCCAGTCCAACATCGCCGCCATAGATGTGGATTTACCCGAACCTGTTGCACCCGCCAAAATCAGCAAACCGCGTGGTTGCATAGCCAAATCTTTCAAACCTTGTGGCAAATGCAAATCGTCCACCGTCAAAATTTTAGTAGTAATGCGCCGCCAAACCATACCCATGCGACCTTGTTCGTGATACGCATTCACACGATAACGCGTACCATCTGAAGAGGAAACCGAATAGTTAAGCTCCAATTCTTGGTCAAAACGTGCGCGTTGGTCTGGATTCATGGTGGAATGTACCAAAATTTGCGTGTCTTGTTGCGACAAAGGTTTCAGCGGCATTGGCGTTAATTCGCCATTGATTTTGAATGATGGCGGAAAACCTGCGCTGATGAAAATATCCGATGCACCACGGCGTTCACATTCGGCAGACATTTTTTCTAACAAAGGATGCAAACCTTTGCGTTGTGCCGCTTCCGCTGTAGAAGCTGCGCCACCAGCAGGGGCGGCTGGAACCGCTTGTCCTCGTGCAGCAGCTTTACCTGCAGCATGTGGAATAGTGTTAGCAGCATTGGGCGTAACTTCATAATCTTGTACAAAACTTTCCAACAAGTTAGCCAGTTCCGAAGGTTTTTTCTGTGGTTGCTGTTGTTGCTCCGACATTTTATGCTCCTTGTCGTATCAAATTACACAATCATGTCAGGGTTTTGTGCTTTGGCGCGTGCATCAGCTAATGATACGATGTTGCGGCGCACCAAATCTTGCAAACATTGGTCTAATGTCTGCATACCAAAGTTTTGACCTGTTTGAATGGTGGAGTTCATTTGGGCAATTTTGTTTTCACGAATCAAGTTACGAATCGCAGGTGTAGAAACCATGATTTCATGCGCGGCAACACGACCTTTACCGTCTTTGGTTTTCAGCAGCGTTTGTGCGATTACGGCGCGCAATGATTCGGACAACATGGAACGAACCATCTCTTTCTCGCCCGCAGGGAACACGTCAATAATACGGTCAACGGTTTTGGCAGCGGAAGTGGTATGCAAAGTACCGAATACCAAGTGCCCTGTTTCGGCAGCGGTCAATGCCAAACCGATGGTTTCAGGATCGCGCATCTCGCCCACTAGAATAATATCTGGGTCTTCACGCAAGGCTGATTTCAGCGCGTTGGCGAAACTGTGTGTGTGTTCGTGCAATTCACGTTGGTTTACCAAGCATTTTTTGGATTGATGCACAAACTCAATTGGGTCTTCAATCGTTAAAATATGACCTGCGTGATTGTCGTTCACATAGTCAATCATCGCTGCCAAAGTGGTGGATTTACCTGAACCTGTTGGACCTGTTACCAAAACCAAACCGCGCGGTGTATCGGCAATTTTTTGGAAAATACGCGGTGCTTTTAATTCTTCCAGCGTCAATACTTTGCTGGGAATGGTACGCAACACAGCAGCGGGTCCGCGATTGGTGTTAAACGCATTGACACGGAAACGCGCCACATTTGGTAATTCAAACGAAAAGTCGGTTTCCAAATTTTGTTGATAGTTTTTGCGTTGCAAGTCGTTCATAATAGAACTAATCATGTTACCCACATCTTCCGCACTCATTTCGGGCAGATTGATGCGGCGCACATCGCCGTGTACACGAATCATTGGCGGCAAACCTGCGGATAGGTGCAAGTCTGATGCTTTGTTTTTCACGCCAAAGGCGAGCAAGTCGGTAATTTGCATACTCATGATGGGGGGTTCTTTCTTGTTACTAAAAATAAATAAAACGTTATTTTAAAGAAGTTTAAGCATTTTGATAAGGCGTGTTGGTAAAAAGGTTTCAGGCTGCCTGAATTACGTTGTAAAAATAACGAAAAAGCAGCCTGAAACCTTTGTAAAATCCCCATCTTTGGCACATTTCTGCGCGATGCGTTTCTCAAACGCTTACCTATCTATATGATATGTCTGCGCGTTTTGCGATACTATCGCTTTGAACTGCGCTCAAATCTGGGGGGGGGCAAAGGTTTCAGCCTGAAAACAAATTTTCAGGCTGCCTTTTTATTCTATTACAACCAATCTCGCTCATTTGCCAGCAAGTCTTCCAGCGTTTCACGTTTACGCACCAATCGCGCCGTATCGCCATTAACCAACACTTCCGCCGCCCGACAACGCGCATTGTAATTGCTCGCCATACTCGCCGCATACGCCCCCGCGCTGCGAACCAGCAACAAATCGCCTTGTTGCGCCGCGATTTTGCGCTCCTTGCCGATAAAATCGCCCGTTTCACAAATCGCACCGACCACATCTGCCACAATTTCAGGCTGCCCATTTTCCGCTGCATTTTCAATATGATGATAGGCTTGATACAAAGCAGGGCGCATCAAATCATTCATCGCTGCATCCACTACCACAAAATTTTTCTCTTCGCCATGTTTCACATATTCCACGCGCGTTACCAGTGTGCCAGCATTACCGACCAAACTGCGCCCTGGTTCCAACACCAGCGATAAATTGCGTCCTGCCAACATTTTTTCCACCGCCGCCGCATATTGCGCCAAATCGGGTACATTTTCATCTTTATAAACAATACCGACGCCACCACCTAAATCAATATGTTCAAAAACAATACCTTGTGTTGCTAATTTGTCCACTAAATTCAACATACGCTCACAAGCTTCTACCAATGGCGACAAATCGGTTAATTGTGAACCAATGTGGCAATCAATACCGACAATGCGTAGATTTTTCAGGCTGCGTGCGTGTTGATAGGCACGTTCCGCATCTGCCATCGCAATGCCAAATTTATTGGCTTTTAAACCTGTGGAAATATAGGGGTGCGTTTTCGCGTCCACATCGGGATTGATACGCAAGGAAATCGGTGCGATTTTACCCAAACGTGCTGCAACTTCGTTCAATCTGTCTAATTCGGGCAGACTTTCCACGTTGAAACATTTGATGCCTGCATTGAGCGCAAATTCCATTTCGGCAACGGTTTTACCCACGCCCGAAAAAATGATTTTGCTGGCATCTCCACCTGCCGCCAACACGCGTGCAATTTCGCCACCTGATACGGTATCAAAACCGCTGCCTAATTGAGCGAAGTGTTTGATAATACTCAAATTGCCATTGGCTTTCACGGCATAACAAATCAGCGGACGGCAGCCTGAAAATGCGTGTACATAATTTTGATAAGCTTGTGTCAGCGCGTTTTGGCTGTACACATAAAGTGGCGTGTCGTATTGTTCGGCAAGTTGGGCAAAGGGCAGGTGTTCGCAAAGTTTGGTCATATTAACTCTCTGAATTTAAAAATAAAAATAAGGATAGCATAAAGATGAAGTGTCTTCTAATTCCCATGCAAAATAGCGGGTTATTTTTTGTATCGCAAGACTTTCGGTTTCGGCTTGGCATTGATTCAAAATGCGTTTAATCAATATTAATAATTCTGGAAAATCAAAAGATTGGATAATAATCATGTGCCGACCTGATTGTGGTTTATCCAAATGATGCGCTAACCATTTGGGGCTGCAAACAGCGACATTAAATGTATCCATGCTCGTTTTTCCTGCAAAACCAATTTTTAAGATGAGCAAAATGCAAAAATTATCTCGGATTTCGGGTGGGAATTCAGTTAAATCGTAATCAAGACAACTGATTTTTTTTAATTCGGGTATCAACATTTGTTATCTTTCAGGCAGCCTGAAAATTATTTCGGTGTCATGTTTATTGGTTCGCTTGTCGTTTGTGGCGTTGGACGGCGGAAATCAATGCCTGTTTGAATCACGCCAAAATGCGCGTCATCGTTTTCTTTGGGTAAATATAAATCTCCTTTGAAACCGCAGGCGGTTAGTGTGGCAAGTGTGCCAAGCAAAATTATTTTATTCATCATGAAACTTTCTTTTCAGGCTGCCTGAAAACTGGCAAAATGTTCGCCATTTTAAAACATTTACAACATTTGGACACATAAAATCATGACCGAAACTGAATTTTTGCAACATTCTGATGCGCTTTTTGCCCATATTGAAGATGAGTTGGATGATTACGATTTGGATTGTTTGCTGGCGGGCAATGTGCTGACGATTGAAGCGGACGATGGCACGCAAATCATTGTTAATCGCCACACGCCCAATCAGGAATTGTGGATTGCGGCGAAAAGTGGTGGCTACCATTTTGCCGAAAAAGATGGTGTGTGGTTTTCCACGCGCGAACAACGTGAATTTTTTGAGGTTTTGAACGAAGCTTTGAGTGCCGCAGTTGGGGAAGAAGTGTGCGTGGCGGTTTTTCAGGCAGCCTGAAAATCGTATTTTTCTAAAATAAATAATTGAAATAAGGCAGCCTGAAAGCTATTTTGACTCGTTTCAGGCTGCCTTTTGTGATGAAATTACACATCTGGTTCATATTGCAAAAAACGCGCTATGTGTTCCGCTGACACTTTTCGCGCAAACCACGCACCTTCACGTTGCGCTGCCCACAAATCATCCAGAGTTAAAAAATCGGGGTGATTGGCAGCAGCATCAGCAAAACGAATCAAGCGTTTATTTTGATTAATATGATGAAATTTATCGATATTTTGTGCCACAATGTATTGAAAAAAATGTTCATCTGGCACCAATTTTTTCTCAAAATACGCGGTGGCATCGCCCAAACTTTCGTTAAACAATAATTGCAAGGCGGCACGATTGGCAGAAAACCATTGGCTGCCCGATAGGCATATTTCCTTGCTGGGCAAAATTTTATCGGCAATTTTCAGGCTGCGTGTCAATATCTTGCCGATAAAATGGCGTTGCCAAGTGGTATCGGCGTGTGGTGCATTAAAACGGGTGCGATAGCGTAAGTGTGGCGTGTTTTCGCTGTGTAGCCAAATGGTGTTTTCAGGCTGCATGGCGCATTGTTCGGCAAGTTGCTCGGGTGATAATAAGGGTGCGCAATCTCCACTAATTAAATGAAAATATTGATTATTTTTGTTAGATAAGGCAGCCTGAAATAGGGCGAGCGTGGCTTCTATCATGGAAAATCCGCCCCAATTAACGGCAATGCGGTGGCGTAAAATATGAACATTAGGTAGATTTTTTAGGCTGTCTAATTTGATAAGCGGGGCGCGTGCATCGTAATGCAGATAATAATGTGCGTTTGGGTGGCGCAGGGCGAGCGTGCGAATGTGCAAGGGGGCGTGGTGGCAGAGAATCAGGTAGGCGTTGGACATGGCTGACAAATTGGGGGATTGATTGATGGGATTGTACGCTAAATTGTTGGCTGTGGTTAAAATATGTTCTGTCAAGGCAATCTGTTACAATGCTTGTGGGTTTCAGGCTGCCTGAAAAATATTGATTAAGAAAGGGAAATATCATGCACGAAATTCATTTATCAGGTACGGATAAAGCGGAAAAATATGAGCAATTATTGCCACAATTGCGTGGTTTAATTGAAGCGGATAGTGATTTGTTTATTGCGACTCTGGCGAATGTTTGCGCGGTGTTGAAAGAGCATTTTGGCTGGTTTTGGGTCGGGTTTTATTGGGTGGATACGGCGAAGAATGAGCTGATTCTCGCGCCATTTCAAGGTTCGATTGCGTGTACGCGTATTGCTAAAGGACGAGGTGTATGCGGGCAGGCGTGGGCGCAAAATCAAATTATGGTGGTGCCTGATGTGAACGCGCACCCTGACCATATTGCGTGTTCGTCTTTGTCGCAATCGGAAATTGTGTTGCCTGTTTACAATAAACGCGGCGAAATTGTCGGCGTGTTGGATATTGACCACACGGAATTGGCAACATTTGATGAGATAGATGCGCGTTATTTGCGTGAATTATGCGATGCGCTGACGGACGGTTTGAATGTACCTGAAATGGCGTAAATCGTTTTTTCAGACTGCTTTTATAAAATAGGCAGCCTGAAAAAATCTTGTTAAAACAATAATAAATATTAAGGCAGCCTGAAAATATGCAAAATAGTGAGAATAGTCAAAATGCAATACATCCACAGCCAGCCAGCCAGCCAGCCAGCCAGCCAGCCAATTATACCGTAGCAGTCATCACGCCTACCATCGGTCGTCCAGAAAACCATTTATATCCTTTCAGGCTGCCTATTTTTCCCATGCAGCCTGAAAAACAAATCATTCAAAAAATATGTATTTACACACCGAATTTATCCGCTTACTGGAACAACGCGGACACATTTTTCCCAGCGACCCCAACAGCATCACCGAATTGCTGCGCCACACCGATGGCGATATTCGCAGCAAACTCCATCGCCGCGCCCAATTAATAGACCGCGACCAACAACTTGCCAACCGCTTGACAACGCATCAACGCCGTTTACATTTTATGCTAACCGCAGCGAGCGTGATTTGGTTTGTGTTTGGTTTTATCGGCACATACGGCATGATGCAACAAGACAGCCTGAATTTTTTTCTGATTTTGTTTGCCGTACTCGGCATCAACACGCTGATGCTAATTGTGTGGTTATTGGGTTTGTGTCTCAACAAAACGCCAAATATGCCACACGCCGCGTTGTTTTCAGGCAGCCGTGATAGCATTGGGCAAACGCTCACCGAATTGTACACGCAAGCTGCCATGCAACCACGCGCCAAATGGACACGCGGTGCCATGAGTCATCGTTTGGCATTGTGTGGTTTGGGTGGCATGTTTGCTGCGGTTTTGTTACTGCTGATTGTGCGTCAATATCAGTTTAACTGGGAAAGCACGTTGCTCAATGGCAACCATTTTGCCCAAATTATTGCGGTGCTGGCATGGCTGCCGAGTAAATTGGGTTTTGCCGTGCCAACCGATGACATGGTACGCGCGGCACAAAATGCCTATCACGCGGAACACGCGGCGACTTGGGGCAGTTTGTTGCTGGGCAGTTTGCTGTGCTATGGCTGTTTACCGCGTTTGTTGGCGTGGGCAATTTGCGTGTATCAACGCCGTCAAAAGCAGCCTGAAATAGATTTAAATTTACCGTATTATCAAAATATCAGCCAAAAATGGCAGCAAAAAATTGTGGATGATGCCAGCGATTATCGTGCCGATGACATTCCACACATTGCACCCAAAATTTCATTGGACGCACAGGGCGCACGATGGGCGATTGTGTTAGATGCACCGCCAAAAAATCCGCAATGGTTTGAGCAAATTTTGGGGCAAGATTGGGTAAACAAAGGCGTGTTAGCGGAACGCGGCGATGTGGCAATTTTGTTGGATGAATTGGCGCAACAATCGGTGCAATTATTGGTGGGCGTGCGCGCGCATCATGTACCAGACCGCGGCGTGATGCGGACGCTGACAAAATTGGCGCAAGCGGCACAAGCGGGCATAGTGGTGCAGTTTTTGCATGATGATGTGGATGCGATCAATATGGAAATTGTGGTGCAATGGCGAGAAATCTTGTCGCAACATGGTTGGGCGTGGTTAGAATAAATAAAAGGCAGCCTGAAACTTTTTCAGGCTGCCTTTTTTATTTATCAGCATTATCTGCCAAAATTTTCTTAAACACAGGTTCGGGAACATAGCGATGAACGATTTCGCGCCAACCTTTTGGTCCAACCAAACCTTTGACCATAGTGGAAGAAATTTCGGCAATTTCTCGTGGGGGCATCAAAAACACGGTTTGGATGGAAGGTTGCAAATCGGCGTTGATGTAGCGAATGGCGCGTTCATATTCGTAATCGCTGGCGGAACGGATGCCGCGTACAATGAAATCTGCACCAACATCGTAGGCATAATTTACCAAATACTCGTATTCAAATGAGGCAACTTGGACATTTGAAAAGGGCTGGCATATTTCTTCTAGGATTTGTTTGCGTTCGGCTAGGGTGTAGTTGCTGCGTTTGTCGGGATTAACACCAATGGCAACAATCAGTTCATCAAACAGTTGTTGTGCTTCGGTTATCATCCATAAATGCCCATTGGTGGGCGGGTCAAAGCTGCCTGCGTACACGGCGCGGCGAGTGGGTTTATTTGGCATGGTGGGTTTGTGAATATGATATAGAATGGATAAGGGTAAGTGTTGTTTAACTTGCCGTCAAATAAAATTGGGTTTCAGGCTGCTTTTTGTTTTTTGTTATATGAGGAAGGGCAGCCTGAAAACGCGTAGGTTGGATACTCATATCTGATATTTCAAATCAAAATAAATATTTAATTCAAGAATCTGACCTATTTTTGTTTTATTGGGACACTATTTTAAATGACTATTTTTGCTGCTGATATAAATCTGCCAAGCTGGTGTTCAAATGGTGGACACAGGTTTGCATTTTTTCACGCAAAATAGGATTGTTGCCGTGTTTATCATGGGTGTCGTATACAAATAAAGCAAATAAATCAGATAGTAAAATGTTTTCAGGCTGCCTATTGAGTTGCCAACCGTATTTTAAACGTTGAACATAGCCGTGTTTTTCTAAATGTTGCAATATGCGTTCTATGCGGTCGTAGCCAATGTTGAGCTGTTGGCGAAAGTGGCGGACGCGGAGAAATTCTTCGGTGTAATAAGTGTGAGTGAGTAAGAGCATCATGCTGATGACATCATCAAATAAGGTGTGGGCATCGGTGCGTTCAAATGCGCCGCCGTGCCAATAGTTGCTGCATGCGGTAAGTAATGCACCTGTTAATACAATTGTCCACAGTAAGTGGAGCCAGATGAGAAATACGGGGACAACGGCAAATGCGCCATATACCAGTTCGTAACTATTAAAGTGGCGCAGATAAACGCCAAACCCCCATTTTGCGCCTTCTAAACAAATAGCGGTAAGTAATGCACCGCTGAATGCGTGGCGCAAGGGAACGTGGCTATTGGGAACGGTGCGATACAGTAAAGCCAAAGCCAAAGTGTCTAATGCAATTTGCCACGCGCTTTTCAGGCTGCCTGAAAATAGGGGATATTCTCGGGCTAAACTGTCAAACGGTAAAATAATGGCGGAAAGGGTTAGGCTGATACCTGTGCCAAGTGGGACGAGTATCAATAGGGCAATATAGGCTGGTAAGCGTATCCACCATGAACGTTGTTGTCGTACTGCCCAAATGCGGTTGAATATTTGTTCAATGGTTTGTATCAGCATTAAGACGGTAATCAGCATGGCGATGATGCCGATGGTGGTGAGTTTGCCTGCTTGTAATTTGAAAGTTTCCAAATAATCACTGACCGCTGTTGCGCCACTAGGAACGATGATGCTGTTTACAAAGTTTAAAAAAGCCGTAACGAGGTCATCAAACATGGGAAATGCGGTAACGACAACCAGCATAATCGCCAAAACAGGTACCAATGCCAGCAGCGTGGTAAAGGTTAAACTGCCTGCTGCTTGCGTGATACCTGTTTCGTCAAATCTTCGCCAAATAAATCGCGCAAAATTGAAACTGCGCGCATTTTTCAGGCTGCCTAATCGGGATTGCATGATTAAATAGAAAAATCTTCAATGGCGGGCGCATACATCAAATGATTGATGCGGTCGCGTGTTAAACTTGGGTGTAATAATTGCATAAAATCATAAGCATAGCCACGCAATAAAGCATCGCCACGCAATAGGATTTTGTATTCGCATGGTTCAAATAAATGCCCAATGTCTCGCATCGCTAAATCTGTATCCATTGTGGTATGGAATGCGGTATCGTCCAATAAACCTATGCCTAAGCCTAAGCGAACATATTGTTTCAAAATCGCGCTGTCATCGGAAGTAAATACCGTTTGCGCGGCTAATTTGGCGCGTGCAAATGCTCGTGCTGCCGCTGAACCTGTGTCAAATGTAAAATCATAGGTCAGCAAAGGATGGGCAGCGATGTCTGTTAAAGTGATGTGGGATTGATGCGCCAATTTATGTTCATGCGGCAGTATCAAGACATATCGCCATGCGCTGTAAGATAATTTGCGTAGTTCTGTGGCATTTTGTGGTACATCTTTGCCTACGCCTAAATCGGCTTCTCCATTGAACACCATTTCGGCAATTTCAGCGGGCGAACCTTGTTTTAAAATCAAACGCACATCGGGATAGGCTGCCTGAAAAGCAGAAATGGTTTCAGGCAGCCTGAAACGTAAGAGTGAATGCGTAGCAGCAATGGTTAATACACCTGATTGTGTATCAGAAAACTCGCCGCCAATGTTTTTAATATTTTGTACATTGCGTAAAATTTGTTCTGCCGTTTCCAAGATTTTGACACCTGCTTGCGTTACCGCGACAATGCGTTTACCGCTGCGGATAAAAATCTGTGTCCCCAATTCTTCTTCCAGTAAACGAATTTGTTTAGATACCCCTGGTTGCGAAGTAAACAAAGCATCGGCAGCATCGGATACATTTAAATTACGACGGAAAACTTCCACCGCATAACGCAACTGTTGCAATTTCATAGGTTTTCTTTCTTGTTAAGCATGTGCAAAAACAGCCTTGTTTGCAAAAGGCAACAAGGCTGAATCGGGCATAATACGATTAATTAAGCAGTCGCCGCATCAAAACGTGCTTGAACTTTATCCCAGTTTACAACATTCCAAAATTCTTTAATGTAGTCAGGGCGACGGTTTTGGAATTTCAAATAGTAAGCATGTTCCCAAACATCCAATACCATCAACGGCGTGCCTTCGCAACCTGCAATCGCTTTACCCATTAATGGGCTGTCTTGGTTTGGCGTAGAAACAATTTCCAATTTGCCATTGTTCAATACCAACCATGCCCAACCTGATGCAAAACGAGTTTGCGCCGCTTTTTCAAATTGCTCTTTGAATGTGTCTACGCTACCAAAATCACGTTCAATAGCTGCTTTCAGGTTGCCTGATAAGGTTGTACCGACTTTCAAGTTTTCCCAGAAGAAAGAATGGTTTGCATGACCGCCTACATTGTTACGAACAGGCATTTGTTTATCCGCTGGCAATTCAGCGACACGCGAAATGATTTCTTCGGCAGACAAATTGTGGTATTCAGCAGGCAAACTTTCAACCGCTGCATTAGCATTGTTTACATAGGTTTGATGATGTTTGCTGTGGTGGATTTCAACAGTTTGTGCATCGTAAAATGGTTCTAACGCATCGTAAGCAAAACCCAATTCTGGAAGAGTGAATGCCATTTTGTGTTCCTTATGTGTGGTTGTTTTCAAAACTGGCATGATAGCGTTATACAGCTATTTCGGCAAGTTCTAGGCAGCCTGAAAAGGCTTGGGTTTTGCTATAAAAAGAATTGGCAGTTTTTATTGCGCAAAGTGTATTGTGTTTTGAATATTGTGATAAATATGAATTTTTATTTTCAGGCTGCCTATTTCGGTAGGCAGCCTGAAAACAAGAAAATGAATTTCTTACGCAACTGAATAGGGGGGGATACTTAAATATTCTATTTTTTATTTCGCAGGGACTGTAATTATTTATATAAGTATTTATAAAATAAAATATATTTATAAAATGCCACGTCCAAATAAACAATCTTGTTTGCCACTACCAGAAATGAAATTTTATGCTACAATCCAAACAACTTTTTCCATCTATATCAAAATAGGAAGCAGAAAATGGCGTTGATTGTACAAAAATATGGTGGCACTTCGGTTGGTTCTGCCGAGCGAATCAAAAATGTTGCCAATCGCGTGAAAAAAGCGCGAGATGAGGGTCATGATGTCGTGGTGGTGGTGTCTGCCATGAGTGGCGAAACCAACCGCTTGGTCGCGTTAGCACACGAAATGCAAGAATTTCCTGACCCACGTGAATTAGACGTGGTGTTGGCAACGGGCGAGCAAGTTACCATTGGTTTGTTGGCAATGGCGTTGAAAAATATTGGCGTAGATGCAAAGAGTTACACAGGTTGGCAAGTTGCTGTGAAAACCGATACGGCACACACCAAAGCTCGTATTGAAGACATTAATAGCGAAAAAATGCTGGCAGATTTAAACGCTGGACGTGTCGTGATTGTGGCAGGTTTCCAAGGTATCAGCACCGAAGGCAATATTGCTACTTTGGGACGCGGTGGTTCGGATACATCGGCGGTGGCATTGGCAGCAGCGTTAAAAGCAGACGAATGCCAAATCTATACCGATGTGGACGGTGTTTATACTACTGACCCGCGTGTTGTTCCCGAAGCCAAACGAATGGATACCATCACTTTTGAAGAAATGTTGGAATTGGCAAGTTTGGGCAGCAAGGTTTTGCAAATTCGTTCAGTGGAATTTGCAGGTAAATACAAAGTTCGTTTGCGCGTATTGAGTAGCCTGCAAGATGGTGGCGATGGAACATTAATTACTTTTGAGGAAGATGAAAACATGGAAAGAGCAGTAGTGGCTGGTGTGGCATTTGATAAAAACCAAGCGCGCATTAATGTGCGAGGCGTGCCCGATAAACCAGGGATTGCATACCAAATTTTGGGCGCTGTGGCAGATGCAAACATTGATGTAGATATGATTATTCAAAATGTAGGCAACGAAGACACGACTGATTTTTCTTTTACCGTACCACGCGGTGATTATAAACACACTTTGGATTTATTAGGCAGCCTGAAAGATTCTATTGGCGCAACCGAAGTAAGTGGCGATGATGCGGTATGTAAAGTGTCTATCGTGGGTTTAGGTATGCGTTCACATGTGGGCGTGGCAGCACAAATGTTCCGTGCATTGGCAGCTGAAAGCATCAATTTGCAAATGATTTCTACCTCTGAAATCAAAGTTTCTGTGTTGATTGATGAAAAATACATGGAATTAGCAACACGCGTGTTGCACAAAGAATTTGATTTGGATAAATAGTTTTCAGGCTGCCTGAAATTAAATTTCTTTTTTGAACAATTATATAAAAAATAATATCAAAAGATGATTTGACAAATTTCAGGCTTCCTGTATAATGCAAGCATTCATTCCCTGATAGCTCAGTCGGTAGAGCGACGGACTGTTAATCCGCAGGTCGCTGGTTCGAGCCCAGCTCGGGGAGCCAAATTTAAACCGCCTAAGCATTTGTTTAGGCGGTTTTCTTTTTACATATTATTTTGCTGTGTATCCATTGCGTGCTATACAAATACCATAGTCGTTTGAAATTATAGTGAATTCAATTTAAACCAGTACAGCGTTGCCAGCTCCCTTATGTGTAGAAATAAACCGAGTTGTTTACACAACAGGTTGAGAAAAATAAGCTTGTAACACTTCAAATGGCGTATCGCCATTTAAGGAACTGTGCGGCTTTACAGTATTATAAAAATTCACAAAACGACATAATTCCTTTTGCCGATGCAATGGATCAGTAAACTCTGTTTTCTCATACCACATCTGCATAATCGTTCGTATTACGCGTTCCGCTTTGCCATTGGTTTGTGGACGTGCTGGGCGAGTGAATTTTTGATTGATATTGTTTTCAAAACACGCCACACCAAACGCATGATTTGCCGCACCTTTGTATTCACTACCATTATCTGAATAAATGCAGTCAATTTGGTATGGGCAAGGCTCTATGACTTGTTCAGTTAGAAATTTAGCCGCACTTGTAGCAGTTTTATCAGGCAAAATGGCAGCATACAACTCACGAGAAAAATCATCAATAGCAACAAACAGATACTCACGTTTATCCGTTGCTTTTTGTCCTTTAAGTAAAGGTAAGCGTTTGGTATCTACATGTACCATTTCGCCAGGATAAGATTTATTGTATCGTTGTGCTTGCTTTTTGAGTTTCTCTTGAATTTCTCGTTCTACTTTGGCTAATCGTTTCATACCGTATTTTGCTTGTTTGAAACGATTGTTGGTGCTGTTTTGCGGTTTAAGTAGGCGAAGACGAGCGGCTTTCAGTACACGATAAATGGTTTGGCGACTAACCATAAAACGGCGAGCCAGTGAAGTAACGCTTTCTTTGTTTTGCGTATAAGCTAGCCAAATGGCTTGACGATGGTGTGGGGTAAGGCGAGTGTTCTTATGGATATTCATGGCAGTATTGTCTTTCAATACTGTAAACAACGCTAGTAATTTCTACACCTTATGTACTAGGTGTACACGGCGGTCGCTGTCGCCTTGTCCTGATTTAAATTGAATTCACTATAGTTGTGGAGCATGAAAAATGTCGGATCCAAGAATTTGGTCTGCACTTTGGGGTTTGGCAAAAGTTTCAGATTGGAATATCTTTTCAGGCAGCCTGAAAAATATAAATTTAATGGAAAATGTTGTAGAGTATGTAAGCAAGCGTTAAAATCCGCACCTGTTTATTTTTTAAAAGTTGCATCACATGAAAGTCATTGGCGATATTCTTCCTTTTTCACGTATTGTGCTGGACTTGGAAACCAGCAGCAAAAAACGCTTGTTTGAACAAGTGGCAGAAATGCTGGAAAGTGAATCTGGGCTTCCCAAAGAAATGATTTTTGACTGTTTATTTGCGCGTGAAAAACTCGGTTCAACAGGTTTGGGGCAAGGTGTTGCTATTCCACATGGACGCTCCTCTTGCGTGCAAAATGTAACAGGTTTGTTTGCACGTTTAAAAGAGCCTGTGGGATTTGATGCTCCCGATGGCAAAGCAGTTTCATTGGTATTTGTCTTACTCGTACCCGAACAAGCGACAGGTGAACATTTGGAAATTCTGTCGCATTTGGCAAGCAAATTCTCGGATAAGCACATTCGTGATGAACTGCTGCATGCTGATAAAGAAACCGTGCATCGTCTATTATTAAGCGAAGCATAATTTTTCAGGCTGCCTCATCATCAAAAGGCAGCCTGAAAATATAAAAAACCTGTATTCTCATCTTTTGAATACAGGTCTTTATTTTAATTGACATATTTTCAGGATATTTATGTTTTCTTGGCTAAAATGCTCGCGTACTCCCGCACAAATCATGAAACGTCGTATCAACTTATGGCTACCCTTGTTGTTTTCAGGCATTGTCATCACCGAAATTGCCGAAGATTTTACCGCAGTCAAAGGTAAAATGAAAAATTGGAAACTTACCAAAAATATGCATGGTAGCCAATTTGGTGGCAGTTTATTCAAGTTTACCGACCCGATTTATGCCATGATGCTGCAAAATATTTTGGGAAAATCCTATTATGTGTGGGACAAAGAAGCCCATATTGATTTTGTCAAAGCCGCATACGGCGAAGTTTTTTTGGAATGCCGTTTAAGTCATGCAGAAATTGACGCAATAAAAAATGCGGCTGCCAATGGCGAAAAACATTTGCCCGAATTTACCGTGCGTTTATTTGATGCTCACAATGAAACCATCGCCATAGCCAAACGCATTGTTTATGTGCGATTAAAACGCGAACATCGTCCATAATGATTATGCAGCCTGAAAATAAAAAAATACTTTCAGGCTGCCTTTTGTTTTTTAATTTTCATATAATTCATCATATTCTTCACACACTTATGTTGTATTTCAAAAAAATAACCATCTATACCAGCATCATCTTGCTTGCTGCGTGTCAAACCACGCTACCTGATTTATCCAACCGCACACCAAGTATTTATATTCCCACCGTGCGTGCCGAAAAACTGGAACGCGCTTTGCAATTACCACCACTAACTGCTGCTGACACAAAAGCACAATCAGACGAATCCAGCAGCGAACCCAAATTCAACGCGCATACTTATATCTTGGATAACGCACAAGATGCGTTTGCCGCGCGTATCAAATTGATAGAAAATGCAGAAACATCTATTGATACGCAATATTATATTTGGCATAACGATATTTCAGGCAGCCTATTGTTGCAAAAACTCTATCAAGCAGCAGAACGTGGCGTGCGTGTGCGCTTGTTGCTGGATGATAACAATACGCGCGGCATGGATGATGTGTTGATGGTCATGAATCAACACCCGAAAATTGAAGTGCGGCTATTCAATCCATTTTTGAATCGGCGTTGGCGCGCATTGGGTTATCTACATGATTTTCCACGCGTTAATCGCCGTATGCACAATAAATCACTGACAGCGGATAATCGTGCCAGCATCATTGGTGGACGCAATATTGGTGATGAATATTTTGATGTGGGCGATGAAACCGTATTTTCGGATGTGGACGTGTTGGTCAGTGGCGGCATTGTTACGCGCATTTCGCAGGAATTTGACCGTTATTGGCGCAGTCAATCTGCTTATCCCATTGAAAGTATTGTTAAAAAATATAATATTGTGCGTGGCGAAGAAAAATTGCGCTTGGATTATGAAAAAAATCCTGTGTTGCAACATTATCAACAAACTTTGCAAGTAGCACCCATTATTCAGGCTGCATCGGGCGCAGGTGTGCCGTATATTGCGGCGCAAGCACAATTGGTCAGCGATGACCCCGCCAAAGCATTAGACCGTGATGTGCAAGTGGATATTAATGCGGAAATGCGTCGCGCTTTGGGTACGCCACAACGCGAAATGTATTTGGTTAGTCCATATTTTGTGCCAACTCAATCGGGTGTCGCAATATTGCGTGATTTGGAACAACAAGGTGTGACAACTACGGTTTTGACCAATTCTTTACGCGCAACCGATGTTGCAGCGGTACATTCGGGTTATTTGCGTTATCGCAAGCCATTATTGCAATCGGGTGTGAAATTGTATGAATTAAAATCGGATGGCAGTCAATATACATTACGCGACAAGGGTTTAACGGGCAGCTCGTCCACCAGTTTGCACACCAAAACATTTATTGTGGACAAGGAACGCATGTTTGTTGGCTCGTTTAATCTTGACCCACGCTCGGCACGCTTGAATACGGAAATGGGCTTGGTGTTACATAATCCGCAACTGGCACAGCAAATGGAGCAGCGTTTGCATGAGCAAGCACAACATAATGCGTATCACGTTAGTCTAAACGAACAAGGTAAATTGCAATGGTATGACCCGCAAAACGCTGATGCACCGCCCAGTCATCGTGAACCCGAAGCGAGTTTTTGGAAACGTGCAATTAGCCGAGTTTTGTCGTGGTTACCGATTGAACGTTTGTTATAAATAAGGCAGCCTGAAAACAAAAAAATCATGTTTTCAGGCTGCCTTAATTTATATTTATTTGATTTATAAGTATATTTAAACTAAATCATACGCCATACCCTATTTTTGATAAAGGTTTCTACCTTAATTGTTTTAATTATGGTTATAATGGATTAACAGCCAATGAAAAGAACAAACATACTACTACTACGTTGTATCGTATGATTTTATTTTCATTGACACGATTTTATTCAATCATATCCTTTTGAAAGGAAAGAAAATGTCTCAATCTGTGATTACTGTTATTGGCAAAGACCGTGTTGGCATTGTGTATGATGTTGCTAAATTATTGGCGGCAAACCAAATTAATATTGTAAACATCAGCCAACAACTGATGAACGATTTTTTTACGATGGTTATTTTGGTGGATACCAGCAAATGCTCTAAATCGCCTACCGAATTAGCCGACTTGTTCAGTCAAGAAAGCGAAAAACTCGCGCTGCAAATCCGCATTCAACACGAAGATATTTTTAACGCCATGCATCGTATTTAAGAACCTGTATTCACAATCTTAATAACTTATTTTTATCGCCACTTTATGCACCTACTGCGTTAACTGTTCATGCCAATATGTTCAATATTGACATGAAAAGTCGCCTTGTATCCGCAAAAATTGGCAATACAATCAAGCAATCAATCTTATGAATATAGGTTCTAATTTCTTTCAGGCTGCCTGAATATTTTGAACAAAGGAAAACATTATGACAACGCAAGCACAATTATTAGAACAACTGCGCCAAATCGTTGGCGAAAACGATGTTTTAACCGACCCAGCGCAAACATTGCCCTACCGAGAAGGCTACCGTTTTGGTTCAGGCGCGGCTTTGGCGGTGGTGCGCCCGAAAACTTTGCTGCAACAATGGCAGGCTTTGCAAGCGTGCGTGGCGGCAGATGTGGTGGTCATCAGCCAAGCTGCCAACACAGGCTTGACGGGCGGTTCTACCCCACAAGGTGGCGATTATGACCGCGATATTGTCATTATTAACACGATGAAAATCAACGGTATTCAGTTGATTAACAATAATGAACAAGTGGTGTGTTTGGCAGGTTCTACCTTAAACGAATTGGAACTGAAACTGAAACCGCTTGGACGTGAACCACATTCTGTGATTGGTTCATCTTGCATTGGCGCGTCTGTGGTGGGTGGGGTGTGCAACAATTCGGGTGGTTCTTTGGTACAGCGCGGACCTGCTTACACGGAAATGGCGTTGTACGCGCAAATTAACGCGCAAGGCGAATTGGAATTGGTAAACCATTTGGGTATTGATTTGGGCGACACACCCGAAGAAATTTTGACGAATTTACAGGGACATCACTACCAACGCAAAGACATTCAGGCTGGCGGCAAAGGACACGACCACGCCTACTGCAACCATGTGCGCGATGTGAATGCGAATACACCAGCGCGTTTCAATGCCGACCCTGCACGACACTATGAGGCTTCGGGCAGCGCGGGTAAATTGGCGGTGTTTGCCGTGCGTTTGGACACTTTCCCTGCGGAAAAAAACACGGCGGTATTTTATCTCGGCACCAATGACACGGCAGTTTTGACACAAATTCGCCGCGATATGTTGGGCAATTTCAAAAGTTTACCGATTTTGGGCGAATACATTCATCGCACCGCGTTTGATATTGCGCTGACTTATGGCAAAGACATGTTTTACATCATCAAACATGCTGGCACAGCAAATTTACCCAAAATGTTCGCCGCCAAAGCCAGCGCAGACCGTTTGGCGAAAAAAATCCCAATGTTACCCAAGCATTTTTCTGACCGCGCCTTGCAATTTGCGTCCAAATTTTTACCGCAACATTTGCCACAAAAAATGTTGGATTATCACGCGCAATTTGAACACCATTTAATCATCAAAATGGGTGGCGATGGCGTGGACGAGGCGCGCCAATATTTGCAAAACCTGTTTGCCGATTCTGCCAAAGGCGCGTTTTTTGAATGCAATCCGCAAGAAGCGCAGGCTGCCATGTTGCACCGTTTTGCGGTGGCGAGTGCGGCGGTGCGTTATCGCGCGGTACACCCCGATGAAGTGGAAGAAATTTTGGCGTTGGACATCGCCTTGCGCCGCAATGACACGGATTGGTATGAAAAGCTGCCTGAAAGCATTGACAGCAAAATCAGCCATAAATTGTATTATGGGCATTTTTTCTGCCATGTTTTCCATCAGGATTATATTGTGAAAAAAGGCAATGATTGGCTGGCTTTGGAACACGAAATGTTGGCATTGCTGGACGAGCGCGGCGCACAATATCCTGCCGAGCATAATGTGGGGCATTTGTATGAAGCGAAACCTGAATTGAAAGCGTTTTACCGCAAACTTGACCCGACCAATAGTTTTAATGTGGGGATTGGGCATACTTCTAAAAAGAAAAATTGGCAGTAATATTTTTCAGGCAGCCTGAAAGGTAGGGTGCAGCAAGTTGCATCCTACACATCAGTGCTACATTGTTTCAGGCAGCCTGAAAAAAGAAAGATAAATCATGAAAAAGATGATGATTTTATTCACAGCATTGGTCGTAGTGGCGTGTCAAAACACGGTTACGCAAAAAGCGCCGATGATTCAAGTGAGCGATGATTTGAAAAAATTGGTCGCGCCTTATCAGATTGGTGAGCCAAAATATTTTGTTAATAAAATAAGCCTGATTTATCATTCAGATAATGACAAGCCAATGCAAATTCAATATTTTATTCAACAAACCGATACCCCCAATATTGTTTATCAGACAACATTAACACAAAGTTATGAAACAAAAGAATTTTCTTTTTTAGGGCAATGGTTGTCATTGCGCTCGGAAAGTATCGCCAAAAATCACACCGCCAAAATAAATTTGGTTTCATATCAACAAAATATGCGTGATTGGCAGAAAGCGGAAGTCGGCACAGTATTTCAGTATCAACAGAATTATTTTAATCTTGAAGAGAATTTGGGCGATACGATTTGTCAAATTACATCAATGGTTGCAGCCAAAACTTTGCACCCAAATATCAAAGGGCAAGCCAAGAAAGTGGAATGTGTATGGGAATGGGATAAGCGAAAAAAAGAAATTGGCTACTATTTGCCAGACTACCATTTCTATCTCCCAATAGAAACCAGAATTGATGATAAAATTTATTTAAATCGTGAAATTACCGAATTTGAATAATTTTCAGGCTGCCTGAAAGCCCAAATTTATTCCGTCAAAATATCAAATAAATCATCTATGCTGTTGTAAGCCCAAATACCCATCTTATCGTATGCGTCATGGTATTTTTGAATTTCATCTGCGCTTAAATCCAGCAAACAATTTACAAAATGCGCTTTATGTTGCGGATGATTCAGCCAATTTTCCATGATGATTTTCAGTTCGGGATAATCATTGGCAAATTCATTGTGCCATGAACAAGCAGGCGGATAAGTGTGATAACGCTCGCCCCAATATTCGCCATAGGCATTCAAAACATAATTCAGTGTGGATTGTGGCGTGTTTTGTGTCGCCCAAAAAGCCAAAAATGGTTGAATGTCCGCACAGCCAATGTGGAACATGACCACATAATTGAATAAATCGTTTCCAATATCCTTAACTTTCCAATCTATTTTTTCATAAGGATAAATACTCAGTAAAGCCATCAAATATTCATTACAAAATCGTTGCCATAAAGCCATTTCTGTTGGTGTAAAATGGGCAACGCATTCGCCTACGCGCTTGAAATATACTTCAATGGAATGGTGCAATTCTTTGCCCTGCGTGAACAATTCCACCATGCGCGGCAAAAAATAACGGACTTCATCGGGGCGTTCGGCTTCCAATGAGACAGCACCAATCAATGAGACTGTACGAATGTATTCATAAATATGGGCTTTTTGCAATTCACGCAAGGACAAAGTACGCATTTCCCGTTCAAAATCAGGGTGTACGCAACGACCGCAATCGCAAACATTCAATCGTTGTGCAGGCTTGGGATAGGCAAAAACTTGGTAAAATTCTGCCACGATGGTATGAAATGGATTGGGAATGGACGCATTCATACATATTGGGATAAACCCCATTTTATGTACAATAATGGCATTGATTTTACCAGTTTCAGGCAGCTTTACAGTATATAACAATTTGAATTTGTAGGTCGGGCATTCATGCCCGACACAAAGTGAACGATGATTTGAAAAAATTGATTTCGTCTTATCAGATTGGTGAGCCGAAATATTCTGTTAATAAAAAGTGAAATTACTGAATTTGAATAACTTTCAGGCTGCCTGAAAATACACAACAATGTAGGGTAAAACTCGTTACATCATTTCAAATAATTGAGTAATTTGAGATTTTTGGTACAATAAGTTATACCTTACAAATATTGCTATATCGTTTCAGGCTGCCTGAAAACCCAAATCTAATTTTCAAGGAAACCCATGAATAATCTCCACACCAACGAAATCCTAGAAACCATCAATATGGTCGCCGAGCAAAATTTTGACGTGCGCACCATTACCATCGGTATTGATTTGCACGATTGCATTCACCCCGATATCAACATATTAAACCAAAATATTTACAATAAAATCACACGCATTGGCAAAGATTTGGTCAAAACCGCACAATATTTGTCTGCCAAATACGGCGTACCCATTGTGAATCAGCGCATTTCAGTTACCCCCATCGCGCAAATCGCAGCAGCAACAGGCGCAGACAGCTATGTTTCCATCGCCCAAACCCTTGATAAGGCAGCGAAAGACATAGGTGTATCGTTTATTGGCGGCTTTTCCGCGCTGGTGCAAAAAGGCATGTCGCCAGCCGATGAAACGCTGATTCGCAGCATTCCCGAAGCGATGAAAACCACCGATATTGTCTGCTCGTCCATCAACATCGGTTCAACCCGCGCTGGGATTAATATGGACGCGGTCAAATTGGCGGGCGAAATCATCAAGGAAACGGCAAACATCACGCCCGAAGGCTTTGGTTGCGCCAAAATCGTGGTGTTTTGTAATGCGGTGGAAGACAATCCGTTTATGGCGGGCGCGTTTCACGGTTCGGGCGAAGCGGACGCGATTATCAATGTAGGCGTATCGGGTCCGGGCGTGGTTCAGGCTGCCTTACAGGGTTGCGACAGCCATGATTTAACGGAAATCGCGGAAATTGTGAAGAAAACCGCGTTCAAAATCACGCGCGTGGGCGAATTAATCGGGCAGGAAGCAGCGAAAATGTTGAACATTCCGTTTGGCATTTTGGACTTGTCGCTGGCACCCACACCTGCGGTCGGCGACAGCGTGGCGCGGATTTTGGAAAGCATGGGTTTGTCGGTGTGCGGTACGCATGGCACAACGGCGGCTCTGGCTTTGCTCAATGACGCGGTGAAAAAAGGCGGCATGATGGCAAGCAGCGCGGTGGGCGGTTTGAGTGGCGCGTTCATTCCCGTGTCGGAAGACGAAGGCATGATTGCGGCGGCGGAAAGCGGTATTCTCACGCTGGATAAATTGGAAGCGATGACGGCGGTGTGTTCAGTCGGTTTGGACATGATTGCGGTGGCGGGCAAAACCAGCGCGGCAACCATTTCAGGCATTATCGCAGACGAAGCCGCCATTGGCATGATTAACAGCAAAACAACGGCGGTGCGGATTATCCCCGTTACGGGCAAAGACGTGGGCGAGAGCGTGGAATTTGGCGGTTTGCTGGGCTACGCGCCGATTATGCCTGTGAAAGAAGGTTCGTGTGAAGTGTTTGTCAATCGCGGTGGGCGGATTCCTGCGCCTGTGCAGTCGATGAAGAATTGATGAATGAGGCAGCCTGAAAAGTTTACAAATGGCTTTTCAGGCTGCCTTTTTATATTGAACAAAAGTAACAAACTGACTTACAGTTATTGTGCAGTTTATGAAGAATTGATGTTCAGACAGCCTAAATGCCGAATTACATTAGTTTATTTCAACATAAATTCTTTATCTATCTCACAACGTCGTTGGATTTCATTCTCCGTTAAATTAGGATAATCGACTGCTGTATTTTGTAGGCAATTTTGAAACTCCTCTTCTACTTTAGCTCTAAATTCACGCTCTAATTCTCGTGCTTGAATTTCTTGTTCCGCAGCAGCTCTTTGTTTTTCTTCTTCTCTAATACGCTCATATTCTGCAGCTTGTTTGGCGTTTTCCTCTTCTTGCTCTAATTCTGCTTTTGTTTTGCCTACGTTACCATTAATGTATTCTCTATTATGTTCATCATTAATTATTCCTTTATCATTCATACCATAATCTATTCCATTAAAAGGGCTACCATCTTTATAAGTTAACACACCCAGCAATGCACCAGTATCTACATTGTAATATATTTTTTTCGTTATTCTTGTATTTTTAAATCCATCCTCTTGGATAAAACTTTGGTATTCAGTTACCCTAAAAATACGAATTTTATCTGCTAATTCTCCTTTTTCATTTGTTGCGATAAACTCTACTTTTGCCCAATCCATAATATGTTGCCCATATTCATTATAAACTGCAGTTGTAAATGGCTGCCCTGTCTGTGGATTATAAATGGTTTTGCTTACTAAAGTACCTTTGGTATAATTATCTTTTTCAAATAAAGTTCCATCTGCACTATAAAATACTCGCTCTCCATCTAATTTCCCAGAGATTAATTGTCCTGTTGCAATGATTTTACCTGTGTGCTTACTGGATATAGTAAATTTACCATCTAATTTTCCATTAACCATATTCCCATTAAACACAGGAATGGTGCTTGTCTGTTCGTTATTTAAGTCGCTGATTTTTATTTCCCCATTTAATGCATTATTTTCAAAATTAAAAGAAAATATTTCCAAGTGTGTATTACCATTGATATGACATGATACAGGTCCAGATAAATTACCTTCTTTAACTGTAATATCACATACAATCGGAAAATCTTTACCACTATCATTCATGAAAGCAGAAATACCGCCCTTTTGTATGGAATTTAATATACTTTTGCTACCTGAAATTTCAACATACATTTGTAAAGCAGCAGTTGCATACTGGATAGGAAGTTGAATATAGGGAATATTGGTTACTTTGCCACTAAATGGTTTATTCGTACTCGCTTCAAAAATTCTACCACTAACAACATTTGTTTCACTAAAATCCACTTGCTGTGAGCAAGCAGAAATTAATAAAGCAGTGCAGCAAGTTATAAAAAAGTGTTTCATTTTGTTCTCCAATTTATCAAGTTCAAGAGATGGTACAATGCATTGCACCGTGATAGAATTAAAAATCAAGTTAATTTACTGATCAAAACTGCTTTAAGCTAGAGCTTAAAAGTGCAGTAACTTTCAAAAAAGAGCAAAAAATATGGAAACTTATGAAAAAATCCGTTTAGCACGCGAATTAAATCAATGGTCGCAAGAAGAAATGGCTGAAAAGTTAGAAATGTCGCCAAGTGGTTATGCGCGGATTGAACGTGGTGAAGTACGTTTAAATATTGAAAAACTGGAACAGATTGCACAAGTTTTAAATATTGATATTTCCGATTTAATTAAAAAAGATGTTAATGGAATTACTATTCAAATTAAAGACAGCGATAATAATCAAAATATTGGTAATGTAAACTTATTTGGTAATGATGCATCTGAAATTCAAAAACTTAATTTAATTATTCAACATAAAGATGAATTATTAGCACAAAAAAACCAAGAATTAATTATGATTAAAGAAATGTTTGAATTATTGAAACAACAAATTAAAAATCAATAGTACATAATATTTTTAGTAAACGTAGAGTATGTCCTCGCTGCCCTACCAATAAGCACAATGTCTTTAAATCTCTTTCAGGCTGCCTATAATCATATATTTGAATATAAAATGATTTTTATGTTAATAGCCCAATATCAAATAAGTTTTCAGGCTGCCTTTCAGTACACGACAATTTTTTGAAGTTACCGCCAATCTGTTCCTTTTCAGACGCAACCACAAGTTTTGTCGGATACAAGTATCCGACCTACGCGGTATGAAATTGAAGAACTTGGTAAGTCTGCCCCCTAACGCTCCCCCGCCAGCGTGGGAGGGGACAGGTTTTAGGCAGCCTGAAAAGTTTCAGGCTGCCTTTTATATTGAGCAAAGGTAAAAATGGATGTGGGTCGGATATTTGTATCTGACATTTTTTCAGCAAGCACAAAATTTGTCGGATTCAAAGAATCTGACTTATGGTTGCCTGATATTGTTTTCATGATATTGTTTTTAATGGCATTCGGTACGCTAATTTATCTTGCTTTTGAAATGAGTGCTTGGTGGATGGCGTTATTGCCGTTTACATTGGGCATGGTGTGTTATTTACATTTGAAATGGGAAGATTTTACTTATCAAGTATGCCAAGAAATGAAACGAAAAAATCAAGCAGCATCTGAAAATCATGATATAGTGAATTAAAATAAGAAAGATGCAAGGCGACAACGCTCGCCGTGTACACCAAGTACATAAGGGCGTGGGCAACGAAGCAGATTTCTTATTTTAATTTACTATATTTGATGAATGTCATTTTGTGTACCATAATTAAGAACCTGTATTCACAACCTTGATGGCTTGCTTTTATTGTTTTTTTCCGCGCCTACTGCGTTGGATTTTTATGCCAATGGTCTCGCTATGGGCACAAAACCCGCCTTGTGTTCGCAAAAAAATCAACAAAATCAAGCTACCAAAATGATGAATACAGGTTCTAAGAATGGATTTTATCAGTTTCAGGCTGCCTGAAACTTTTTTAACCAACCATCATACAAAGGAAACAATATGAAACGCGAAACCATCGCCTTACACGCAGGCTACAAATCTGAACCCACCACCAAAGCTGCCGCTGTACCGATTTATCAAACCACATCCTACACGTTTGACAATACGCAGCATGGCGCAGATTTGTTTAATTTAAATGTGGCTGGCAACATCTACACGCGCATCATGAATCCCACCACCGCTGTATTGGAAGAACGTGTGGCACAGTTGGAAGGTGGCATTGCTGCACTTGCGGTTGCCAGTGGCATGGCAGCGATTACTTATGCCGTGCAAAACTTGGTGGAAGCAGGTGACAACATCATTGCAACCAAAACCTTATACGGTGGTACCTACAATTTCTTTGCCCACAGCCTGCCGCGTCAAGGCATTGAAGTTCGTTTCATTGACCCCGACCAACCCGAACAAATCGCTGCTGTTACCGATGAACGAACCCGTTTGGTTTATTGCGAATCCATTGGTAATCCTGCGATTAATGTGGTGGACATTGCCGCCTTTGCCCAAGCAGCACACGCACAAGGTTTGCCGTTGATGGTGGATAATACCGTACCATCGCCAGCTCTGTTCCGCCCGATTGAACACGGAGCAGATATTGTGGTGCAATCTTTAACCAAATATATTGGCGGACACGGTACAACAATTGGCGGTGCCATCATTGATAGTGGCAAATTTACATGGGCTGGTAATCCACGTTTTGATGCGATTTTCAACCGCCCCGATATTTCCTATCACGGCGTGAATTACACCGAATCCTTTGGTGCAGCTGCGTATATTGCCAGAGCGCGTGTCGTGCCATTACGCAATACAGGCGCAGCATTGTCGCCACAAAGCGCATTTTTATTGTTGCAAGGCTTGGAGACTTTATCGTTACGCATGGAACGTCATTGCGAGAATGCTTTGAAAGTAGCGCAATTTTTGCAAAATCATCCACAAGTTGCATGGGTCAATTATCCTGCTTTGGATAATAGCCCATTTAAATCTTTGATTGACCGTGATTATGACGGCAAAGCATCTGGTCTATTAAGTTTTGGCATCAAGGGCGGACGTGAGGCAGGCGCAAAATTCATTGATGCGCTGCAACTGTTTTTACGCTTGGTAAACATTGGCGATGCAAAATCATTGGCGACTCATCCTGCTACAACTACTCATCGCCAATTGAATGAAGCAGAATTGGCAGCAGCTGGTGTGCCAGTGGATATGATTCGTTTAAGTATCGGTATTGAACATATTGATGATTTGATTGATGATTTAACGCAAGCATTGGCAGCAGCGAAAGAATAAGAACCTGTTTTATTAATTTTATGAATAATTATTTAAAATTCAATACAGTAAGCTAGTAGATTGGCAATAAAAGCAAGATATAGTTGCAGAACTGAAAAAGCAGTACGGCGTTGCCAACGCCCTTATGTACTATTCGTACACGGCGGGCGTTGTCGCCTTGTACTGCATTTTCATTTCCACGACTATATTAAGCTTATGAGTATAAGTTCTTAAAATTTAGGCAGCCTGAAATTTTTAATCTATTCAGGCTGCCTAAAGTCGAAGTTGGATAATTGTATCCGACAGTTTTATAGTTAATTATAGTCGTTTTAAATTAACACCGACAGGGCGACAGCGACCGCTAATGGAGCTGGCAACGCTGTATGTGTTAATTTCAAACGGCTATACTTGTTTTAAATTGAGTTAGCTATATAATACGATTTTTCTATTTTTATAGGCAGCCTGAAAAATATTTCAGGCTGAAACTTTTATAGTGAATTCACTAAACCAGTACAGCGTTGTCAGCTCCCTTATGTACTATGTATGTGTACACGACGGTCGCTGTCGCCTTGTCCTGATTTAGTGAATCCACTATACAAAGCCTAAAATTGTAGTCGGATTTTTGAATCCGACATTTTATATATTTAATAAATATTTATTTTATTTGAAAAATTGTTGGGTACAAATATCCAAGCTACGAGTTTTCAGGCAGCCTGAATGGATTAGACAAAGATTAGGCAGCCTGAAAATATTTTTCAACATCAGCCCCGCAATTACGGGCTACCTGAAAGTACACAAACCATGAAAAAAGTTTTTATCCGCACATTCGGCTGTCAAATGAACGAATACGACAGCGAAAAAATGCTCTCCGTTTTGGCAGAAGGCGATGAATTGCAACAGGTTTCCGAACCAGAACAAGCCGACATCATTTTGTTCAACACCTGCTCCGTGCGCGAAAAAGCGCAAGAAAAAGTGTTTTCCGATTTGGGTCGAGTGAAACATTTGAAAAAACAAAATCCCAATTTAATCATTGGTGTGGGCGGCTGCGTGGCATCGCAAGAAGGCGAAGCGATTGTGGAACGTGCGCCTTATGTTGATGTGGTGTTTGGTCCACAAACTTTGCACCGTCTCCCCAAAATGATTATGGACAAGGAAACCACAGGCTTGTCGCAAGTGGACATTTCTTTCCCCGAAATTGAAAAATTTGACCACCTGCCGCCAGCGCGTGTGGAAGGCGGCAGCGCGTTCATTTCCATTATGGAAGGCTGCTCCAAATATTGCAGTTTCTGCGTGGTGCCTTACACGCGCGGCGAAGAATTTTCGCGCCCACTCAATGACGTTTTGACCGAAATTGCAGGTTTGGCACAACAAGGCGTGAAAGAAATCAACTTGTTGGGACAAAACGTGAACGCCTATCGCGGCGCAATGGACGATGGCGAAATTTGCGATTTTGCGACTTTGTTGCGGATTGTGCATGAAATCCCTGGTATTGAGCGCATGCGTTTCACAACCAGCCACCCACGCGAATTTTCGGACGCGATTATTGAATGTTATCGCGATTTGCCGAAATTGGTTTCGCATTTGCATTTGCCGATTCAAAGCGGTTCTGACCGCGTGTTGAGCGCGATGAAACGCGGTTACACGGCTTTGGAATACAAATCCATTATCCGCAAATTGCGCGCCATTCGCCCCGATTTGTGTTTGAGTTCGGATTTCATTGTCGGTTTCCCAGGGGAAACGGAACGCGAATTTGAGCAAACTTTGAAATTGGTCAAAGACATCGCGTTTGATTTGAGCTTTGTGTTCATTTACAGTCCGCGCCCAGGGACGCCAGCCGCGAATTTGCCAGACGACACACCCCACGCGGAAAAAGTGCGCCGTTTGGAAGCCCTGAACGAAGTGATTGAAGCGGAAACCGCCCGAATCAACCAAACCATGCTCGGCACAATCCAACGCTGTTTGGTGGAAGGCGTGTCCAAAAAAGACCCCGATATGTTGCAAGCGCGTACGGCAAATAATCGCGTGGTGAATTTCTTTGGAGATGTTTCTTTGATTAATCAAATGGTTGAATTGGAAATCACAGAAGCACGTACATTCTCATTGACAGGCGAATTGCTTGCCTAATTCTTTTCAGGCTGCCTAAATAAATATTTATTTTCAGGCAGCCTGAAAAAAGTTTTATTTGATTTTTTATCCTATTGATATTTATGTTTATTCATCCCAATTTTGACCCAGTTGCCATCCAACTTGGGCCACTTGCAATTCGCTGGTACGCATTGAGCTACATTGTCGGTTTTGTTCTATTTGTGTGGCTTGGTCGCAAACGCATCAAAGCAGGCAACACTTTGTTTACCAATGAAATGTTGGACGATTTACTCACATGGGGCGTGGTCGGTGTGATTTTAGGCGGACGCTTCGGCTATATTTTGTTCTACAATCTCAATCAATATCTGACCAATCCGCTGGACATTTTCAAAATTTGGGAAGGTGGCATGTCGTTTCATGGCGGATTTTTGGGCGTGGTACTTGCCGTATTTTTGTTCGCACGCAAACACAAAATGCGCTTTTTGCAAGCCTTGGATTTTGTTGCACCATTGGTTGCCACAGGTTTAGCATCTGGGCGCATTGGCAATTTTATCAACGGCGAATTATGGGGACGCGTTACCGACCCGAATCATTTTTGGGCGATGGGTTTTCCACAAGCTAAATTTGCCGATGCCGCGTTGGCACAAGTTAATGCCCAATATGCCACATGGTTGACGCAATATGGTTATTTGCCACGTCATCCATCTCAGCTGTATCAATTTGCGCTGGAAGGTTTGTGTTTATTTGTGATGGTGTGGATTTTTTCCAAAAAAGCGCGCCCAGAAGGACAGGTTTCTGCTTTGTTTTTAGGTGGTTATGGCGTATTCCGCTTTATTGCAGAATTTGCGCGTGAACCTGATGCACAACTGGGTTTGCTTGGCATGGGCATGTCTATGGGACAATGGTTGAGTGTGCCTATGATTATTTTGGGTGTGATTGGTTTTGTTTATTTTGGTAAGCAAAAGGCAGCCTGAAAATCAGCAATAGAGCTGAAATATTGATTTTGCATGGATTAGTATGCAGCCTGAAAATAAGTTTTCAGGCTGCATTTTGTTGTATTTTAACTGACTATAGTGAAGTAAAATAAGAAAGATGCAAGGCGACCACGCCCATTGTGTACAAATAGTACATAAGGGCGTGGGTAACGTCTTATTTTAATTGACTATAATCATGTATTGAACCTCATAAAAGGCAGCCTGAAAAAGTTAATTCACACACCATTCATCTTCTTCCGCCGCTTGTGCCAAAGCATTGGCTTTTAGCAGCAATTCATCGCATAACACATCCTCCGTTTTGCCACACGCTACTTTCTCACGCGCCATCAAAAATGTGTGCGGAAAATACGCACGCACCTGCTCATAATCGTGTAACACCGCCACAATCGCCTTGCCATTGCGATTTTCTTGGCGCAAAACTTCCAATAAGGCAAATGTCGTTTTTGCATCTACTGCATTAAAAGGTTCATCTAACAGTAGAAATTTCGCATCTTGCACCAACATTCGCGCAAATAAAACACGCTGAAATTGTCCATTAGACAATTCACTGATACTACGTTGGGCAAAATCACCCATTTCCACACGCTGCAAGGCAGCCTGAACACGTTCGCGTTGTGCCGCCGATACATTGCCAAAAAAGCCAATTTCGTACCACAAACCCATAGCTGCTAATTCAAACACACTCATCGGTTGCGACCTGTCCACATCGGATTGTTGGGGCAAATACGCTAAATCACGCCGTTGCATATTTTGCCAATGTATTGTTCCTGTGCTGTATGGCAACAGGCCCATAATTGCTTTGAGTAGGGTGGATTTACCTGCACCATTTGGACCAAAAATGGCGTACATACATGCATCGGGAAATTCCATGTCAACATGATGCACCGCTGGGCGTGCTTGGTAGCTTACAGTTAAATTATTGATTAGAATACTCATTCTGTATGCTCCGCCACAGGTAGCTCGTCCATATCTATGTTATTAGCTTCACCTGAAACCGCCCAAAAATAGACACCCCATAATAGACATAGGGCAATCGCGGCAAGTAATAATCGTTGTGCTAAACCTGTTAAAAGTAAAGAATTTTTCATAATAAATAATGTTTTTAGTAAGGCTGCCTGAAAAAATTAATTTGCCTGCAAATACCGTTTCAAACGATATACATCATCGGGTGCGATCCGCATTTGCAAAGGTGATGAATAAATACACCAATCTGTTACATCGTCCAAAGGTAAAGTATAACTTTCGCCCGCCTGCAATTCTGGGATTTCAAACGGCTGATTGACCAATTCGGCGGTAACATTTTCATCGTCCAAATCCTGCACCACAAACCACATATGCTCGGTCGCTTCTGTGCTGGGCGATGTGCAAGCGATTTTCATCATATAGCCCCAAACGCCTTCTTCGGGCGCAAAACGCTGAAAGCAACGCGTAAACGCGGGCAATTTTTCCGCTGCCAAATAATACATGCGCGCCGTTTCCATATTCGGTAACAGCAACATCATGTGATTGTCTTCATTCAATATTTCTGTTAAATCTGCCCAATGTGCCATTTTGCCGTCCACATCGGGCAAAATAACCATAGAGGGCTCGGTGTGAATATCGCCTTCGGTGCGTTCGCTCAAATCGCCACTGAATCCCTCATCTTTTTTAGCGGCAAATAAACCAAACAAGCCTGCTTTTTTGGCAGCAAATAAATTATGTTGCAATGCGTCTTGCCACGCCAACAAATGTACCGCTATGTCGCCTTGTTCATTGTGAGCAACCAACATGGTTTCATCTTGATACCACGATTCGGGTTCGGCAAACAAACGTACAGTGGTGGTAGTCAAAATACCTTGACAAGCAGACAGTTGCGATTGTTTCACGCATAACATTTCTAATTCAGGCAGCCCAAATTTCAATAAACCATGCGTGTGCAACCAGTAAGTACCATTTTCAGGGTCATCGGGTGTAATCGCGTGAATGACATAGGCGCATTCCAAACTGGGCGGTGTCTGGGTTTCTGCCATTTCAGCCAGCCATGTGCCACTTAAAAATGTTGATGCGACAAGGTCTTGAATGGCATAGCATTCTCCACCCACCGCGTCCAACACCGCCAACTGAACCAGCCAATGTGTCAAACCCCAATGCGGATTGAAATAAGTCGTACATTCAATCAGTTGTGGCGTTTGGTGCATTTCCACGCGCTCGTCTTCCAGCAAATTGCGGTTGCGGTATTCGGCGGCTTCATATGACCATTCATCGGCCTCAAAATCGTTGATAAATTTGATTTCAAATAGGAAAAAGGTTGGCTCATCGTCTTCCGCATCGTCATCGTCTTCGGCGCGTAACACGATGCGAATGCCGTCATCGTCTTCGTTTTGTTCCACCAACACAATTTCGGCAATGTCTTCGCGTTGCAAGACTTTTTGCAAACGTTGACGCACGGTTTCCACATCGGGATTGGCGATGCGGTTTTTCAATGCCGCCAAATAAATACTGGGTGCTTGGTAATCGCCATTTTTCAAATCATCGTAGATGGATAGGGTAGGGCTGTACATAGAGTTTCCTTGTGTTGTTGAAATTAACCTGATAAGACGATAGCGACCGCCGTGTAATAAGGGAACTGGTAATGCCGTATTATTTTAATTTGAAATGACCATATTTCAGGCAGCCTGAAAGGTTTAAATAATCATATAAGACAGCCTGAAAAGTTCTACCAAAAACTTTCAGGCTGCCTTACAGTACATGACAATTTTTTTGAAGTTGTAGGTCGGGCATTCATGTCCGACACAATACGCCGTGATTCATCAATGTCGGGCATAAATGCCCGACCTACGGAAATCATTTTTTGTCGTGTACTGTAAGGCTGCCTGAAACATTTTTTTTCTAATTAAATATCAATATTTTGTGCCACAAGCGCATTGCTCTCAATAAATGCCCTGCGCGGTTCCACTTCATCGCCCATCAGCGTAACGAAAATCTCATCTGCCGCAATCGCATCTTCAATTTTCACTTTCAGCAAACGGCGCACTTCGGGGTTCATGGTCGTTTCCCAAAGCTGCTCAGGGTTCATCTCGCCCAGACCTTTATAGCGTTGAATCATCATGCCTTTTTGCGCGTTTTGCAGCAACAAATCCAAAGCCTGCTCAAAATCGGCAATCTTGTGAATCTGCTCGCCTTTGTGCAAAGCCGCGCCATTTTCGTCAATCAAACCGCGCTGCTGTTCTGCCGTTTTGCGCAACACTTGGTAGGCTTTGCTGTCCACAAATTTCTGGTCAAGGTAGGACACCATCACATTGCCGTGCAACTGGCGCGTGATTTTGATGAAATGACCGCCCTCGTTGCCCACCACATATTCCAGCGCAATTTCCTGATTTTTCAGGCAGCCTGAAAGCGTGGCAATCGCATTTTTAGCCGCATTTTCATTTGATAAATCAATCGCTTCACAATCCACCAAAGCGCGTAACACCGCCGCGTCAATCACACGGCTTTCTTCCGCAATCGTGTTTCGCGCGCGCAAAAATTGTTTCGCCAATTTCGCCAATTCCGCGTCTTCTACCACGCGGCTGCCTGAAACCAATTTCGCACCGTCCAAAGCCAAACTCAATAAAAATTCGTCTTTTTCCGCTTCGTCTTTCAGGTAGCGTTCGGTTTTGCCGTGTTTTGCTTTGTAGAGTGGCGGTTGGGCGATGTAAACGTAGCCGCGTTCAATCAATTCGGGCATTTGGCGATAGAAAAACGTCAGCAACAGCGTGCGAATGTGTGCACCGTCCACGTCCGCGTCCGTCATGATGATGATGCGGTGGTAACGCAATTTTTCCAAATTGAACTCTTCTTTGCCGATGCTCGTTCCCAAGGCGGTAATCAGCGTGGCAACTTCTTGACTTGCCAACATTTTTTCAAAACGCGCTTTTTCCACGTTCAAAATCTTGCCTTTGAGCGGCAAAATGGCTTGGAATTTGCGGTCGCGCCCTTGTTTTGCCGAACCCCCTGCCGAATCGCCCTCCACCAGATAAAGTTCTGATAATGCAGGGTCTTTTTCCTGACAATCCGCCAATTTACCGGGTAAACCCAAACCGTCCATCACGCCTTTTCTGCGCGTCAATTCACGGGCTTTGCGGGCGGCTTCACGGGCGCGGGCGGCTTCCACGATTTTGCCGCAGATGATTTTCGCATCATTCGGATTTTCTTCCAGAAAATCGTGCAAGGCTTGCGACAAAACTTCATTCACAACGGGCGCGATTTCGCTGGAAACCAGCTTGTCTTTGGTTTGCGAGCTGAATTTCGGGTCGGGCAATTTAACCGACAAAATGCAGGTCAAACCTTCGCGCATGTCATCGCCAGATGTGTCAATTTTGGCTTTTTTGGCGATTTCGTTGGCTTCAATGTATTGGTTAATCGTGCGCGTCATGGCTTGGCGCAAGGCGGTCAAATGCGTGCCGCCATCGCGTTGCGGAATATTGTTGGTGAAACATTGCACGGATTCTTGGTAACTTTCGTTCCATTGCATCGCGCATTCCACCGTCATGCCGTCTTTTTCGCCAATCGCGTAGAACACTTTGTCGTGCAACGGTTTTTTGCTGCCAGTCGTGTATTGCACAAAACCGACCACGCCGCCGCTTTCGGCAAAATTTTCGCTTTTGCCATCACGTTTGTCCAACAATTCAATTTTTACACCATTGTTTAAAAAGGACAATTCACGAATGCGTTTGGCGAGCGTTTCAAATTTGTATTGTACCGTGCCAAAAGTTTCTTCGCTGGCGAGAAATTGCACGCGCGTGCCGTTTTGGTCGGGCGCACATTCGCCTACGACTTTGAGCGGTTCTACCGTTTCGCCACGTTTGAATTCCACAAAATGTTCTTTGCCTTCGCGCCAAATCGTGAGTTTCAGCCAGTCTGAAAGCGCGTTCACAACGGACACGCCTACGCCATGCAAACCACCCGATACTTTGTAGCTGTTGTTGTCAAACTTACCGCCTGCGTGGAGTATGGTCATGATGACTTCGGCGGCGGAGCGTCCTTCTTTGGGATGAATGCCTGTGGGAATGCCGCGCCCGTTGTCTTCAATGGTAATGGATTCGTCCGCGTTGATGGCGACCGTGATGTTGTCGCAATAGCCCGCGAGTGCTTCGTCAATGGCGTTGTCCAGCACTTCAAACACCATGTGGTGCAAGCCCGAGCCGTCTTGGGTGTCGCCAATGTACATACCAGGGCGTTTGCGGACGGCTTCCAAGCCTTCCAATACTTGAATGCTGTCTGCGCCGTATTCGGGGGTGTTTTGGGGGATTTGTTCGGTCATGATGTTTTTCTTTTTTAATCAATAATGAAATTTTTTGTAGGGTGCAACCTGTCGCATCGTTTGGGGGAATTTGGGTGGCGATGCAACAAGTTGCACCCTACGGTTTATTTTTTTCAGGCTGTCTGAAAATGGCGGCTCTTTTGTGGGGGCATACCACACACACCATATTTCACATTGTGGCAAACTATCCACCAACGCAAGCTCTACCACATTTGCGAAGCAATAATAACATGGGGGGTACCCATATCGGTGCAGTAACAATCAAAGCAGCCTTTTTTACTCCACCAGTTGCCGAGTGTGTCATATCTCCTAATTTTTCAGAGCCTCTTTTGACACGGTAATTACGGAGAGAAACTTCAATCGGAAACGACTGTGCAGAATCTTTCAAAATCTCTTCCCGATTATCTAATTGCACAATACGCCCATTAATAGGATGGCGGTCAATGATAAAATTCATCTTATCGCGAGGCTTATCATTTGAACATTCGCTGGGATTCATCTTGAAAAAATCTTCTGCGTAACAATCTCCTGAACCATAAAATACACGCCACCGTTTATCTAACCCTCTCACGCTATCACGAAGTGTATCTAAATGCTTAACATCAAGATAAAGTCCATATTCTAATTGTATCTTATTGTTACTGCGGTCAGCATAAAGCACGATGCCCAAAGAGCCGCTTCCTTCCTGCTCCTTCAAAATAGGTATCATGTAAGACGGTTGCAACAAAGGTGCCAAATAACGGGCTTCTGTTGCCGAAAATTCATAATCTTCTTTTTCACCAAGTAAATAGATTTTATTATCGGGGGTTTGAATCAAACTGCTGATTTGAACAGCTTCCATTCCAAGAAATACCATAGGTGAAAAATCATCGGAATAATTTTTAGGCGTATGGTAGCTGGTACAAGCAGCCAGCAATACACAAGCAAGCACAACGATTTTTCTTAACATTTTTTTCCTATCATTAATAAATATTCTTCATTAAAGTCCAATCACGCACCAAAAATTTCAAATCGTGGCAAATTCGGTGCGTGGTACGCACCCTACGCGGTTTCAGGCTGCCTGAAAACTTTACTGACAATATTCCTGAAACACTTGTTTCTGAAAATCGTATCGTTCAAAACAATCATCAAATAAAAACAGCCAATTTCTTTTGCGATATTCCATGATTTGAATTTGCCCATTTTGTTTTTTCACGGAAAATTCAGGCGGCAATTTTTGGGGATTGGTTTCTGAAAAAAGTTCAGAATGTGCCGCACGTTGTTGGGCTAAACCCACATGGCTTTTCAATATTCTGTGGTTCATCAAATTGATTTCATTCACATAAACCAACCAAATAAGCGACAACAACATCAATCCCAAAGCCACATATTTTTCAGGCTGCCTGAAAATCTTTTTGCGCCATTTTATTGTCTGTCACAACACATAAACCAGCCACACCAACAAAACAGGCACATAATGCCCCGAGCTTTGGTATATGAAAAACAAAATGACTGTGCCAAACAAATATTCCAATAAAATCAAAATTGTTTTTTGCATTTCAGGCTGCCTGAACAATCACAAAATCGTTAATTTCCCCAATTTGTTTTCGGCTTGCTGATAGTGCGGTTCGGCTGCGATTCGGGCGACATAAGCGGCAATATTCGGATAATCCGCACTCGGTGCGCGTGAGCTGGCAGCCTGCAAAGGGAAAGACATCATCACATCGGCAGCTGTGATTTTGTCGCCCACCAGCCATGTTTTGCCGTTAAGTTGTTGTTCCACATAATCCAAATGCAATTTGATTTGCGGATTCAGAAAACTTTGGCGCACACCATCGGTCAATTTCTGCGCGATGGGTTTGGCAAAAAACGGTTTGGGTGTCGCGTCAATTTTGCGGAAAATCAAAGTCATCACCAACAGGGGCATTAAGGAACCTTCGGCATAATGCAGCCATTGGTGATACGCCCAATAATCGGCATGGTCGGGCGCGATTTGGTAGCTGCCATGCGCGTCAAATTTCGCCAACAAGTATTCGCAAATCGCACCGCTTTCGGCAATGATTTGCTCGCCGTCTTGAATCAAAGGCGATTTGCCGAGCGGATGAACGCGGCGCAGGCTTTCAGGCGCGAGTTTGCTGTTGGGGTCGCGTTCAAAAATTTCCACTTGATATTCCGCGCCGAGCAATTCCAATAACCATGCAATGCGGTAGGCGCGTGATTGTTTCAGGGCAAATAGGGTGAGCATTGTGTTTTCGCTTTCTTTGATTTTTTTTTCAGACAGCCTGAAAGGGTATTTTGTCGTGATACAAAACTTGTTCAGGTTTGACGGGTTTGATGCCCAAAGCCAGCAAAGTTTCCAACAAAACTTTATATTCAACTGGCGACAATCCGTCCGCCAACTGCTCGCGCACGTCCAAACCAATCGGCGTGGCGCGAAGATTGCCAAACAATTTGCTCGGTGGTGTGTAGATTTGTTTTTCCGCTGCCATTTTAATGGCAGCCTGAAATGCAAGAAAATCAGCCACAATCATGCGACTGTTGCTGAATGTACCACGATGGTTAATAGTAACGCCGTTGTGATGAATTTGGATTTGGTTGAAATAAATGTGTAGGGTTAGCATCATTAATTAATCTTGCTATTCAGGCTGCGTTAAAGATAAAGTATTTGATTTTATTTTGTAAATATTTTTTAGGCTGCTTGAAAAATATCCCAACATTATACTCGAATTTGTTCTAATTCGCCCAATTTTCAGCCTGAAAGAAGCAACTTATGGAGGAATTGGGGCTAATGTTGAACATATACTATTATTTTTGTTGCCTCACCCCAAAACAGTTGTGTTGCTTTGGGGGAGAGGGTCTCAGGCTGCCTGAAAATTCGTAGGTTGGATTCAAGAATATGACCTACAATTTTGAATTTTGGCAAAGGTTCAAGTTCTAAATCAACTGCTCACCCCAGCGTAATTTTTGGCGCAAGGTTTTGTAATATTGATAATCCACAGGATGCAACACACGCAAAGAGTGGCGATAACGGTGGATAATAATTTCATCTTTACTTTGAATATCCAAAAACGATTGTCCATCATAATGCACACGCGCATCGCCTGCTTTGGTAATTAAAATGCGAATTTCGCAGTCATCGGCAATAATCAACGGGCGGTTGGACATGGATTGTGGACAAATTGGCACCAATGTGAAAGCGCGAATGGCTGTTTGTAAAATAGAACCACCTGCTGCCAAAGAATAAGCTGTTGAACCTGTTGGTGTGGATACAATTAAACCATCTGAACGTTGTGTACAAACAAATTCATCATTGATAAAAATTTCAAATTCAATCATTTGCCCTGCGCCACCACGCGATAAAACGGTGTCATTGAGCGCAATGCCATGATAAATTTCGTGTCCTTCTCGCTGTACGGTGGTTTCTAATACAATGCATTCGTCTGCCAAATATTGCCCTGCAAACATTTTACGCAATTCGCTGACCATATTTTCGCGTGTTACTTGGGTCAAAAAGCCTAAATGTCCTTGATTCACACCAATAAGTGGCACACGATAGGGAGCCGCTTTGCGTGCAGCAGACAAAAATGTGCCATCGCCACCTAATACGAGAATCAGGTCGCTGTCTTGCCCGATATTGTCGCTGATTTGGCAGATACTCTGGTCAGATGTGCTAACCAATCCTTCATCAACACATTGTTTATCCAAAATAATATGTAAATCTTCTTGTTGCAAAAAGACAATCAAATCGTGGATAACGGGCGCAATGTCGGTCGTGAGAGGTCGAGTCAGTATGCCGATACGTTGAAATTGGGTTTTCATATTATGTGGTGCAATGATAGGGGCTAATGACAATTCGTTCGCGGTTGGATTTTGCGCTAAATTCGTCCAATTCTGCGTTGAAAATACTCGCCAATGGAACGCATTGGCTCACATTTTCGCCTTGAATTGAACGAATTTATCTGCAAAACCAACATCGCGCCCAAATTGTCATTAGCCCCTAGGGATAAATATAAAAATATTGGATTCAAAAATCCGACCTATCATTTGGGGTTTACAAAATTTTGAACCTAAAAGCATTTTCAGGCTGCCTATGATACCAAAAGCAGCCTGAAAAAATTATTTTTGATACAAACGCTTGAAACAAGCAGTAACCGTGCGTGCGGTTACTTCGGTGGCAACTTTGGTGCGACCCGCTTGGGTCAATAATTGTGTCATATCAGCAGCAGTCAGTTGTTGTGGTGCTTCTTCACTCGCACAACCGCAGATTTTTTGTTCCCACTCGTTTTGTTGCGCTTGACTCATTGCCAATGCAGCTAAACGCCATTCGTTGCGACTTTGCAGTTCGGTTACACATTTATTTTGCACATACATTTGTACACCTGCCGCACCTAAATTACTCACGGTTGAACCTGTGGTAGAAGTACCTGTACCTGTTGCACATGCAGTCAATAATACAGAAGCCATTAAAGTTAAAGCAATTTTCTTCATAATATATTCCTTCATATATTTAAAGTTAAAGTTGGAAAAATCAAGTTTCAGGCTGCCTGAAAAGCATTCAGTATATCAGCAATTTGCAGCGGATTGTGTGCCAATGCGTCATAGCCCCATGTTTCGGGTTTATCGTCCGCACCAATGTAGCCCCATGCGGCAAAAATTGTTTTCATACCTGCATTACGTCCTGCGACAATATCGCGTTCAGCATCGCCGACATACACGCAATTTGCTGCATCTATACCAATTTGTTCGCAAGCGTAAAACATGGGCAAGGTGCTGGGTTTGGCTTCGGCACAGGTATCGCCGCTGACAATCACGGCTGGTGCGTGAACAAAGCCCAATTTGGGAACAAGGCGGTCGGTAAAAGTTTTCGGTTTATTGGTGATGATGCCCCATGTGATGTTGCGTTGATGCAGCGTGTTAATCAATGCGTTGGTTTCGGCGAATAAAATGGTGTCGTGGTCAAAACATTGATTGTATTCATCTAAATACGCTTGTCGCCATTGTGGATAATCGGGGTGGTCTGTATGGATATTGGCGCCGAATGCCAGCAGCGCGGTGGTGCCATGACTGGCGAATGGGCGGATTTGTTCCAGTGGTTTTTCTGGCAGACCGCGTTTGCGTAATAAACGATTCAACGCACCGCCCAAATCCAGCGCGGTGTCGGCGAGCGTGCCGTCTAAATCAAACAATACGGCTTGAATAGTGGACATGGCAATTCCTTGTTTAAGCTATTTTCAGGCTGCCTTACGGTACACAACATAAATCTTTAATTTTATCTAAAATCTGTTCCCTTCCACGCTGGCGGGTGGCTCGTTGAGTTTCAGCAAAATAAATTTGTTCCACTAATTTTCCCCCACCCTAGCCCTCCCCCGTTTAGGACGGGGGGAGGGGACAGATTTGTGCTTATTTCAAAAAATTGTCGTGTACTGTAAGGCAGCCTGAAAATTGATTTGTTTACCAATATTGGGTAAATTCATTGACATCGGTATTTTTGGGTTGATGAAGAGCAGGATTTTCGCTCGTGCCAATCATCATCAAACCAATAATTTTTTCTGATTCGCTGCAAGCAAATGCATCGCGCAAAATCGGCGAATGCACCCACATGCCTGTAATCCACACATTATCAAAACCTTGCGCGTTGGTGGCTAACTGAATCGCGTAAGCAGCGCAACCTGCGCTCAATGTTTGTTCCCATTCTGGTTTGCCTGCTTTGGGCGATGCGATGACGGCAATGACCATCGGTGCCATTTTGCCAACACGTTCGGCTTTTTTCATCGCTTCTTCGCCCATTTGATTGTGGATTACGGTGTCACATAAGGCAGCCTGAAAACGCTGCAAACCTGTTTCGCTATTGATAACCACAAATCGCCATGGCGTTAATCCGCCATGGTCGGGGACTTGGGTGGCAGCTTGTAAAATACTGTCTAGCTGCAATTCATCGGGCGCAGGCGCAAATAAATTTTTGCTGGAACGGCGTGTGGTGAGTAATTCTAAACTATCCATGGATTTTTCCTTGTTGATGGAATTTTAAAACTGGGTTTTCAGGCTGCCTTTCAGTACGCAAAAATGATTTTCCATAGGTCAGGTATTCATACCCGACATCATCACAGAGCGTTATGTCGGGCATAAATGCCCGACCTACAACAAATCATGTATAGTCGCAGAACTGAAAAAGCAGTACGGCGTTGCCAACGCCCTTATGTACTATTCGTACACGGCGGGCGTTGTCGCCTTGTACTGCATTTTCATTTCTACGACTATAGTTTCAGGCAGCCTGAAAATTTAACGTGCATATTTTGCTAATAATGTTTCTTGTAAACAGATTTTTTCTTCGCCCTCTTGCGCTGCAACACGCGAATAGGTGCCATCGCCATGCATTGTCCATGCTTTCACATTATCTTGTAATGCTAAGGTTAAACCTTCGTCAATCACACGTTGCTTGATTTCAGGCTGCACAATCGTTGTGGCAGTTTCAATGCGACTGAAAAAATTACGTCTCATCCAATCCGCGCTGGAAATATACACATCTTCCGCGCCATCATTATAAAAATAATAGACTCGCGAATGTTCTAGCAATCGCCCAATAATAGAACGCACACGAATATTATCCGACAAACCAGCCACTTGCGGACGCAGCGCACACATACCGCGTACAATCAAATCAATCTGAACCCCCGCTGCACTCGCGCGATATAAAGCTTCAATCACTTGCGGTTCCAACAAGGAGTTCATTTTTGCCATAATTTTAGCAGGTTTACCCGCTTTGGCGTTTTCGGTTTCCTGCTCAATTTTGTCTATCACCATTTTGTGCAAAGTAAATGGACTTTGATACAGTTTTTTCAATTTATTGGCTTGCCCTAAACCTGTGATTTCCATGAACAAAGTATTCACATCTCGTGTCATTTCAGCGTCTGCGGTCAGCAAACCAAAATCGGTATAAATTCGTGATGTACCTTGATGATAATTTCCTGTTCCCAAATGCGCATACATTTTCAGGCTGCCTTGTTCGCGGCGAATAACCAATGCCATTTTTGCATGTACTTTGTAACCAAATACACCATAAACCACGTGCGCCCCAGCTTCTTCCAACTTACTCGCCCAGTTCACATTATTGGCTTCATCAAATCGTGCCATCAATTCCACCACCACGGTAACTTGTTTACCCGCCAATGCTGCTGCCATTAATGCTTTTGCCAACGCAGAATTGCTGCCCGTGCGGTAAATTGTCATTTTGATGGCAACCACATCAGGGTCGTGCGCCGCATCATTGATGAACTTCACAATCGGCTCAAACGATTGATATGGATGATGCAATAAAATATCATTTTTCGCGATTTCATCTAATATAGAGTGCGATTTACGCAGATTTTTAGGATATTGCGCTGGGTATTGTTTGTATTTTAAATCATTGCGTTCCAACATATCAGGCACCGCTATTAAGCGTACCAAGTTTACAGGGCCTTGCACTTGATAAAACTCATCGCGTGTCAAATAAAAATGCTTCAACAATAATTCGCTAATGTAATCAGGGCAACTATCGGCCACTTCCAAACGCACTGCTGCGCCAAATTCACGGTCGCGCAATTCATCTTGTACCGCTTGGCGCAAATTGCTCATATCATCTTCGCCCACCGTCAGCGAACTATCGCGCGTGATGCGAAATTGATGGCAACCCTTTACCGTCATACCGCGGAATAATTTGTACACATATTCATGCAAAATGGACGATAAAAATACAAAACCATTTTTGCCTTCACACAAATCATCGGGCAATTTAACCACGCGTGGCAAAATACGCGGTGCTTGTACAACAGCCATTCCCGATGCGCGGCCAAAAGCATCTTTCCCGTCTAATTCCACAATAAAATTCAAAGATTTATTCAAGACACGCGGAAACGGATGCGATGCGTCCAAACCAATCGGCGTTAAAATTGGTAACAATTCACGGTTGAAATAATCTTCAATCCATTCACGTTGTGCGTTTGTCCATGCACGACGGCGATAGAAACAAATATTTTGCTTTTCCAATTCAGGCAGCAAGATTTGATTAAATATTTGATATTGTTCTTGAATCAGTTTTTTTGTTTCTATATTAATGCGCTTCATCGTTTCGCTGGGCGTGAATCCCGAAGGAAAGACAAAATTGGGACACTCTTGCTGTTCGCGTTTTAAATTGGCAACGCGCACTTCAAAAAATTCGTCCAAATTAGAAGAGACGATACATAGAAAACGCAAACGCTCCAATAATGGAATTTGCTCATCTCGTGCTTGTTCTAATACGCGCCGATTAAACGCTAATAAACTGGTTTCTCGGCATAAAATGCGATTAGATTGAGGCATTCTTATTCTCCGAAGTGTGTGTAAAATAGTTGAATTATAGCGTGTTTCATCATCAAGGCAGCCTGAAACACGAAAAAATCGTTTTCAGGCTGCCTTTTATAATAAAGTATATAACTGTTTTTTATTTGGAAAAATAGAATTTTCCAGTAAAATGCGCATTATCAAAAATTAACATTCACAGGAAAACGTATCATGAAAAAAACTTTATTCTCCGCTGCTACTCTGGTTTTATTAGCCGCTTGTGGTGGTCAGCAAAATTCTGCGCCTACACAATCAACAGATTCTGCATCAGCTGCTTCGGCAACAAACAATACGGCACCCACACAAGCCAATGTAGCAGGTAGCCTGATTGACCGCATCAACAGCAAAGGCGTGATTACTGTTGGTACAGAAGGTACTTATGCGCCGTTTACTTATCATGATGCAAGTGGCAAATTAACGGGTTATGACGTAGAAGTTACGCGTGCCGTAGCAGAAAAATTAGGCGTGCAAGTAGAATTTAAAGAAACGCAATGGGACGGCATGATGGCAGGTTTGAAAGCAGGTCGTTTTGATATGGTTGCCAACCAAGTTGCTTTAACCTCACCAGAACGTCAAGCCACTTTTGACAAAGCTGAACCTTATACTTGGAGTGGCGCAGCGATGATGGCGCGTGCAGATGATGACCGTTTCAAATCACTAGCAGACATTAAAGGTATTAAGGCTGCGCAAACATTGAGCAGCAACTATGGCGAAATGGCGCGTGAAGCACAAGCTGAAATCGTCCCTGTTGATGGTATGGCACAAGCCCTAACTTTGGTGCAACAAAAACGTGCTGAACTGACATTAAACGATGAGTTGTCTTTCTTGGATTATTTGAAGAAAAATCCCGATTCTGGCTTGAAAATTGTTTGGACTGCGCCCGAAGAACAAAAAGTTGGAGCAGGTTTGATTGTCAATAAAGGCAATGATGAAGCATTGGCAAAATTATCCGAAGCAACCAAAGCATTGCATGAAGACGGTACGCTGAAAAGATTGGGCGAACAATTCTTCGGTAAAGATGTTAGTGTTAAATAATTGATTAAATGATAAAAGTGTTCAGGTTCAGGCAGCCTGAACACTTTGCTTATTTTTATATTAATCACTTTATTCCGTTTTCAGGCAGCCTGAAACACACAAATTAAGGACAAGTTCGTGTTACACCAATTTCTTGCTTCCCTCCCTTTCATGACCGATACTCGCGCCACTTTGGTTATGGACGCATTTTTACCCATCGTCAAATCTGGTTTCATGGTTTCCGTGCCACTTGCGATTGCCTCATTTATTATTGGCATGATGATTGCCACCGCCGTTGCCATTGTGCGCGTGATGCCCAAAGGCGGCATATTTCATCGCATCGTGCTGGCGATTTTACGCGTGTACATCTCCATTATTCGTGGCACGCCGATGGTCGTGCAACTGGCGATTGTGTTTTACGGTTTGCCCGCCATGAATATTTTTATTGACCCGATTCCAGCCGCCATCATCGGTTTTTCCCTGAATGTTGGCGCATATGGTTCCGAAACCGTCCGTGCCGCTATTTTGTCCGTCCCAAAAGGACAATGGGAAGCAGGTTTTTCCATCGGCATGACCTATATGCAAACTTTCCGCCGTATCATCGCGCCACAAGCCTTGCGCGTTGCTGTGCCACCGTTGAGCAATAGTTTCATTGGCTTATTCAAAGAAACATCATTGGCATCGTTTGTAACCGTAACTGAAATGTTCCGTGTAGCACAACAATATGCCAATATGTCGTATGACTTTTTACCTGTGTACATTGAAGTCGGCTTGGTATACTGGTGTTTCTGCTGGGTATTATTTGTGGTACAAGCGCGTTTGGAAAAACATTTTGATAGACATGTGGCGAAATAATTTTCAGGCTGCCTATGTTATTCAATGCAGCCTGAAAACTGGTTTGAAAGAAAAATCATGATACAAATTAAAAATATACACAAAACTTTTGGTCATAATGTCATTTTGCGTGGCATTGATTTAAATATCAATAAAGGGCAAGTAGTCGTCATTTTAGGTCCATCAGGTTCAGGCAAAACCACGTTTTTGCGCTGCCTGAACGCACTGGAAATTCCTGAACAAGGCACCATTTGCTTTGAACGCGAGCCGATTGTCAGCGTGGATTTTGCCAACAAACCCAGTAAAAAAGACATTCTCGCATTGCGCCGCAAATCGGGCATGGTGTTTCAGCAATACAATCTGTTTCCACACAAAACGGCGTTGGAAAACATTATGGAAGCCCCCATTCAAGTACAAGGCAAATCCAAAGATGTGGCACGCACAGAAGCACTTGCATTGCTAGAAAAAGTAGGGTTAGCAGATAAAGCCGATTTGTACCCCCATCAACTTTCGGGTGGACAACAACAGCGTGTTGGTATTGCACGTGCTTTGGCATTGCAGCCTGAATTGATGTTGTTTGATGAACCCACCTCCGCACTTGACCCAGAATTGGTTAATGATGTGCTCTTGACCATGAAACAACTCGCAACCGAAGGGTGGACCATGGTGGTGGTAACACATGAAATCAAATTTGCGCTGGACGTAGCGGATATTGTGGTTGTGATGGACGGTGGTGTCATTGCAGAACAAGGGTCTCCCGATGAATTGTTCAATCACCCCAAACATGAACGAACAAAAAGTTTCTTGTCGCGCATCAAGCACGATGATATTTAAACTATTCGATTAAAGGCAGCCTGAAACCTTTGCAACACTCAAAATTGTAGGTCAGATTCTTGAACTCAACATTTTTATATTTAACAAATATTTGTTTTTGTTTAAAAATTGTTGAGAGAGAGTATCTGACCTACAAGTTTTCAGGCTGCCTTTATTTGCGTGCGTTATACCACGCGATAAATTCATCAACTGGCGCGTAACCCAGCAGGGCATCGCTGCGGCTGCCGTCTGCTTTCAAAACGAATAATCCAGGGGGACCAAACAATCCGTATTCTTTGAGCAGGGCTTTGTGTTCATCGCTCATTTGGGTAACGTCAATTTGCATCAATCGTGCCATCGGTACGGCAGCCTGAACACGCGCATCGCCAAAGGTTTTGACTTCCATTTCTTTGCACGATACGCACCAATCGGCATAAAAATCCAATAAAACGGGTTGATTGGGATTTTGCTGATGGGCAGCCTGAATCGCGTTGCGTAATTCGCTAACGCTGGTGAATTTTTGTCCGTGCGCCGCGCCTTCCATCGGTTTGTGCAAGGTCAAAAAATCGTGCATTGCTGTTGTGCCGCCGTTGAAACTTTGTATGCCAAACCATGTGCCACTCAATAACAAAATGGTCGCTAATATGCCCGAAATGGTTTTCAGGCTGCCTGAAAGTTTGCTGATGCGTGTGAGCCAATAAATGGCGGGCGCAATCAATAATAAGGTGTACAAAGCAGCGGTTACGCCATAGGGCAGAAATGGTGTCGCCAAATACACGGCAACGGCAAGCAAAATCACGCCAAACGCGTATTTAATGCCGTTCATCCAATTACCTGCGCGTGGCAAAATGTGTCCGCCAAATGTGCCAATCAAAATCAATGGAACACCTGTGCCAATGGCTAATGCGTACAACATGGTGCCACCAAATAGCGCATCACCTGTTTTGCCGATATACGCCAAAGCGGCTGCCAAGGGTGGTGCAACGCAAGGTCCAACAATCAGTGCAGACAACATGCCCATCACAAATACGCTGGCGATTTTGCCGCCTGATAATTTGTTACTTTGATTTTGAAAATACGATTGCACGGCGTTGGGCAACTGAATATTAAACAGCCCAAACATGGACAATGCCAGCACCACCATCAACGCGGCTGCCGTTAAAACCACCCACGCTTGTTGCAACCAAACTGTCAGCAATGCGCCTGTTAAACCTGCCAACACACCGACCGATGTGTACGTTACCGCCAAACCTTGCACATACACCAACGACAAGGCAAACGCACGTTTTTTGCTATCCGATTTATCGCCAACAATAATGCTGGATACAATCGGCAACAAAGGATACATGCACGCGGTAAAACTCAATGCCAAGCCGCCCGTGAAAAACCAAAACAAATTAGTCCAAAAATCATCGCGCGATAAAGTTTTCAGGCTGCCTGAATTAGCAGCTGCGGACGAAGAGGGAACATTCTGCGCGTTCGTATCCGCCCGAACGTTCCCTTGCGACTTTTTTATAAACAAATCTTTCGCATTATTGGCAGCCACTTCGGTTTGATAAACACCTGTGCCCGTAATCTCAAAAGTTGTGTCCACAGGCGGATAACACACGCCCACTTCGGCACAACCTTGATAATGCACATTTAACGTGTATGGCTTGGATGCAGGATTGGCATACGCCCATTGCACATTTGCCGCATGGTGGTACACGATTTGTTTACCAAAAAATTCATCTTCTTTGGGTTCGCCCGCGCTGAATGTGGCAGATGCCGCCAATACATGGGTTTCAGGCTGCGTATCCGCCGTGATTTGGCTTTGATACAAATAATAGCCATCGGCAATTTTGAATTGCACATCCACGCCCGTATCTGATACCGTTACCGTTGGCACAAACGCCTGTTCTGGCGGCAACAAATCTTCGGGATTGACCGCAGCGTGTGCCACAGTTGCGAATGAAAAACACGCCAGCAGCGTGTAGAGCCATTTTTTCATGGAAATGTCCTTCGTTTATTTTGTGAGACGAAAATGCGTATTATCGTGGATTTTGAGACAAAATGATGCGTGATTTGTCGCAAAATATCGTTTTTACCAAACCAATATTTTTTCAGGCTGCCTGAATATTGACCAAATTATTCTATTAAAAAGTCTCTACTTAAAAATAAATTGTTTTTAAGTAGAGACCAATAAAATTTGAATTTCAAATAAATTTATTATGATTCAAGCTCATAATAGGCAGCCTGAAAACACGAAATCACATCATTTGCAAACGCGCAATGCGATTATCCAAACTCGGATGCGTACTCAACAAAGAATCTTTGTTTTCGCTGGCAATGCCCATCGCCGTCATATTTTGTGGCAGATGACTGCTTTCGCCTTTTAAACGCTGCAATGCCGCAATCATTTTCGGTGCGCCGACCAAACGCGCTGCCCCCGCATCCGCACGGTATTCACGTTGGCGACTGAACCACATCACAATAATACTCGCCAAGAAACCAAATACGACTTGTAAAACCATAGATACCAAAAAATAAGTACCTTGACTATTCTCACCATTTCTGTTTTGTGATACCAAACCAGCAATAACTCGCGCTAAAAATATCACAAATGTATTCACAACGCCTTGAATCAAGGTCAGCGTAACCATATCGCCATTGCCAATATGTGCCATTTCGTGCGCCAAAACCGCTTCCACTTCATCGCGTGTCATGCTGTTCATCAAGCCCGTACTAACTGCAATTAAAGAACTATTTTTGGTTGCACCCGTAGCAAATGCGTTGGGTTCTGGCGAATGATAAACCGCTACTTCAGGCGTTTTTAAATCCCATTGTTTGGCTTGATTTTCAACAGTTTGCAATAACCATGCTTCTGTTTCATTTTGCGGTTGTGTGATTACTTCTGCGCCCACTGATGCTTTTGCCATAGATTTAGACATGAGCAATGACACAATAGAACCTGAGAAACCAACCACAGCAGCGGAAATCAAAATCCCGCCCATACTGCCATTGCTGGTGTTTAATCCCAATAAACTCGTAACAATACTGATAACCAGTAAAACCGCGATATTGGTTGCTAAAAAGAGAAAAATCCGTTTCACAATGTGCGCTCCTTATAAATATTGTTCTATAAATGCGTGTATTATCGCAATAAATCATATCAAAAAAATGGAGTAAAGAGAAAATCTATGCAAAGATAACCGCAAAATTTTGTCAGGATTTTATTTATGATGAATATTTTCAGGCTGCCTGAAAAAACTTTCTTTGTATCTTCAATAAAATAAAAAAAGCAGATAATAATAAATCAAGATAGTGCTTGACCCATTTTCATTCAATCTCTATAATTCAAATCTTTCAAGCACGTCGGGGCGTAGCGCAGCCCGGTTAGCGCATCTGCTTTGGGAGCAGAGGGTCGTGAGTTCGAATCCCACCGCCCCGACCATTCTTGAAACACAATTTAAAACGCCAGATATATGCGCCCGTAGCTCAACTGGATAGAGCACCGACCTTCTAAGTCGGGGGTTACGGGTTCGATTCCTGTCGGGCGTGCCAAACTTGGTTTTATATGGTGGATGTAGCTCAGTTGGTTAGAGCATCGGATTGTGATTCCGAGGGTCGTGGGTTCGAGCCCCATCTTCCACCCCAATATAAAAAACCGTACTCTAAACAAGTACGGTTTTTTTACGTTTATTTATTTCAGGCAGCCTGAAAATATAATTGTATGATATTAAGGGAAAATTATGCTGACACCGCAACATTGTGATTTATTCAATCGCCCATTTTTCCAATTTGCACAACTGAAAAAATATGCGCCAGAAACCATTCCGCAACTTAAAGCGGATTATCGGGCGGCGTGGCAAAATTGGCAAAGTGTTATTCAACATGTTGCGGCGGATTTGGCGCAGGATAATCCGCAATTTGCGCCGCCGCATATTGAACGCTGGTGCAATGGTTGGCAGGTGCGCGCCCATTTTTTTGCGTATTTTAAATACGCGCAATATCAACAAGATGCAGCAATTTTGTCGGTATTGCTCAATCGCCGCCGTTTAACGGTTTCTTTGGATTGGCATTGTTATAAAGCCGACCGTTCTACTATTGCTTTACCGCAATATAATCAATGGCTTGATAATTTGAATGCGGACGATTTTGGCGATTTTGATGTATGGCATGGCGATGAAAGTGAATATGCGGATTATGTCGCGCTCAATAGGCAGCCTGAAAATGCTTTGATATTGCGTGATGATGCGGATTTTTTCTGTATTGGAACACATTTGGAACGCGATACAATTGGCTGCGTGGACAGCGTGGCGTGGATTGCAGCACAAATTCGTGTGCTGACACCCTTATATGAACGTTGTTTTATCTAAAAAGGCAGCCTGAAAATCATGATTTATTGGTTTTCAGGCTGCCTTTTTCGTTTAAAATACACCTATATTTATTTATAAAAAAATGATTTCAATATGACTGCTTACCAAGTGCTTGCCCGAAAATGGCGACCCAAAACCTTTGCCGATTTGGTTGGACAACAACACGTTGTCAAAGCCCTGAAAAACGCGCTGGATAAAGGGCGTTTGCACCACGCCTATTTGCTCACAGGCACGCGCGGCGTGGGCAAAACCACTATTGCCCGCATTTTGGCAAAAAGCCTGAACTGTGAAAACCCAACACGCGGCGAACCCTGCGGCGTGTGTCAATCGTGCCGCGACATTGACGCAGGGCGATTTGTGGATTTGCTGGAAATTGACGCCGCCAGCAACACAGGCATAGACAACATCCGCGAAGTGCTGGAAAACGCCCAATACGCGCCCACAGTCGGTAAATACAAGGTGTACATCATTGACGAAGTGCATATGTTGTCCAAATTCGCGTTCAATGCCATGCTCAAAACGCTGGAAGAGCCGCCCGAACACGTCAAATTCATCTTGGCGACCACCGACCCGCACAAAGTGCCAATTACCGTGTTAAGCCGTTGTTTGCAATTCGTTTTACGCAATATGACCGCGCAACAAGTCGCCGAACACCTGACCCACGTTTTGAAAACCGAACAAATCGTGTACGAACCAGCCGCTTTGGCACTGTTGGGGCGAGCCGCGCAAGGTTCCATGCGCGATGCTTTGAGTTTGCTAGACCAAGCGATTGCCATGGGTTCAGGCAGCGTGCAAGAACGCGATGTGCGCGACATGATAGGCGCGGTGGACAAACGCTATCTCTATGAATTGCTAACCTTTTTAATGGAACAAGACGGCGAAAATCTCATCGCCAAAGCACAAGAAATGTCCGCCAACGCCATTGGTTTTGACAGTGCGTTAAACGATTTGGCGATGTTGTTACAAAGATTGGCGTTGCTGAAAACCGTGCCGTCCGCCATTGAACACGATGACCCTGAACGCGAACGCTTGCTGCATTTGGCGCAATATTTCAGCGATGAGCAAATTCAGTTGTACTATCAATGTGTTATTCATGGTAAAAACGATTTGCCGCTCGCGCCCGATGAATACGCAGGTTTTGTGATGACGCTGTTGCGCATGTTGGCGTTTGCACCCTTTGCTGCGAAACATACGCCGCAAAATGCGGTGATTGAAGGCACACAATTGCATAATCCTCCTGAAAAAAAAACGCATGAACACGCAGACATTTCAGGCAGCCTGAAAACACATTCTGCCCAAGTAATTGATGAAATACATTTAGATGAAAATCAGGTAGTTACGGAAAATATATCAAGTAACACAGAAGTTTCAGGCAGCCTGAAAGCGGAAAGTTCTGATGAAATCCAAACGGATTTACCCAAACATTTGCGTGATGCGGAAGCAGAAAATTTAGGCAGCCTGAAAACTGAAATTGCTGCGAAAACGATTGCAGAAGTTGAACCTAATCAATCCAATCATTCGGAAGATATGCCATCTTGGGACAATACTGCAACAGCATCTCCCCAAAATAGGCAGCCTGAAAATGTGCCACAAATTGTGCCAGCACCCGTTGCCGAAATCTATCCAAATGATGACGATATAGCCTATTTTTCAGGCAGCCTGAACGATGTCTATCCAGATGATTTTCCTGCGTTTGATGATTTGCCCAGCGAACCGATGCAGCCTGAAAATTGTGCTGAACCTGATGAAATCGTAGCATCTGAAGAAGCGACTGACCCGAGTGAGCCAATGCCTGAATTAGTGGCAGCCAATTGGGTACAGATTGCACGGCGGATTGGCACACAAGTGGCGGCGGCGCAAATGCCTTTGCAGCATATGGCATGGGTGGATTTTGCCGATGGTGTATTGCGTTTGGCGGTGGTGCGCGAACAAACGCGCAATACCATGAAACGTGAATATTTTCAACGCATTGAATCAGCTTTGTCCGCAGCATATGCGTTGCCAATTCGCATTGAAACGGTGGATTTTGTGGACGGACAAGGTTGGGAAACGCCGTTGATGTATCGCGCCAGAATGCTGGCAGAGCAACGCGAACAAGCTCGTCAGATTTTGGATAAAGATGAAAATGTGAAACAAATCAAAAAATTATTTAATGCGAAATGGCGTGAAGAGAGTATTGAGTTGTTGGAAGCACCCAAAATAATATGAAACAAAAACTGATTAAATGGGCAAAACAAGTAGCGCAAACCCTGCTGGTATTGGCGGTGGTGAGCGTGGCGGTGGATTATTGGCGCAGCCCGACTGTGCCAATCAATGCAACGCAAGTATCGTTTCAATCCATTCATCACGCTGAACCCACTACGCTGGCATCTGCCAGTTCACAAAAAACATTGTTGCTGTATTTTTGGGGCAGTTGGTGCGGCATTTGCAAACACACGTCGCCTGTGATTCATCGTTTGCACAAAAATGGCACGCCTGTTTTGGGTGTGGCATTGCATTCTGGGGCAGCGGACGATGTGCATGCCTTTTTGCAGCAACAAGGTTTGACATTTGATACGGTCAATGATGAGCATGGCGCATTGTCACAACAATGGGGCGTAAAAGTGGTACCCAGTATTTTGTTGATTAAAAATGGAAAAGTGGTTCATGGCACCACAGGATTAGCGACTTACTGGGGTTTAAAAACGCGCATCGCCATAGCTGATTTATTGCGTTAAATTAGCAAAGGCAGCCTGAAAATTTTTCAGGCTGCCTTTTATTCTGTATGAATTTCAATCTTGCACAGGTTTCTCCGCTGCCACCATATCAATCAAATTCGACAAATTCACGCCGCGTTCCAGCGATTCATCGTATTCAAAATGCAATTCGGGCGTGCGAAATACCGTGATGCGTTTGCTCAATTCGCTGCGTAGAAAACCTTTGGCGTGTTCCAATGCTTCTGCGCTGGCATCGCGGTCGCCACTCAAAACGGTGTAATAAACGGTAGCGTGTGAATAATCGCGAGTCACTTCTACATCGTTGATGGTGATGAAACCTGCGCGTGGGTCTTTCAAACCTGTGCGTACCAATTCGGCAAGCTCACGCATCACTTGTTCTTTCACGCGGTCAATGCGTGCGTAGCCGTTGCGTTGTGGTTTTTTCATGATGATGCTCTCATAATGCAAATAAATCAGCATTATACCCGAAACCGTGTTGGGCAAACAAAAAGGCAGCCTGAAAACATGGTTTGCGATGATTTTTCAGGCTGCCTTACATGTAGAAATTACTAGCGTTGTTTACAGTATTGAAAGACAATACTGCCATGAATATCCATAAGAACACTCGCCTTACCCCACACCATCGTCAAGCCATTTGGCTAGCTTATACGCAAAACAAAGAAAGCGTTACTTCACTGGCTCGCCGTTTTATGGTTAGTCGCCAAACCATTTATCGTGTACTGAAAGCCGCTCGTCTTCGCCTACTTAAACCGCAAAACAGCACCAACAATCGTTTCAAACAAGCAAAATACGGTATGAAACGATTAGCCAAAGTAGAACGAGAAATTCAAGAGAAACTCAAAAAGCAAGCACAACGATACAATAAATCTTATCCTGGCGAAATGGTACATGTAGATACCAAACGCTTACCTTTACTTAAAGGACAAAAAGCAACGGATAAACGTGAGTATCTGTTTGTTGCTATTGATGATTTTTCTCGTGAGTTGTATGCTGCCATTTTGCCTGATAAAACTGCTACAAGTGCGGCTAAATTTCTAACTGAACAAGTCATAGAGCCTTGCCCATACCAAATTGACTGCATTTATTCAGATAATGGTAGTGAATACAAAGGTGCGGCAAATCATGCGTTTGGTGTGGCGTGTTTTGAAAACAATATCAATCAAAAATTCACTCGCCCAGCACGTCCACAAACCAATGGCAAAGCGGAACGCGTAATACGAACGATTATGCAGATGTGGTATGAGAAAACAGAGTTTACTGATCCATTGCATCGGCAAAAGGAATTATGTCGTTTTGTGAATTTTTATAATACTGTAAAGCCGCACAGTTCCTTAAATGGCGATACGCCATTTGAAGTGTTACAAGCTTATTTTTCTCAACCTGTTGTGTAAACAACTCGGTTTATTTCTACACCTTACAGTACACGACATAAATCTTTAATATTATCTGAAATCTGTTTTCCCCACCCTAACCCTCCCCCGTTTAGGGCGGGGGAGGGGACAGATTCATGGTTATTTCAAAAAGTTGTCGTGTACTGTGAGGCTATCTTTTTAGGCATAATAACCCGCACCCAATATCAACGGTCGTGCTGCGCCCGTTGCTTTGTGCGGATTACTCGGCACGCGATTCACCCAACACGCCGCCAGCCACGCAAATGCTGCCGCTTCCACCCATTGCGGATTCAGTTGCAACACATCGGTACTATGCAAAGCCATATTTTCCACCGCCAATAAAGTTTTCAGGCTGCCGATTAAAGTATTATTACTCATACCACCACCACAAACATAAATATTTTGTGTATTGGGGGCAGCCTGAACAATCGCATCGGCAATGGTTTCCGCCGTAAATTGCGCCAATGTCCGCAATACATCATGCGGATTTTCATCGCTATGCAAATGCGTTTGCAACCATGTCAGCGAAAACAATTCGCGCCCTGTGGATTTAGGGTAGGGCAGCCTAAAATATTCGTGCGCTTTTAATTGTGCCAATAATTCAGGCAATACGCGACCTTGCGCCGCTTTTTCGCCATTTTTATCATACGCTTGTTGCCAAATATGCTGCGTCCATGCGTCCATCAACATATTGCCTGCGCCCGTATCAAAACCAAATGGTTCGCCATCGGGCGGCAAAATGCTGATATTGGCAATGCCACCAATATTCAACACCACACGCGTTTCATCGGGCGCAGCAAACAAGGCTTGATGAAACGCTGGCACAAGCGGCGCACCTTGTCCACCCGCAGCCAAATCACGACTACGAAAATCGCCAATGGTAAAAATGCCCGTGCGTTCCGCCAGCACGGACAAATTCGCCAGTTGAATACTGTATCCGCATTCGGGCGCGTGGCGAACGGTTTGTCCATGACAACCAATCGCAGTAATGTTTTCAGGCTGCATTTGTTGTTCACGCAATAATTGCTGCACCACTTGGGCATAAATTTCCGACAATTCAATCGCCAGCATTTGACTGCGATGCAATTCCTTGTCGCCATGATTTTGCAAATCCAACAAACGTGTTTTCAGGCTGCCTGAATAGGGCACAAAAGCGTGGGCAAGCGCACCTTGCCATTGCGTACCATTCATGGCGATTAAAACCGCGTCCGCACCGTCCATGCTGGTGCCAGACATAATGCCGATATAAAATTGTTGATTTATCATAAAATATTATTCTGATAACAAAAAAAGGCAGCCTGAAACATTTTCAGGCTGAAACCTTTGCAAAACCCCAGATTTGAGCACAGTTCAAAGCGATAGTATCGCAAAACGCGCAGACATATCATCTAGATAGGCAAGTGTTTGAGAAACGCATCGCGAAGAAATGTGCCAAAGATGGGGATTTTGCAAAGGTTTCAGGCTGCCTTATTCTATCAATTTTTCAATATATCTACATCTTTGGGTGGCGTAAAGGTAAACGCACTACGCGACAAATTCGGTTTGGTATTCACATTATTAAAGCGTATCGTGGTTTGATTACCAAAACTGTCTTTCAATTCCATAGCTGCCAAGGTGTTGCCCTTGAAACCAATGCGGATAAATTGATAACCCGCATTCGCTTTTTTCGGAGTTGCCAACACATAATCCACGCCGTCTTTTTTGCCATCTTCTTTCAGCGAATAGCTCGCATCCAAAGCCGTTTTGTTAGACAAAATTGCCGCAGGACTGTCGCCAATGGTTTGGTCTTGGTTAGATTGGGTGATTTGTTTCAAATCAACATCATACAACCAAATATGTTTGCCATCGCCAATAATTTTTTGTTGATACGGTTTGCTGTATTCCCATTTGAACAAACCAGGGCGCAGAATTTGGAAACTGCCCGAGCTGGTTTGCGTTTTTTTTCGGGATTGAACGGTTTGCGTGAATGTGCCGCTGATACCGTCCGCATCGTTGTTGAATTGACGCAAAGCATCAATGCCGCCTGCGTTTGCCGTTGCCGCCAATACGCTCATCATGCCAGCCGCCAAAATCGTTTTCCATGTTTTCATTTCGTATCCTTTAAGTGATTGAGTTACAATGTAACAAGAAACCGCATCTTAACATTTTCAGGCTGCCTGAAAACCCCATCAACAAAATGTAAAGATGCAAAATTTAAATAAATCTTTCATATTAAACAATTTTCTCAAAAAACTTTAACTCGATTTTATGATTATGGAAAATTTCTACACATTAATCCACGCCGCTTTATGCGAAACCGACCCAAGCGAAAAATGCCGTTTAACTTTTGAATTATACGAAAAATACCATTCAGGCAGCCTGAAAATGGATAAATCTGCTGCGTGTGAAGATGTATGGATTGCAGGGCGACCTGCCAAACCTGAACTGGTGCCGCCGTATAAAGTGGAACAACGCAAACCGTCCACGCCCGAAGGTTATGCGGCGATGTTGCACGCGATTACCCACATTGAATTTAATGCGATTAACTTGGCATTAGATGCCGCGTTTCGTTTTCGTTATTTGCCCGAACAATTTACGGCGGATTGGCTGCAAGTGGCGAAAGAAGAATGCGAACATTTTGGATTGATGCGCGCGCGTTTGCACGAATATGGCTATGAATACGGCGATTTTACCGCGCATGGACATTTGTGGGACATGGCGTACAAAACCGCATTTGACCCGCTTTTGCGTATGGCACTGGTACCGCGTGTGTTGGAAGCGCGTGGCTTGGACGTTACGCCTGCGATTCGGGAAAAAGTGGCGCAACGTGGCGATGTGAAAACCTGTGAAGCATTGGACGTGATTTATCGTGATGAAGTGGGGCATGTGCGTATCGGCAATCGTTGGTATGGTTATTTGTGCGAGCAACGTGGTTTAGAGCCGATGGCATTGTTCCGCCAATTATTGCGTCAATACGATATGTTTATTTTTCGCGGCTATGTGAATTTGGAAGCGCGAGAACGAGCGGGATTTTCAGCATTTGAAATGGCGATGTTGGAAGATTTTGAAAAAAGTTTTCAGGCTGCCTTATCATGAATCAAGTTCCTGTTTTGGCAATTATGCTGGGCGCAATCGCTGGCGCATTATTGCGTTGGCAATTTGCCACATGGTTTAATGGTAGCCTGAATCTGCTGCCGCTGGGTACATTATTGGCTAATTTATTGGGCTGTTTTTTGATTGGTGCAGCATTGGCTTTCAGGCTGCCTGAATTTTGGAAATGGCTGTTAATTACAGGATTTTTAGGCAGTTTAACGACATTTTCCACATTTGCGGTAGAATTAGTCAGTGCCATAGGACAGGAAAAATGGCGCAGCGTGGCGGCGATTTTGGGTTTACACCTTGGCGGTGGCATGGGCGCGGTGATGTTGGGCGCGTATTTAGTCAAATATTTTGCAAAAGGTTATGTATCATGAAAAAGACCATTTTAGCGATGATTTTAGCGGTTTCAGGCTGCCTTGCTTATGCGGACGATGATGTGAAATTATCGGCGCAGGAGCAGAAGGATGTGAGTTATATGCTTGGGTATGCTATGGGGGAACAATGGCATTTGTTCAAAATGCCTATGGCTGTGGAATTGGATAAGCAGCAAGTGCTACTGGGTTTACAAGATTCGTTAGACAATAAATCAGCACGATTAAGTGAAGATAAGCAAATGAGATTGTCAGAAGCGGTTACGCATAAAATATCCTTGTATTCAGATAAACAGATGGAAAAAGGTAAACAATTTTTGGCGCAAAACAAAACGCAAGCAGGTGTACAAACAACGGCCTCGGGTTTGCAATATCGTGTAAACAAAGCAGGTTCGGGTGAGCGAGTAAAATTGGGCGATACAGTTAGCGTGGAATATACAGGTAAACTGATTGATGGCACGGTGTTTGATAGCACAGCAGAATATAGTGAGCCATTTAGTTTCACTCTGCAAGACGGTATAGTCATTCGTGGCTGGTTTGAAGGTTTACAATTAATGCAAAAAGGTGGCGAATACACGCTATTTATTCCTGCCGATTTGGCATATGGCGAAGCATCACCAAATACGAAAATCTTGCCTAATTCGGTTTTGATTTTTGACATAAAAGTGGTGGATATTGAAGCCGCGCCCGTCAAAAGGGAACAGCTTCTCGCCAACGCAAACGTCGCTAATCGTAAAATTGTGTGGCACAGATGAAACGGCTTTGTTAGAAACCGTTTACATTTTCTATGATAGGCTAACAGAGTCTGCATTATCTTGATATAATTGCGTTCATTTGGCAAAATTTCATGGAGATGCAGTTTTCAGGCTGCCTCACTAATCAGACAAAATACAGCAACAGGAAGTATTTATGAGCGTAGGTTTATTGCGGGTCTTGGTGCAACAAAAATTAGTCCCACAAGATAAAATTGAAAAATATCAAACGGCTATCAAAGAAAACAAACCTGTTTTACCTTTGGTGTTTGGCGATAAAATTATTTCGCCTGAAGCATTGGCAGAATTGTGTTCGTCTTTATTCAACTATCCGATGTTGGATTTAAACTATTTTCCACGCAGTGCGATTGTGCAAGATTTGATTGATGAAGCACAAATGCAAGAATTGCGTGCGATTCCTGTGTTAAAACGTGGTCGAAAAGTGTTCTTCGCTGTTTCAGATCCTACACAAATTCAAAATGTACAAAAAGCGGTATTTGCCAGCGGTTTGCAAGTGGATTTGGTCATCGCGCGTGATGACCAATTAACTACTGTGTTGGAATGGTTTGGTCAAAGTAACTCTGCTTTGCTCAAAGAAATGGGCATGGAGGTGAATAAAGAAGAAGCCAAACAGACTATGATTGTGGATGGGCAGGAAGAAGAAGATGGTCCTGTCGCACGGTTTATTCAAAAAATCTTGCATGACGCGGTTACTTCTGGTGCATCTGATATTCACTTTGAGTTCTACGAATTTATGGCGCGTGTACGTTTCCGTACCGATGGTGTATTGCGTGAAGTGGTGCAACCACCCTTACAATTGCGTAGCCAGTTGGCATCGCGTATTAAAGTAATGGCAAAATTGGATATTTCTGAAAAACGTGTACCGCAGGACGGACGTATTCAGTTGCAATTTTCTAAAAATACCAAAGCGATTGACTTTCGTGTGAACACCATGCCGTGTTTGTTTGGTGAAAAAGTCGTGATGCGTATTTTGAACTCAGATGCAGCCAGCCTGAATATTGACCAGTTGGGTTTTGAACCTTTCCAAAAAGAATTAATTATGGAAGCGATTCATCGTCCATACGGCATGGTGTTGGTAACAGGTCCAACGGGTTCGGGTAAAACGGTTTCTCTCTATACTTGTTTGAACATTCTGAATACCGATGACATCAATATTTCTACTGCAGAAGACCCTGCGGAGATTAACTTACCAGGGATTAACCAAGTAAACGTAAACGATAAACAAGGTTTAACTTTTGAGGCAGCCTTAAAAGCATTCCTGCGTCAAGACCCTGATGTGATTATGATTGGTGAGATTCGCGACTTAGGTACGGCGGATATTGCGATTAAAGCAGCGCAAACAGGTCATATGGTGTTCTCAACCTTACACACCAATAATGCACCAGCTACTTTGTCGCGTATGTTGAATATGGGCGTTGCCCCATTTAATATTGCTTCGGCGGTGAACTTGATTATGGCACAACGTTTGGCACGTCGTTTGTGTTCTGCTTGCAAAGCACCAATGGAGCGTCCACCTCAAAAGGCTTTATTAGAAGTAGGCTTTACTGAGGAGGATTTAGCGCAAGATTGGACAATGTATCGTCCTGTGGGTTGTGATGCTTGTAAAGGTAAAGGCTATAAAGGTCGTGCAGGTTTGTATGAAGTAATGAAAATGTCTGAAAAAATGAAAGCTGTCATCATGAGTGGTGGTACGGAGGTGGATATTGCTAATATCGCATATGAAGATGGTTTGGTAGATTTGCGTCGTTCAGGTTTACTGAAAGTTATGCAAGGTATTACTTCTTTGGAAGAAGTTATTGCAACCACAAACGAATAATATTCATTATATAAAGGAAAAAAAATGGCAGAAGCAAGAAAATCGGCAAAATCCGCCGCGAAAAAGCCAGTGAAAAAAACTGCAGCAAAATCAGCAAAACCTGAAAAGAAAGAAAAAGGTAACCGCTATCAATTTGAAGGTAAGAACTTACAGACTGAAAATATTGTTCGCGGTGAGGTGGTTGCAAAAAACGAAGATGAGGCACGTCAGAAGTTAGCGCGTCGCTCCATTAAAGTGATGCAATTAACCAAAATGAAAAAGGCGCGTGCGAAGAAAATCACACAAGCTGATATTACCATCTTTACTCGCCAACTTTCTACTATGATGAAAGCGGGTTTGCCCATGATGCAAGCATTTGATATTGTGGCAAAAGGTAATCCAAATGCGAATATGACAAATTTGTTGATGGATATTCGTAACCGAGTTGAGCAAGGTGAATCTTTGGGTGATTCCTTTGCTGAACATCCTGCGTATTTTGATAAATTTTATTGCAATTTGGTTGCAGCAGGCGAAGCTGGTGGTGTATTGGAAGGTTTGCTGGATAAATTAGCAACCTATAAAGAAAAAACGCAAGCCATTAAGAAAAAAGTGAAAGGTGCTTTAACATATCCCATTGCAGTAATGGTGGTTGCAGTTGCTTTGATTTTGGTAATGATGATGTTTGTATTGCCATCGTTTAAGAAAATTTACGAAGGCTTGGGAGCTGAATTACCAGGTTTAACACAATGGATGATGAATGCTTCTGATTTTTTTGTGGAAAAAGGTTGGATTATTATCCCTGGATTAATTTTGGGTACTTGGGGCTTAATTCAATTTCATAAACATTCTTTTGCTTTCCAAAAACGGGTAGACAGTTGGTTATTAAAAATGCCTATTTTTGGTGAGATTGTGATGAAAGCTACCATTGCACGCTGGTCGCGTACAACTGCAACCTTGTTTACAGCAGGTGTACCATTAGTTGAAGTATTGGATTCAGTGGCAGGTGCCTGCGGTAATATTATTTACGAGGAAGCCACACATGAAATTCGCAGCAAAGTGAACCAAGGTATTTCTTTGACTTCGGGGATGCAAGGTGCCAATGTATTCCCAAATATGGTGGTGCAAATGGCATCTATTGGTGAAGAATCGGGTGCTTTGGATGATATGTTGAACAAAGTAGCAGAATTTTATGAAGAAGAAGTGGATACTGCTGTTGCTACTCTATCTTCTTTGATGGAACCAATTATTATGGTAGTTTTGGGTAGTATTGTCGGTGTTATTCTGGTGGCGATGTACTTGCCACTGTTCAGCATGGGCGATGCCATCGGTTAAGGAAAAAAATTGGATATAGCAATTATTTTAGCCGTTATTTTGGGTTTACTCATCGGCAGTTTTTTGAATGTGGTTATTTATCGTGTACCCATTATGCTGGAACGTGAATGGGATATTGCAGCACGTGAACAGTTAAAATTAGACGATAAATTTCTGAATACGCTGCCTGAAAATGCAGCACAAACCGTTCGTGAACACATTCGCTTAACTGCCGACTAGACTGGTAAGTTTAACTTAATTACCCCACCTTCTCGTTGTAGCAGTTGTGGTTCGCCAGTCAAACCTTGGCAAAATGTCCCCATTATCAGTTGGTTGATATTGCGTGGCAAATGCCATACCTGTAAAACTCCGATTAGCATTCGCTATCCATTGGTAGAAACACTAACAGGTGTATTATTTGGTTTAATGGCATGGCAATATGGTCTAACTAGTATTACCGTTGGTGCATGTCTGTTTACTGCATTTGTAGTTGCATTAACTTTTATTGATGCAGATAAACAAATCCTACCGGATACGCTGACTTTACCATTGGTTTGGTTTGGTATCGTATTTAACTGGTATACAGATTTTATTACCTTGCAACAATCAGTAATGGGTGCAATCGCAGGTTACATGAGCTTGTGGACAATATATCATTTATTCAAATTGTTTACAGGTAAAGAAGGTATGGGCTATGGCGATTTCAAAATTCTGGCAGCCATCGGTGCATGGTTGGGGACAGAAATTTTGCCGATGGTTATTTTGGCTTCGTCCATTGTTGGTATCATCGCTTTTGTGCTCAAACGATATACACGCGACCAAGCTATGGCTTTTGGTCCCTGTTTGGCTGTGGCAGGTTGGGTCGTATTTTTGTTCCATAGTTCAGCAGGAAAAGCAATTAACTGGTGGCTGACTAAATCAGGATTTTAAACCATGACCGCTTGGATTGGATTGACGGGCGGAATCGGCAGCGGCAAAAGTCAAGCCGCTGCCTGTTTTTCTGCTTTGGGTGTACCTGTTATAGATGCAGATGCGATTTCACGTCAATTAACGGAAACAGTGGGTAGCATCGCTTTACAGCAAATTGCTGATACATTTGGCAATGATGCCATCAGCGTTTCAGGCAGCCTGAATCGAGCTTATATGCGTGATTTGGTTTTCCAAGATAAAACAGCGCGCCAACGTTTAGAAGCTATTTTGCATCCTTTGATTTTAGAAGAAATACAGCGACAAAAAGATACTTTTCAGGCTGCCTATGGTGTGATAGAAATTCCCACTTTAATTGAAAATCTCCATTTTCAACGCATTGTTTCGCGGATTTTAGTGGTAGAATGTAACGAAATTTTCAGGTTGTATCGTGTGATGCAACGCAGTCAATTAAGTGAACAAATGGTGCGTGCGATTATGGCAACACAAGCCAGCGATGCACAACGCGCTGCGATTGCCGATGACATTATCTACAATGAAGGCAGCCTGAAAGATTTGCAAAATGCTGTTTTGGAAAAACATTTGTATTATTTAGATACATTCAGGCAGCCTGAAAAATAGAGAAAGAAGCCTATGTTACGTTTTGACCACCCCCTTTCCGAGCGCGTCCGCAGTTTGATACGCATCGAACATCTGTTCAATCGCTTCAACCATACTACTGCCAGCGATGATAAATGGTCGCATCACGTTGCATTGAGTTCGCTGTTTGAAATTATGGAATGTTCTTCGCGTGCAGAATTGAAGTTGGATATTTTGCAAGAATTGGAACGCCAACGCCAAGCTGGGCGCAATCAAAATCATCATGAGCTGTTGGAGCGATTAAATCAAGCAGCGCAAGATTTGCAAGATGTGCAACAAAAGTTTGGTCAGCATATCCGCGAAAATGAATGGTTGATGGCATTGAAGCAGCGCATAGTGGTGGCAGGTGGCACAACACCTGTGGAATTGCCTAGCTATTATTTTTGGCAGAAAAAAACTGCTGAACAACGCCGCAGCGATTTGCAACGATGGAGTCAAATCATGATGCCGACTTATCGCGCGACCAATGTTCTTTTGGAAATTTTGCGTGAAAATCAAACATTTATTGAATGTTGTGCCAAGAATGGAACGTATGAACACAATACTTTGCCGCACAATACGCATTTGATGACGATTGAAGTGCCATTTGAAGCCAATGTGTTGCCCGAAGTATCTGCTAATAAATATTTCACACATGTGCGTTTTGTGCAAGCCAATCAAGAAAGTATGCGTGGTAAGCCTGTTGAACAACACATTGATTTTAAAATTATTATGTGTAGTTTTGATGCGATTAATAAGTAATTTGTTTTTCAGGCTACCTAAAAAAATTGACAATTAAAAGAAGAGAAAACACATGACTCGCATAGAATATATTGCTGCCGAGCTCACGGCTCGCAAACAATTTGTTACCTGCGCCGAATCTTGTACAGGCGGATTATTATCTGCTGCATTAACCAGTATTCCAGGTAGTTCCGCTTTTTTTGACCGAAGTTTCATTACTTATTCTAATAAAGCCAAACAGCAAATGCTCAATGTAAACTTTGAAACTTTACGCCATTATGGTGCAGTAAGCGAAGAAGTGGTGCGCGAAATGGCTTTGGGCGCACTCATCAACACCAAAAGCGATTACGCATTAAGTATTTCGGGTGTTGCAGGACCCGATGGTGGTACGGCAGACAAACCTGTTGGCATGGTGTGGTTTGGTTTTGCGACCAAACAGCGCATTTGGGCGAAGCAATTTCAGTTTTCAGGCAATCGTGAAGAAATTCGTCAGCAAGCCGTACAATATTCATTGGCGATTTTGGAACATTATTTAAAAACAAGCACTAAATAAACATAAAAAGGCAGCCTGAAAGGATGAAAAAACTTTCAGGCTGCCTTATCTATTGATGATATAAGGACTGTATATGGCACAATTTCTTGCGATTCATCCAGAAAATCCACAAGAACGGCTGATTAAACAAGCGGTAGAAATCGTCAAAAATGGCGGTGTAATTGTGTATCCCACCGATTCTTGTTATGCGCTTGGTTGCGTGATGGGCGATAAAGCCGCGATGGAACGCATTTTGTCTATCCGACAAATAGATTTAAAACATCATTTGACCTTGGTGTGCGCCGACTTACGCGATTTGGGCACTTATGCCAAAGTGGATAATAGCCAATTTCGCCAACTCAAAGCTGCCACACCGGGGAGCTACACTTTTATTTTGCAAGCAACCAAAGAAGTACCCAACCGTACTTTGCACCCCAAACGCAAAACCATCGGCTTACGCGTTCCCGACAATATTATCGCACGCGCTTTATTGGCAGAATTGGGCGAACCGCTGTTGTCTTGCACCATGATGTTGCCCGAAGATGAAGAACCATTGACCGACTCATACGAAATCCGCGACCGTTTAGAACACGCCGTAGATGTCATTATTGATGGCGGCTGGTGTGGTACAGAACCGACCACCGTTATTGATATGACCGATGGCATAGAATTGGTGCGTCAAGGCAAAGGCGATATTGCCTTATTTGGTTTATAAAGGCAGCCTGAAACCATGTTTAGCATACAAAAGAATCATGATATTACGCCATACACCACATTTGGCTTACCCGCACGCGCCGCGTATTACACCGAATTGACGTGTAACCAAGATTTGCCGCAATTATGCCAGCAGCCTGAATTTGATATGCATACCGTTTGCTGGTTGGGTGGTGGCAGCAATGTATTGTTTATGCAAGATTTTCCTGCGCTGGTGGTACGCATGGCAACGCGCGGCATTCGTGAAATTTCGCGTTCAGGCTGCATGGTTTTGGTGGAAGCCCAGGCAGGGGAAATATGGCATGATTTTGTCCAAACCACACTCAAAATGGGCTTGTCGGGCTTGGAAAATTTAAGTTTGATTCCGGGTACAGTGGGCGCATCGCCTGTACAAAATATTGGCGCGTATGGTGTGGAAGTCAAAGACCGCATTCATAGCGTACAATGTTTTGATATTGAAAAACAAGCGTTTATTACTTTATCTAATGCAGATTGCCAGTTTGCCTACCGCGATAGTTTTTTTAAACACGAAGGCAAAAAACGTTTCGTGATTACAGCGGTTACCTTCGCACTTTCTACCGAATGCGTGCCACAAGTACAATATGGCGATTTGGCGCAAGTATTGGCACAAAATTGTGGCGAGCGAACACCGACCGCACAAGATATTTCGGACGCGGTGTGTCAAATTCGCCGCAGCAAATTGCCAGACCCTGCGATACTGGGCAATGTGGGTAGTTTCTACAAAAATCCAATTGTATCCGCAAAATTGGCAGATAATATTCAGGCTGCCTATCCAAATATGCCACGTTATCCGCAAGATAATGGCAACGTGAAACTTGCCGCCGCTTGGTTGATTGACCAATGCAGCCTGAAAAATTATCAAATTGGCGGTGCGGCGGTGCATGATAAACAAGCACTTGTTTTAATAAATAAAAATAATGCTACTGCAGATGATGTGCGTGCGCTTTCGGATTATATTTGTTTACAAGTCAAACAAAAATTTGCGATAGATTTACACCCCGAACCTGTGTGGCTGCCTGAAAATTAAGCGCGAAATATATAAGGCAGCCTGAAACATTTCAGGCTGCCTTTTTGTGCGATTTTAATTTGCTAGAAGTGGTTTTCAGGCTGCCTCTGCAATTTTTTTGCGGCTAACACGCGGTTTTGTAAACGATAATTTTGTTTCCTGCTTATCCGCGTCCCAATCCACCCACACTTTGCCGCCGTCCACCAAACGCCCAAACAGCAATTCATCTGCCAACGCCTTGCGAATTTGTTGCTGAATCAAACGGTTCATTGGGCGCGCGCCCATTTGTGGGTCAAAACCTTTTTCAGCCAAATGCTTACGCATGGATTCGCCAAACACCGCCACCACATTTTTCGCAGCCAACGAGTCTGCCAAAGCCACCAAAAATTTGTCCACCACCTTCACAATCATCTCGGGTGAAAGCGGCGCAAAGGAGATAATCGCGTCCAAACGGTTGCGAAATTCGGGCGTGAATTGTTTTTTAATGTCTACCATTTCATCGCCGTGCTCGCGTTTGCTGGTAAAACCAAAAGTAGGGCGGCTCAAGGCTTCCGCGCCCGCATTGGTGGTCATGATGATAATCACATTGCGAAAATCCGCGCTGCGCCCTGTGTTGTCGGTCAGTCTGCCTGCGTCCATCACTTGCAGCAAGACATTGTAAATATCGCGGTGGGCTTTCTCAATTTCGTCTAATAATAAGACCATATGTGGTTGTTTATTCACGCATTCGGTCAATAATCCACCCTGTTCATAACCCACATAACCAGGGGGCGCACCAATCAAACGCGACACTGCATGCGCTTCCATATATTCAGACATATCAAAGCGTTGCAATGGTACGCCCAAACAATGCGCCAATTGTTTCGCCACTTCCGTTTTGCCCACGCCCGTTGGCCCGCTAAAAAGAAAACTGCCAATCGGTTTTTCAGGCAGCCCCAAACCTGCGCGGGACATTTTTACCGCCGAAACAAGGGCTTCAATCGCATTGTCCTGCCCAAAAACTTGCGCTTTCAAATCTGCCGCCAGCGTTTTCAAAATTTGTTTGTCATCGTGCGACACGGTGGTTTCGGGAATGCGCGCAATTTTCGCGACGACTTGTTCAATAATTGTTTTATCAATTTGCGTGGCGCGGTGTTCAGGCTGCCTGATTCGTTGCGCCGCGCCCGCTTCGTCAATAATATCAATGGCTTTATCGGGCAAAAAACGCTCGTTAATGTATTTGGCGGACAATTCGGCGGCAGCCTGAAACGCTTCGTCCAAATACTGCACTGCATGATGTTGCTCAAACATTGGGCGCAAACCTTGCAAAATTTGCACCGTTTCCGCCACACTCGGCTCAACAATATCAATTTTTTGGAAACGGCGACTCAAAGCATGGTCTTTGCTGAACACCGTGCGAAATTCTTCGTAAGTGGTCGCACCAATGCAACGTAATTGCCCTTTTGCCAAAGCGGGTTTGAGCAAATTGCTCGCGTCCATCGTGCTGCCTTGCGTGCTGCCTGCGCCAATCACGGTGTGAATTTCGTCAATAAACAAAACCGCGTTGTCCACTTTTGCTAATTCTTTCAGCACCGCTTTTAAACGCGCTTCAAAATCGCCACGATATTTCGCCCCCGCCAACAATGCCCCCATGTCCAAAGCAAATACGGTGGCATTTGCCAATACATCAGGCACTTGTTTTTGTTCAATTAAATAAGCTAAACCTTCTGCCAATGCGGTTTTGCCCACGCCAGCCTCGCCCACCAAAAGTGGATTGTTTTTGCGGCGGCGGCACAAGACTTGCAACAAGCGTTCCATTTCCATTGTGCGCCCAATCAAAGGGTCAATGCGCCCAGCTTGTACTTCGTGGTTCAAATTGATGGTATAGGCTTCCAATGGTTTATCGGCGAGCGTGTTGTCTTCATCTTCTTCTTCTTTGGGAATATGTTTCAGGCTGCCTGAACCGTGCGAAAAATAACGCAATAAATCCAAACGGGTTACGCCATGTAATTGTAATAAATAGGAAGCAGGGCAGTTCTCTTCGTCCAAAATGGCAATTAACACATCTTCTGGCAAAACTTGGTCTTGTGAAGATTGTTGCACATGAATCATGGCACGTTGCACGACACGCTGTACGCCCAAAGAGGGTTGTGGGTCGTGTTGTTTTTCATTACGGCGATAAGTTGGTGTGTTTTCATCAATATTTTCATGTAATTGTATTACCAGCAAAGCTGTATCTACACCGCAATGTTGTAAAGCGGCATTGACTTGCGGGGAATCTTGCACCAATGATAATAATAAATGTTCCAAACCCACTAATTCATGTCGGGCAGCATGCGCATCTTCATACATATTTTGGAAAATTCGTTCTAATTCGTGTGAAATCATAGCGATAGCTCCTCTATCGTACACATAAGTGGATGTCCAGCCTCATTTGCTAGCATTAATACTTGTTGTTGTTTGGTTTCCGCCATGTCGCGGGTGTATGTGCCACATAAGCCTTTGCCATGATGATGCACTTCCAACATGATTGCTGTTGCTTGTTCTTCAGGCAGCCTGAAAATTTCTTGTAAAATATTGACCACAAAATCCATAGGCGTATAGTGGTCATTCAGCAAAAAAACGCCATATTTTTTGGGTGGTGCTATTTTTTGTTTGTTGATTTGTTTATGGGTGGAAGTGGAAGACATAACATTCTTTCTGTTGTATTTTTGCGTATTTTAATGAAAAATTGGACTTTCCCCAAATACTTCTTGACGAAAATAGGCGGATAAGTGAGAATGCTCAGCAGCGGAAAACGCGCAATAAAATTGTTTGCAGTAACACCAACCAATCTATTAATGCTCGATTTTTTGCTATGTTTTTTAATTTTTTTGTAAGAAAGTGCATTATATGGCAACTGGTACTGTTAAATGGTTTAACGATGCTAAAGGTTTTGGTTTTATTACTCCTGATGAAGGTGGTGAAGATTTGTTCGCACACTTCTCTGCGATTAATATGGAAGGTTTCAAAACATTGAAAGAAGGTCAAAAAGTTTCTTTTGATGTAACAACTGGCCCTAAAGGTAAGCAAGCAGCCAATATTCAAGCTGCTTAATTCTAAAACCACAAAGAGGTTTAACCAAATAGTACGAAAGATGGATTTTTAATTAAATCCATCTTTATTTTATATTTCAGGCTGCCTTTATTCAAAAGGCAGCCTGAAAATAGATTATCCACGTTTTTTATAAGCAATTTCTAAACGATAGCGATGAGGTTCCAAATCAATATTTGCTAATTCTGCTGCTTTAATCAAGCTATTGACTTCAACGCCACGCTTGGTTTGATTCAATGCCCACATCATTGCTGAACGTGTACCTGTGCGACAATATGCCAAAATAGGGGCAGGGGATTTCGCAACGGTTTCTTGAAATTCTCGCAATGCGGCATCATCAATACCATCCATTACTACAGGCATGTACACCACATTTTCAATACCTACGGCATTTAACCAAGTTTTCACTTGTTCAAAAGAGGGTTGATTAGGTTCTTCGTCATCAGGGCGGTTGCAAATAACGGTTTGGATGCCATATTGCGCTGCGCGTTTGGCAAAACGTTCATCTAATTGATTGGATATGTACAAATAATCTGCAATTTTTTCAATAGCCATAATTTCGGTTTCCTTTGCTTTATTATTAGGGTGGAACTGGGATGACGCGCAAGCGACCAGAAGGTGAATATTCTAACGTTTTTATATTGTATCGGGAAGTTTTGTTTACAATTTCTTGCGATATTTGTTTATGGAGATGTGTCTTTTTATTCTTAAGGGACTAATGATGATTTGTGCATGATACTGCTACGCTATCATTAGCCCCTAACTCCTAAAATAATTCAATCAAGGTTTCAGGCTGCCTATTGTTCCGAGATTATTTTTGGTTGGCTTCAATAACTTGTTGAAGTTGTGGCATGGGTGCATAACCGCTTTGCACTTGACCATTTGGAAATACGATGGTTGGTGTGCCATTAAAGCCCAGACTTTCGCCCAAAGCGGTGGTTTCTGCCACATGATGTTTGCATTCGGCTACTTTGGGTGGCATTTTATTTTCACGCATCCATTGAGTCCATGCTTGTGTTGGATTAGGCTGACACATAATTTGTATGGATTTGCGTGTTGCATCGGGGTGTAACGATGGGATTGGCATCATAAAATTGTAAATTGTGATGTCAGTCATTTTAGCAAATTCGTGTTCTAAACGTTTGCAATAAGGACAATCAGGGTCAGAGAATACGGCAACTTGCAATTTGCCATTGCCGCGTACTTCTTTGGTGGCATATTGGAATGGCAATTTGCTGTAATCTACTGCATTTAAAATGGCTTTGCGTTCTTCGGTCAAGCTGCGACCTTCTGATGTTTCAATCAAATCACCAACCAGCATATAGGCACCTTTTGCATCGGTATAAGCGATTTGTTTGCCATTTGCCACGATTTCATATAATCCTGTTATAGGTGTACCATTAACACTTTCAATTTTTAAACCTTGGTCGGCATAGTTGCGTTCCAATGTGCTGATGATGGTTTTGGCAACATCTGCTGGTACTTCTTGACTAATGGATGCTGGTTTGGTTTGATTTGTTTTGGCTACTTCAGGTTTACCTTTGTTGGCAGCAGGCGCTTGCCCACAAGCACTTAAAGCAGTTGCAATGATTAATGTGGTTAGCGTATAAGAAAATTTCATGGATGATACTCAATCAAAAATAAAATAAGGTGCATGATACCTAATCAAGCTTAAAATACCAATCCAATTTATGCAAAATATCGTCAAATTCAGGCTGCTTATTCATTTTTATAGTTGTTCAAAATAAAATTACTATGGAGTTGCCAATTCTCTATAAATGTTACACGGTGGTTGTTGTTTTTCTATTTCCTCCCCTCCCTTCAGAACTTTTGTTGATATGTATAGTGAATTCACTATACAAGAAAAGAATATCGTTAAAAAAATTGTGACAAAACACGGTGTGAGTTTGCTTTACACTATTATTTATAATGCAGCCTGAAAACACTTGAGTCTAAAAAACAAGTATATAGGTTTCCATAATTTCAGCTATTGTGATTATAAATTGCAGACTTTACAGCGAAATTCGTATAATCCGTTCCGTTGATTAACCACACTCTATTGGAGAAAATAATGTCAGTTACAATCAAAACTGCTGCTGAATTGGAAGGTCAAAACGTACCTTCAGTTGTATTCCACACTCGTCAAGACGATGCTTGGGTTGATGTTTCTACTGATGATTTGTTCAAAGGTAAAAAAGTTGCTGTATTCTCATTGCCAGGTGCATTTACCCCAACTTGTTCTTCAACTCACTTGCCACGTTACAATGAATTGGCCGCTGAATTTAAAAAACGCGGTGTAGAGAGCATCATTTGTATTTCTGTAAATGACACGTTCGTAATGAATGCTTGGTTGGCTGACCAAGAAGCAGAAAACATCATCGTTGTACCAGATGGTAATGGCGAATTTACCAAAGGCATGGGCATGTTGGTAAACAAAGAAGCTTTGGGTTTCGGCGACCGCTCTTGGCGCTATTCTATGATTGTGAACGATGGCAAAATTGAAAAAATGTTCATTGAGCCAGTAAAAGATGGCGACCCATTTGAAGTGTCTGATGCAGATACTATGTTGAAACACATTGACCCAACTTGGGTGCCACATGAGTCTGTATCTATCATCACTAAACCTGGTTGCCAATTCTGTGCGAAAGCAAAAACTTTGTTGAAAGAAAAAGGCTTCTCATTTGAAGAAATCGTATTGGGTCGTGATGCTTCTATCACTTCTGTTCGTGCGATTACAGGTAAAGCAACTGCGCCACAAGTATTTATCGGTGGTAAATACATTGGTGGTAGCGAAGAGTTGGAAGCATACTTGGCAAAATAATTGAATTTGCTATAATTAGCTCACTTGTCTCCTAACAGGTGCGACAGTTTTCTCCTCCTTTTCTGGCGCATCTGTGGTAATTACGACAGTTTTCTCCTCCTTTTCTGGCGTAATTACCCCTGAACGGTTTCGGCTTGTTCAGGCAGCTTAATTGAATAAACAGTTAAGCTACCTGAACAAGCCATTTTTGGTATTTTCAGGCTGCCTTCATATAATCGTTTAAAAAATTTATTTTAAACGATTATATGAAGGCAGCCTGAAACGCAATATCACACATTTAATTATTTAATACACAAATCTTTTATTCTGCTTAATAATAGCATCACTTGATAAACATATTGAAAGGAAAAATCATGAAACAAATTAATGCAGATGTGGTTGTTATTGGTGGTGGCACAGCAGGTATGGGTGCTTATCGCAATGCGTTGTTGCACACCAAAAATGCATATTTAATTGAAAGCCATGTTTTTGGCACAACGTGTGCGCGTGTTGGTTGTATGCCATCAAAATTATTGATTGCCGCAGCAGAAGCGCGTCATCATGCTTTGCATACCGACCCATTTGGCGTACATTTGGACAAATCGTCTATTCAAGTGAATGGCGTGGAAGTGATGAACCGCGTGAAATCCGAACGCGACCGTTTTGTTGGTTTCGTAGTTAGTGATGTGGAAGAGTGGGATGCTGATAAACGCATTATGGGTGCGGCAAAATTTATTGATGAACATACCATTCAAATTGACGACCATACACAAATCAAAGCTGACCGTATCGTAATTGCGACAGGCTCACGTCCTGTGATTTTCCCACAATGGGAAGTGTTGGGCGATAAATTATTGGTTAATGATGACGTATTCTCTTGGGATACGCTGCCTGAAAGTGTGGCGGTGTTTGGGCCTGGTGTGATTGGTTTGGAATTGGGTCAAGCATTGGCACGTTTGGGTGTACGTGTAGAAATGTTTGGTTTGGGTGGTTTGATTGGTGGTATTTCAGACCCTGTTGTACGCAATGCCGCTATTGAAGTATTGGGCGAAGAATTGGTGATGCACTTGGATGCGAAAACCGAAGTGGCATTGAATGCGGACGGCAAAGTGGAAGTCAAATGGTCGCAAGATGGTGAAAGTGGTGTCTTTGTGGCAGATTATATGTTGGCAGCGACAGGTCGCCGTCCTAACGTGGATAATATTGGCTTGGAAAACATTAATATTGAAAAAGATGCTCGTGGCGTGCCAGTTGCTGACCCATATACCATGCAAACTTCTATTCCACATATTTTTATTGCAGGTGATGCGTCTAATCAACTGCCTTTGTTGCATGAAGCTTCTGACCAAGGCAAGATTGCAGGTGTGAATGCAGGGCAATATCCTAATATTACCAAAGGTTTGCGTCGCAGTATGATTGGTGTGGTGTTTACCAATCCGCAAATTACAGCCGTAGGTGCGCGTTATGCTAACTTAAAAGAGCAGTATGGCGACAAGTTTGAGTCTGATGTTGTGATTGGTGAAGTATCATTCAAAAATCAAGGTCGTAGCCGTGTGATGTTGGTAAATAAAGGTCATATGCGTGTATATGCTGACAAAAATACAGGCGTGTTCTTGGGTGCGGAGGCGATTGGCCCTGCCGCTGAACACATTGCACATTTGTTAGCATGGTCGCATCAGCAAAAAATGACCGTGCCACAAATGTTGGATATGCCGTTCTATCATCCTGTAATTGAAGAAGGTTTGCGTACTGCATTGCGTGATGTGGCAGCTAAATTGTAAGGCAGCCTGAAACCTTTGCAGAACCTGAAACTGTAAGTCGGATTCTTGCAGTTTCTTAACTAGGTAAATATTTGTTTCATAGTGAATTCAATTTAAACCAAAACAGTGTCGCCAGTTCCCTTATGTACCAGATGTACAAGGTGGGTCGCTGTCATCTTTTCTAGATTTAAATTGAATCCGCTATAAGATTAAGTTATTGATAATCATATAAAAAGGCAGTCCTGAAATATTTTCAGGCTGCCTTTTGTATCATAAATGATATTGACACACCGTTTCCACTTCTTCCGCACAACCCAATACCACTGCTACACGCTGATGCAAACCAACAGGTTGAATATCCAACATATTTTCACGCGCATTAGTGATTTTACCACCCGCTTGCTCCACTACCAAACCCAAAGGATTGGCTTCGTACATCAAACGCAATTTACCTGCTTTGCTGGGGTCGCGGTTATCTTTCGGATACATAAACACACCGCCACGCATCAAAATACGATGCACTTCTGCCACCATACTCGCCACCCAGCGCATATTGTAATTTTTGCCGCGAATCCCTTCTTTGCCCGCTAATAATTCCGCAATATATTGTTGGACAGGCTGCTCCCAATGGCGTTGGTTAGACATATTAATCGCGAATTCTTCAGTAGATTCAGGGATTTGTGGCGCGGTATGCGTTTGTACAAATTCGCCACTTTCGTTCAAAGTAAATACTGACACGCCATGTTTAAACGTCAGCACCAGCAAAGTTTGTACGCCGTATAACACATAACCTGCAGCCACTTGGTCGCGCCCTTTTTGCAAAAAACTTTCTGTTTTCAGGCTGCCTGAAGGTTTTACCAACACCGAAAAAATCGTACCAATGGAAATATTGACATCAATATTGGATGAACCGTCTAATGGGTCAAACAACACCAAATAACCGCCCTGTTCATTTGCTGCAACAAAATCATCTTCTTCCTCGCTCGCCAAACCTGCGACATTTGGATTATTTCGCAAGGTATCAATCAAAATTTGATTGGCAATCACATCCAATTTTTTCTGTGCTTCACCTTGTATATTGCCTGTACCCGCTTCGCCCAATACGCCCGATAATGCGCCTAATCGCACATTGCGGCTAATGGTTTGACATGCAGAAACAATGGCTTGAACGGTATCCAACAGCGCAGGTTCTAATTGATGCTCTGCACCATGCTGGTGTAAATATTCAGAAAACGTAGTCATGATTGCATCCTTGTAGTACGATGTAGTCAAAAATGGAAGTTTAGCGATTTTATCGCGCAAAAACAAGTTTCAGGCTGCCTTTCGTATGAAATAAATATTCATTTTTATTTATAAAAAAATTGATTTGTTGTATTTCAGGCAGCCTGAAAACATATTATAATTCCATTAATTAAATTTTTTGATTATCCAAACTAATATAATGAGCAAAGAATCACGTCCAAGTACTTATAATCGCATTGTTGATGCCAGCTTACAATTATTCAATGAACAAGGCGAGCGCAACATTAGTACCAATCATATTGCCAATCATCTTGGCATTAGTCCTGGTAATTTGTACTATCACTTTTCCAACAAAGATGAAATCATCGTGCAACTGTTCAAACGATACAGCCACGAAATGATGACGTATTTGCATGAAATAGAGCACCCAAACAATATCATTGAAATCGTGAAATATTTTGCAGGGATTTATGATATTTTGTGGCAATATCGGTTTTTATTCAGCGATGTCAATGGGTTGCTGACGCGTAACCGAGAATTGCTGGGCAAGCACAATGAGTTTACGCATGAACAGTTTTCGCCACTTGCGATTGAGTTAATTGGTAGATTGAAGGAACAAGATATTATTCACATTGATGAAGTGGGGATTCGCAATTTAACCATTAATTTATGGCTGGTTAGCAAATATTGGTTTGATTTTGACATTTCATTATATGGGGCAGACAGTCCTGCGAAAAAAATCAAAGCGCGTGGCGTGTATCGTACATTAAGTTTACTGCGTCCACATCTCACGGAAAAATACATTGCAGAATTTGATGAGCAAATGTGTTTGTTAGAAGAAGCATCTTAAAAGCACAAAAGGCAGCCTGAAAACAGTATAATCACATTTTCAGGCTGCCTTTTTATATGGAAAAATCATGTCCGATAAAATTTCTCAATCCGATTTACATTTAATTAATGATTTAAATGCTGCATTGCAAACAGAAAAACATCGCGGTTTGTTTTCCGTTGTGGTAATTTTGTTTTTGTTGATGATTGCATTTGTTTCGTGGGCATATTTCAGCACAGTGGAAGAAGTAACGCGCGGACAAGGCAGCGTGATTCCGTCCAGCCGCGAACAAATTGTACAAAGTCTTGACCCAGGAACCATTGCCGAAATGAAAGTGAAAGAAGGCGATGTGGTGGAAAAAGGGCAAGTGTTGTTGAAATTGGACGATACCCGTTCTTCGGCAATTCTGCGCGAAAGTGAAGCTAAAGTAGTCAATTTGGAAGCGATGATTGCGCGTTTGAAAGCGGAAGCGTATGGCACAAATTTGACGTTTGCTGAGCATATTCCTGCCGATTTACGCCAACGTGAAACGGCAGCATTTCAAGCGCGTCGCCGTGCAATGACGGATACGGTGGCTGGTTTGCGTGAAAGTAAGCGTAATCTGGACCAAGAAATCGCAATCACTTCGCCAATGGTAGCGCAAGGTGTGATGAGCGAAGTGGAATTGTTGCGTATGAAACGTGAATCAGCAAATTTATCTTTGCAAATCAGTGAAAAACAAAATCATTATGCAGCGGAAGCCAATAATGAATTAGTAAAAATTGAAGCAGAGTTGGCACAGGCGCGTGAAAATACAGCGATGCGTGCTGACCCTGTGGAACGCAGCGAAATTCGTGCGCCTTTGCGTGGTGTGGTCAAAAATATTCAAATCAATACGGTAGGCGGCGTGGTGCAGGCGGGGCAGGATATTTTGGAGATTGTGCCGCTGGACGATAAATTGTTGGTAGAAGCGTATATTCGTCCGCAAGATGTGGCGTTTATGCGCCCTGGGTTGGATGCGGTGGTGAAAATCAGTGCGTATGATTATGCAATTTATGGCGGCTTGAATGGTAAGGTTACGTTGATTTCGCCCGATACTTTGAGCAATCAAAAGCGTGCTGATGAATTGAAATTAGACCAAAATCAGCAATATTATCGCATTTTGGTGGAAACGGACGGCAATGCGATTACGGATAAAAATGGTAAACCGATGGAGATTATCCCTGGTATGGTGGCGACAGTGGACGTGAAAACGGGCGAAAAAACGGTGTTTAATTATTTAGTTAAACCGATTACGCGCTTGAAACAGGCTTTGCGTGAACGATAAATTGTTTTCAGGCTGCATTTTGTGAAAAATACAAAATGCAGCCTGAAAGTTTATTTATAGTCGTTTCAAATAAAAATAGGACAAGGCGACAACGCCCGCCGTGTACGAGTAGTACATAAGGGCATTGGCAACACTGTACTATTTGAAACGACTATACAAACTTGGGATTAGGGGCTAATGACTGTGTAGTATCGTGTCATTAGCCTTTATTTTTAAGCTGAAATCTTTGCAAAAACCAAACGGTAGGTCGGATTCTTGAATCCAATATTTTATATTTGGTAAATATTTGTTTTTATTAAAAAACTGTCATATGTGAGTATTCAATCTACGAATTTTCAGGCAGCCTTACAGTACACGACAAAAACTTTGGGTTGCCTGAAACTTGTTCCCTCTCACGTCTGGCAGGGGAGGGTTAGGGTGGTGGTTCGTTGATTTACAACAATATTTATTTTTCCCTCAGATTTTCTCCCACCCTAGCCCTCCCCTGTTGGAGACGGGGGAGGGAACAGGTTAGTGGTAACTTCAAAAAAATTGTCGTGTATTGTAAGGCAGCCTGAATAGGTTTAGCAAAGGTTTCAGGCTACCTTGTTATAGTCGTTTGAAATAAAAATAATACAGTACTGCCAGTTCCCTTATGTACTATAGGTAACACGGCAGTCGCTGTCGCCTTGTCTGTGTTAATTTGAAACGACTGTATTTACCCAATCGCTGCCAATAATTCTTTTTGTACCGTTAATTGTTTGGTAGCATGATTTAAATCGGCGCATTCCACCAAAAAACTGTCTTCGGCGCGTTCGTCCAGCGTGGCGATTTTGGCGTAGTGCAAGCGGATATTGTGTCGCGCGAACACTTCGGTTAAATCGGCAAGCAAATAGGGACGATTGGCAGCAATCACTTCAATCGTGTAACGCGCTTTGTGTTCGTCATCGGGTTGAATGCGGATAATCGGCGCAATCGGCAATAAACGGGCGCGGCGACTGGCTTGGGCTTTGTTGGCAGTAAATTCGGGAATATCGCCTTGTACAAAGCGTTGCAGCGCGTTTTCTATGGTTGTTTGAATGCGTTTGCGGTCATCTTCATTGCTGTGTTCGGGCAATGTGATGATGAAATTATCCAAAATAAAATCGTGCGCGGTAACAAAGGCGCGCGCGGCGGCAATGTTGAGCTGGTGTTGCGAAAACAAGCGGCATAATCGCGTAAACAAGCGGTCGCGGTTGGGCATATACACCAAAGCGCGCAGATTGTGGCTATCTTCCATGGTCTGCACTAATGCGATGGCTTGTTCGGGGTGTGCGGCGATTTGTGGTAATTGGCGCACAATGGTCGGCGTGCTGTGGCGCGAGAAATAGGCTTCGCCCAATGCGTTGAATAAACGGCGTATATCGCGTGCTTTGTAACCCAATGCGGTCAGGCATTCTTGTGCGTGGCGATAGCGTGCGGCAATATCATTTTCGTTTTTCAGGCTGCCTGATAATTGTGCAGAGGCAGCCTGAAACAGGCTTTCTAATAATTGTGCTTTCCACGAATTCCAAATTTTGGGATTGGTGCCGCGCATATCAGCAATGGTCAGCAAATACAAGGCGGTGAGTTTTTCTTGATTGCCCACGCGTTCGCAAAAACGCTGCACCACTTCGGGGTCGTTGATGTCTTCTTTTTGTGCGGTTTGCGACATCAGCAAATGTTCGCGCACCAACCATGCGAGTAAGTCGGCATCGTCTGCGGATAATTGGTGGTCGTGGGCAAAACGCAGCGCATCAGCAACGCCCAATTCAGCATGGTCGCCATTGCGTCCTTTGGCGATGTCATGAAACAGCGCGGCGAGATACAACATATGCGGTTTGGCAAAACCGTGCATCAACGTGGAAGCGGCGGGCAATTCGTGGCTGTATTCTTCCAATGCCAAACGGCGGACGTTGTTCAACACCATTAAAATATGGTCATCTACAGGATAAATGTGGAATAAATCGTGTTGCAGCAAGCCGACAATTTTGTGCCATTCGGGCAAATAGCGTGCGAGTACGCCGTATAAATTGAGAAAACGCATCACATGGGTTAAGCCTGATGCAGCCTGAAAAAAACCGAGAAAACGGGCACGATTGGTGGGATTTTGGTAAAACGCGGCATCAATTTGGCGTGATGCTGCCCACCATGCGCGTAAGGTTTTTGGGGCAATACCGTTGATATTACTGTGATTTTGCCATAATTCAATAATGCGAAATAGGTTTTCAGGCTGCCTTGCAAATAATTGCAAATCATAGGCAGCGATTTGATTGCCATCTTGAAAATAATCGGCATCAATTTCGTGGCGAATGCGTGAAAGTGGCGAATACACGCGCCCTTGCAGCATGGGGATAAGTATGCCGTTCAGTTGCATCACGGTTTTGGCAGCGCGATAAAAATTGTGCATCAAGCGTTCAATGCCTGCCTGTTTATTGGGCTGACACCAGCCATTTGTTTCGGCAATGTTGCCTTGTAAATCAAAGATTAAGCGGTCTTCTTCCCGATGAGCGGCAAGATGCAATTCAATGCGTAATTGCGCCAGTTGGCGGTGGCTGCGGCGCAATAAATGGGCTTCGGTAGATGTAATGACTTGGTTTTGGATGAGCGCGCTTAAATCGGGATACAGATTTTGGGCGCGTACCAGCCAGCCGATGGTGTGCAAATCGCGCAAACCGCCGATGCAATTTTTGATATTGGGTTCAAGGGTCAGACTGGGTTGCTTGGCGTGGCGTTGTTGCATTTCAAGCAATTTGCTTTCCATGAAGGTAACGGTGTCGCGTTGCAGCCTGAAAATGTGTAAGGCGTGTTGGGCAAAATCGGCGTTGCCTGCGATAAAACGGGCTTCCAATAATGCGGTGTCTGCGCTTAAATCTTCGCGTGCTGCGGTAGCTAAATCTTTCAGGCTGCCTGATTTGACGGCGGGCGCAAGTTGTGTGTCCCACAAAATGTGAACAAATTGTTCAATATTTTGTTGTTCATTTGCGCTTAAATCGGTGGGCGAAACAATGGCTAAATCAATATCGGAATGCGGATACATTTCGCTGCGCCCGTAGCCACCAAGTGCGAGCAAACATAGGGGCGATGTGTCGCCAAAATGTTCGTGCCAAATGTGTTTTAACCAAGTATCCAGCGTGTTTGTGTAGGCTCGGAAAAATTGGAATGGGCGGCGATTGCGACGATATTGTGCGATGGCGTGTTGTTTGTGGTGAATTAGGATTTCGTGGGATGTCATGGTGTGGACTCGTGGGTTTTCAGGCTGCCTGAAAATAGATTGTTTATCTAAAAATACGACAAAATTACTTGTGATAACGCTGTTTTATTCATTTAATTGACGATGTCGCACCAATACTTGAAATTGCGCCCCCAATCGTTTGCCTAATTGTTCTGCAATATACACCGAACGATGTTGCCCACCCGTGCAGCCAATGCCAACGGTAACATAACTGCGGCTTTCATCTTGCATACGCGGCAACCAACGGCGTAGAAAATGTTCAATGTCATCAATCATTTCGCTTACCAATGGCTGTTGCGATAAATAATCCTGAATCGGTTTATCTTTGCCATTGAACGGGCGTAGCGCAGGGTCATAATATGGATTGGGCAGCGAGCGCACATCAAACACAAAATCGGCATTCAACATCGCGCCATGCTTGAAACCAAACGATTCAATCCCCACCAGCAAAGCATCACGACTTACGCCCAACCATTGTCCCACCGTGCGCCGCAGTTGTTGGGCATTGAGTTTAGACGTGTCCACACAATACGCCAAATTACGCAACGGCAACAACCATTCACGTTCGCGCTGCAAACTTTCAGGCAGTGTTTCATATTTTCGGCTCAATGGGTGGCTGCGGCGTGTTTCGGAAAAACGGCGTAACAATACTTCTTCGGTTGCTTCCAAAAACAAGATTTCTACTTCGTGTCCCATTGCGCGTAAATTGGCAATCATGCACTGCGCGGCTTCAATATCCAAATTGGAACGCACATCTATGCTAATTCCTAATTTACTGGTTTTCAGGCTGCCTTTTTCATGCAAACATACTAACTCAGGCAATAAAGCCAAAGGTAAATTGTCTACACAATAAAAGCCGCTGTCTTCCAATAAATTCAGCGCAACGGTTTTTCCCGAACCCGATAAACCACTAATCAATACTATCTTCATCATTTATCTCCTCATCTTTCATCATGATTGCTTGGTGGCGTTCCAGAAATTCTTTCGTACTGTTTTTGCCACGCAACTGCAAAATATAATTGCGTACTGCCGCTTCCACCAAGACCGCCAAGTTGCGCCCAGCCGCCACAGGCAATACTACCGAGCGAATTTTTACATTCAAAATACTTTCTGTTTCGGTGCGGATAGACAAGCGGTCAAGTGTTTTCATGTAATCATCATCGGCAGGCATCAGGTTGATGATGAGCTTCAATTGTTTTTTCGGGCGGATAGATGTTTCGCCAAAAATATGCCGAATATTGAGCACGCCCAAACCGCGTACTTCCAAGAAATCACGCAACATGGGCGGGCAGCGTCCTTCCAACACTTCGGGTGCGGTGCGATGCAATTCTACTGCATCATCTGCCACCAAGCTGTGTCCACGCGAAATCAATTCCAAAGCCAATTCGCTTTTACCCAAACCCGATGCGCCCATCAGCAACACGCCAATTTCAAATACGTCCAAAAATACGCCATGTTTGACAGTAGAAACGGCAAGCACGCGCTGCAAATAAATCCGCAAAACGTCCATTAAATATGGGCTTTCCAGTTTAGATGTGAGCAGTGGCACATTGTGCGTGTGGCAATAATCGCGCAAATTGGGCGGTACAGGCAAATCGTTGGCAACAATCACCAATGCCATTGGGAAATTGAATAATTCTTCCAAATTGGTGGGATATTCGGCTTGTTCCAGTTTTTGCAGATAGGCAACTTCGGCGATGCCTAATACTTGTACTTGATTGTGGTGGATAAAATTGAGATGTCCGACCAATGCCAAAGCGGGGCGGTCGGTGTCAATGGAGATGCGGTTATCGCCGCCTGCCGTGCCTGCTGTCCACGACATTTGCAGCTTTTGTTGATTGTCTTGATACAAACGGCGCACGGATACGCTAGGCATGATTTTTTCCTTTGATAAATAGGCAGCCTGAAACAATATTTATTGTGATAAAAAGGGGATTTTAGAATATTTTTCAGGCTGCATGATGTTTGTTGTGATATAGGTGTTAAGGCAGCCTGAAAACTGGTTTTATTCCAAAAAATGTTTCAGGCTGCCTATATGCATCCATTACGCGCCTTTGTCCACCAAAGCAAAGTGTTCTTTTTTATGACGCGGTCTGCGTCCTTCCCACAGAATTTTGCCCGTTGTTGGCGCGGCTTGGCGTTTGGGATTAAACGCGACTAATTCGTAACGACAATCGTTTTGGCGTGTGGTAAATGGTAAGTCGCCATATTGTTGCCACGAGATAATGGCATTATCGGAGTTGGGATGAATAAATAAACACGCTGTGCCGTTTTTCAGGCTGCCTTTTATATTTTCGGGTAAGGCATTTTGCATATTTTGTACCACAGGACGATAACTTTTGGCTGCATCAATCCATGGCAAAAATAAAGTCATCAACAATGCCCACACCAAGGTCATGCCTGCTGCCCAGTTGGTTACGGCTTGACGACCGCGAATGCGTTTGCGCGTGATGGCGATGAACCACATTGGTGTGAATACGAGGGCGACAATCAGCGGCATGATATTAATATCACGGGTGTAATAGGGGCTGAAATAGGCAGCGCGTTCGGCAAGTTTGGCTGGAAAACCGTAGTTCATGGCGACAAAGCCTATCCACAAAAATAATGCGGCAAAACCAAATGTCATGATGCCAAACCAGTTCAAAAAGGCTGCTGCGCCACGTCGCAAATTATCCAGTTGTGCTGCGCCAAGCAATGCTAAGGGTGGCAAAATCAGCACCAATAAATCTTGGTCGGATTGTGGATTGATGGCGAGTAAGGTACCAAATACGCCGAGCCATGCAAGGGCAAATATGCCAAATGTTTGTTGTGTGAGTTTGCCACGCGAAATTGTCCATGCGGCAAGGGGTAGGGCGGGAAAGGCGAACCACAAAATATGTTTTGCATAATAAGGTAGCTGAAAGGCAGCCTGAAAACTGCGTGTGCCGCCAAAACTGCCAAAAATATGGTGCTGTATATACAATTCAAATGCGCTGGTACTGGTGGCAGATAAGGCGAGTGGATAAACGGCGGACAATGGGGCGGCAATAACGGTTGCGCCAATTAGGGCAATGAGTGTGCGATTATTGCGCCATTGTGTGTGGGCATACATCAGGCAGCCTGAAAACAATACGGCAGCCGCCATCAATAAACCTGCGGATTGCGCTAAAAATGTTGCGCCAATACCGATTAATGCAGCAGAAAATGCGACTTGGCGATGAATGATGGAGTAGCCCCACATGGTTAATCCTGCGCCAGCAAACAAGACTGATTGTGCGCCGATAAAGTGTCCAATCGGTAATAATCCTGCCGAGCCAATCAAAATCAAAACCACACTGCGTCCATGGTGTCGCCCTAAAAATCGGTAGCCTGCTATGCCGCTGCCAAGTAGTCCGATGGTGGTAAACAAAACGCTGGCAAAGCGTGCAGCAGAATAGGCATCAGCTGCCCACGGCGACAATAATTTTTGGAAAATTAGGGCAGCCTGAATATACAGCGGCGAAACTTCAAAATGTGCGCTGCCGTGTAAAGTAGGGTGCCAAGGTGCGCCCAATGTGGCTTCTTGAATAATGGTGTAGGCGATGGGTTCATTGGGTTTCCACAAATCATGCGAAAACACGCCAGGCCACAGCCAAATAAAGACCAATAATAACAATGCCCATGGATATTCGCGTGTTTGGCGATAAGTTGAAGTGCGTGTGGGGGTATAAGTGAGCATATCAATGCAGACCAAATAAGAGAAAGTGGCATTATAGCAAAAAGTGTTTTTCAGGCTGCTAGATAAAATCAGTTACAATATCTGTCCCAAAAAAAGGCAGCCTGAAAGCCATGATACGCAATTATTTTCATCTTCAAACATGGATAAGCAACTGGGCAAATCCCTATAAACGTTATCAATTTCAACGCAATATTCATGCTATGCGTTTGGGATTAGCTGTGGTGTGTGCCAGTTTGCTTGGCTACATTTTTCGTTTATCTCACAGCGAATGGATACCGATAACTGTCTTTGTCATACTCGGCACCATTCCGTATCAAGGGTCTATTTCTGAAAAAGCACTTGAACGCATTTTGGGGACAATTATTGGCATGGCGATTGGCTTGGCATTACTTGGCATCAATGAATATTTTTTACATCACAACATCGTATTTTTTCTGATTATTGCAATATTAAGTGCCATTTGTGGTTTTTATTCGCTCAGCAAACACGGTTATGCCGCTATGCTTGCAGGTTTAACCATTTGTATGATGCTTGGGCATGCTGGCGATAATTGGATACATGAAGGTTTACTGCGCGCAGCTAATGTGATTATTGGTGCGATTATTGCGTTGAATATTTCGCGACTGATTCCCATCAAAGCCACAATGGTATGGCGATTTGCCACATCTGATAATTTTGCTGCTTGCGCCAAGCAATTTTCTGCTGTAACCGAACACAAAATCATGCATCACGAACAATGGCAAGCGCTGATTTTGGAGCAGCGCACCATCAATGCACGTTTGGTCAAAGCGCGTAGCATGATGACTGCCACCGCGTTGGAAAGTGGTATGGATAGTGAAACATTGGAAACCATGCAGCAAATTCATCGCAGCATCATCAGCAATATTCATTTAATGTTGGTAAACGTAATGCGCCTACCTAAACCACATTTATCTCACGAAGAGCAGCAGCTACTGGCACAACATTTTTTTAGCATACAACACGATTTGCGGCTCACATCATTATTATTGCGTGGCGAATGGCGACAAACCATACACATTAATTTGGCTAATGATGTTGCTATTCGCCAACTTGCTGCCAAATTGCCATTTGATACACAAGGTTTCGTGTGGACAAGTTTAAATATCCAGCGTGAACTCGCTTATTTTGTGGATTTGCTACAAGATAATCGCGAAAAATGGCTTACGCCCAACGAATGCAAGCGGTTGAAAAAATATAGTCGGAAATCTTTGTAAAACCCAAAATAGTGAATTCACTAAACCAGTACGGCGTTGCCAGCTCCCTTATGTACTAGGTGTACACGGCGGTCGCTGTTGCCTTGTCCTGATTTAGTGAATCCACTATAGTAAGGCAAATTTTTGAATCCGATATTTTGAATATTTAGCAAATATTTAATTTTATTTCAAAATTATCGGATACAAGTATCCGCCCTACGAGTTTTCAGGCTGCCTTTCCTTATCTTTTCCCATAAACAATCTTCCTAATAATCAAACGATTAGGATTAACTGCTTGCCGTAATCGTTCCGACAAAGGTTGTGCTGTGCCACAAATTTGCGCGGCAATTTCGGCGGCGCATAAAGGCGCAGTCGCTAAACCGCGTGAACCGTGCGCGGTATTGGTGTAGGCATGGGACAAATAAGGACAAGGCGTATTGATGCGGTAATTTTTGTCCAGCGCAAATTTGGCGTACACATCGCGCATGGCAGCCACATCGCCCAATGCGCCTACAACGGGCAAATGGTCATGGCTATCGCAACGCACAGCAGCGTGTCCTTTTTCAGGCTGCCTATTGTTGATTAATTCATCGTACAAAATAGGATTGAGTTGCGCCAATTCTTCTCCATTACGGATATGGTCTGCGCTGCGCCACTCGCTGCTGGCATCGTTGTTGATAAAGGTTGCGCCATAACAATGTTCGCCACACCACGCTGGGGAAATATACGATGCGCCCGATAAAGCGGTTTGCAGTTTCAGGCTGCCTTGTGTGGCGCGAGCAACGCTGGTTTGTCCGCGTATCACTTGAAACGGAAAATCGCCAATAATCGGCGTTTGCGCGTTGTCTGCGCCTGTACAAAAAACGATGTGGCTGCCGACAAATTCGCCCCGATTGCTTTGCACGCGCCAATTTTCGCCATCGTGCCAAATATGTTGCGCGGCGGTTTGCGTGTGCAACGTAATATTGTCATGTTGCAACAGCGCACGTACCACAGACGGCGGATTGAGCCACGCGCCTTGTGGCCAAAATAAACCATCTTGCGCGATGGGAATGCCCGCGATTTGGCTGGCTTGCGCGGCAGATACAGGGCGATACAAATGTTGATAATGGGTATTTTGTGCCAATTTTTCATTGCGTTGCGTTTCGGTGGCGTTGTGATTCAGATGCAAAATGCCACTCGCGCCCCACACATTTTGTTCAGGAAACAGGCGTTGCAACAAACGGCGCGTGTAGCCATATCCCGCCAACAGCAATTCGGTTTGCTCGGTGTGGTGCGCGGAAATTTTGGCATACAGCAAACCTTGTTGATTACCAGAACCTGCTTGTGCGACTTGCTCGGCGCGTTCCAATACGCTGACTTTTGCGCCACGTTGCGCCAGTTCATAAGCGGTTGCCGCGCCTGCAATACCTGCGCCGATAATCAGCACATTTTGTGGTGTGATGGTATTTTCAGGCTGCCTTTGCCATGATTTAAGTGATTTTGTGGCATTTTGTGGCACAAATTCGGTTTGCCAAACGATGTTTTCAGGCTGCCTGAAATGTTCGTGTAAATGTTGTGCCGCATATTCGGGTAAGAGCCACAAATCGGTTTCAGGCTGCCATTGGGCGATATAGTTGACCGCATCAAACACCAAACAGCGCGTGGCTTCCTGCCAATCTTGCAACAGTTGGATTTGGCTATTACTGGCGTTTTCAGGCAGCCTGAAAGTGGGAAAATGGGTATTTTGCAAACACACAACCATGTGTTTAGCATGTTGATGTTGCACGAGAAAATCGTGTAATTCGGTAAGAGTGGGCAGGGTTGCCCATGCGTAGATTGGGGTCATATTCAGGCAGCCTGAAAGGTTGATAAACTTGAATATATAATGTACGTTTTATTTGTCAATATGCATTGGTTTGAAAATATCATACTGAATAACTCAAATTAATTGAGTGGCAAGCTAGGTAATGTTACTATCTGTTTCAAAATAGGTCTGTTAAATAAAAAATGACTATTTATCTTGACTACATGTTTGTTTTAAATAAAACTAGTTTAGTGTTGTTACTTTATTCGTTCGCTCTTGATACATGGTAGTTGCAGTCATTTTATTTGTTCTTATGTTCAACAATGATGGCTTTCAGGCTGCCTAAATATGAATTTGTTTTTTGATGATTTGCATATTTTTTGTCAAAAACGCATTTTAATGGCATTATTATTGCTGCAATCCACACTCATCATTTAGATACTTACCCAAATAGGCTATTCGTATGGAACTCAACTGGCTTTTACTTGCGCCCAATGATAACCAAAGCTATATTCAGCATTTTAATCCAGCTCCTCATTCTGCCAATGTAACCGTACAAGATGGCGAGCCTGATTTTATTTATTATCTTACACCCATTCCTAATGAATATTACGATGCAGTAATGGTATCGCAGGAATACGTTCAAAATGCCCCGCCTGAAGCCTATTTGCATTGGCTGCGTGTTGTGAAACCCAATGGTAAAGTGTATGTGCAAAGTAATCAAATTGCGCCATTGGAACAAGCCATTATGCTTGCTAACCCAGTATTAAGTGATTTACAACCTTTGGGTAATCATTCGTTTGTTATGACCAAAAAATCTTACTCACCAACCAGTCAAGATTATTTATTGCTGCATGCTTTGCAAAGCGAAGCCAAACAAGAATATGGCAAAGCATTGGGTTTGTATCAACAAGCAATGGCATGGTATCCCAATAACTGGGGCATATATCAAAAATTATTTTTGTTGTATCAACGTATGGGGTGGGCGCATTTAACCGAACACATTAGTGAACAATTTTATCTGTGCCAACAAACACCTATCGCTAAAATTTTGCAAGCTCAACTTTTGTTGCAAAACCAAGATTATCCACACGGTTTTAAAATGCGCGAAGCAGCATTGGTGGATATTACTTTCAATAAGCGCACACAGTATCCACCAGAAGGCGATAATATTTTAGCCAAAAAATGGAAACGCCAATCACTCAAAGGCAAAACGTTTGTTATTTGGAACGAATTTGGTTTGGGTAACGAAATCATGTTTATGCAACTGGCGCATTTTTTCAAACGCTATTTGGGTGCAGCTAAACTGATTGTGTTGGCAGATGTTGCCAATGTGGAATTATTCCAAACACACCCCGATATTGACTTGGTGTTAGATGCGGCAACATGGCAAACCACACTGCCCGATTTTGACTACTGGGAATTTCCCTATGGCTTACTCGCTCGTTTTGATAAACCATTCAAAGAAATTCCCAAGCGCCACCCCTATTTTTTTATTCCCGAAGCCAAACGTAACACATTTGAAAACGATTTTGCCGAAAGTACGCGTCCGCGCATTGGTTTGGCATGGAGAAGCAGCCTGAAAGATGCAGTACGTTCTATTACGCAAATAACTGATTTGGATACATTAATTCAAAATGTGCCCAATGTAGATTGGTTTTGCCTACAAAAAGATTTGTCAGAAGAAGAACGTGCATGGTTGCAACAACATCATATTCTGCATTTTGCCGACCGCTTACACACATTTATCGATACCGCAAGTATCATGTCGCATTTGGATTTTGTCGTCAGCACCGACAATGCCGTAATACATTTAGCAGGTGCAATGAATATCCCTGCTGCCGTTATTTTGTCTAGCGATGCTTACGATTGGCGTTGGGGTATTGTGGGGAAAAAACACAATTTATGGTATCCCAGTGTGCTCAATATCCATGCACCACACGCATTGGCAACATGGCAAGAAACCTTGACACTTGCAGCCGAAGTAGTACGTGAACACATTCAAACTGTACGATAAAAATATGAACTATAATAATTTACAAGGCAGCCTGAAACCTTTGCTAAACCTATTTCAGGCTGCCTAAAGTTGTAGGTCAGATACTTGTATTCAACAAATTTTATAGTGAATTCACTAAACCAGTATAGCATTGCCAGCTTCCTTATGTACTACGTGTGCATGGCGGTCGCTGTCGCCTTGTCCTGATTTAGTGAATTCACTATAAATAAAAATAAAATCTTGTTAAATATGAAAAAAGTCGGATTCAAGAATCCGACATGCCGTCTTGGATTTTGCAAAAGTTTCAGCCTAGAAAATCTGTTTTCAGGCTGCCTTTTTATCGTAGTTGTTTATCATCAGTCCTCTATAGTTTTACTCTGGTAAAATTTTATTAGGTTTAGGACTATCCAATAACACAATTTCCGACAAACAACGTTCCACCTCATCTTTCATCAAAAAGCGGTCTTGCTCTGCCAAACTGCTTGGCAAAATTTGTGCACACACATCTACTTTCACATCAATCCGCTCAATGGACACAATCTGCCACAAAGAACGCAGCAAATTGATGCCTGCAAAAGAAACCGCTTGAGTGCGAGTTTGATTATCGTAATAACGCAACACAATTGGCTGTACCGCTTGATTGCTGTTTAAGGCAGCCTGAAACAATGCTGCTTTCAAAGGTAACACGCCATTACCCAAAGTTGTCCGCGCTTCGGGAAAAAAACACACATTGCCATCGCGTTCCAATTCTTGCGAAATGGCTGCATTAATCACATCAATATCTTTGCGCGAACTGCGGTCAATAAACACGGTGCCCGCATTGCCAACAATTTTACCGATGACTGGCCATTTTTTGATTTCCTGCATGGCAATAAAACTGGCAGGATACAAAGCTGATAAAACAAAAATATCCAACCACGATACATGATTTGCTGCAATCAATAAACCTGTTTTCGGTTGCTTTTCTGCGTGATAACGTGTATCCAAATGCACATTCAAAATTTTCAAACACGCCACACTCAAATCACGCAATGTTTGATGACGTTGTTCTAATGTCGCACCGTCCAACCGTCCCAAGCGTTTACCCGTTGCGTACAACCATGCTAATAATTTGATAATACGCATCACGCGTGTACAAAAAGAAGTTTTGATAGCCATAAGAAAATTGCTCAATAAAAGACGCTGCATTCTAACAAGTAGATGCGCAGTTGTGCAGCGAAATGTGTTAAAATTATCAAAATGTATGCAAAATTTGGTCATACCCTATTTTTGCAATAAATTTGTATTGAAATTAAGGTCTTATTCTATGTTTAACACTCTACCACCCGGAATAACACAGTACGCACAACACGCAAAAGAATTTTATCCTTCCCTGCTTAAGCCACGCGCAGCAAATAGCCATAAAGGTACTTTTGGCATGGTTGGTGTGATTGGCGGTGCAGAAGGCATGGCTGGTGCCGCATTATTGGCAGGTTCTGCCGCATTGTATTCAGGCTGCGGTAAAGTGATTGTGGGTTTCAATCAAGACACTTTGCCAATGCCTGTTGATTCGCATCGCCCAGAATTAATGTTAGATACGGCAGCTAATCTGGTTAAACGTGAAGATATTAATACATGGGTCATTGGTTGCGGTTTGGGGCAAACAGAAAGCGCCGCGCGGGCATTACATGCTTTGTGGAATAGTAGCAAACCACAGTTGGTATTGGATGCAGATGCTATTCATTTGCTGGTAGACCATTCCAAATTATTTCCACCGATGAAACGTTCTGATTTGGTTTTAACGCCTCATCCAGGTGAAGCTGCTTATTTGCTCAATATGGGCATCAATCAAGTGCAAAGTAATCGTGCTTGGGCAGCGCGTGAAATTGCTAGCCGTTATCGTTGCTGGGTGGTATTGAAAGGACATGAAACCGTAGTTTCTTCGGCGCGTGGTTTCTTGCATGTGAACAATAGTGGTAATGCAGGTTTGGCTACTGCAGGTAGTGGCGATGTATTGGCAGGTATTATTGGTAGCTTATTGGCGCAAGGCATTGTGGCAGAAGAGGCTGTACCTGCAGCGGTTTGGTTACATGGTGCAGCATCGGAAATCTTGGCAAGTGCGCAAGTGGGTCCAATTGGTTTGCTGGCAGATGAAATTGCTACTGCTGTACGCTGGTTACGCAATCGTTTGACAGCTGTGTAACCAAACATCACTTCAGGCAGCCTGAAAACACATTAACGAATAAAATATTAGGTTACTGACAGCATACGTCAGTAACCTTTGTTTAGTCTATTAAAATCAACACATAAGGATACATTATGAAATGGACAGACACTCAACGCATCGCCGAAGAATTGTTTGATGCACATAGTGATATTGACCCCAAAACCATTCGTTTTACCCAACTGCGTGATTTGATTCTCGCGCTTCCCGATTTTGATGATGACCCTGCACATTGTGGGGAGCGTATTTTAGAAGCGGTACAACAAGCGTGGATTCAAGAAGCAGAATAATGCATATAGGCAGCCTGAAAAGTTTTCAGGCTGCCTTTAAATACATAGCATATTCATGATAGGGCTAATGATATAGTGAATTCACTATACTAGGTGTACACGGCGGTCGCTGTCACCTTGTCTTATTTCTATTTTAAATGACTATAAAGGCAGCCTGAAAATGAGTGAAACCCGAAAAATCATACACATAGACATGGACGCATTTTACGCATCGGTAGAATTACGCGAGCAACCCCATTTGCGCGGCAAACCTGTGGTGGTGGCGTGGGATACGGCGCGTAGTGTCATTTGCGCCGCATCATACGAAGCACGCGCGTTTGGTTTGCGCTCCGCCATGTCGGTTGCAACGGCTAAACGCTTTTGTCCTCAAGCGATTTTTGTGCCGCCACATTTTGATTTATATCGCCAAGTTTCACAGCAAATCCACGCCATTTTCAGGCTGCATACCGATTTAATTGAGCCGATTTCATTGGACGAAGCCTATTTAGATGTAACGGAAAACAAACAAAATATTCCCTATGCCAACCAAATCGCCAAACAAATCCGCGCCCAAATTTGGCAAGAAACAGGTTTAACCGCCAGCGCGGGCATTGCGCCGAATAAATTCATCGCCAAAATCGCCTCCGATTGGCGCAAACCCAATGGGCAATTTGTGGTGCAACCGCATGAAATCGAAGATTTTTTGCACGATTTACCATTGGGAAAAATTTGGGGCGTAGGCAAAAAAACGCAGCAGAAAATGAATGCGCTCGGTTGGCAAACTGTGGGCGATTTACGTCAAATTTCACGCGGCGAATTGTTGAATTTATTTGGTAAATTTGGCTATCGGCTCTATGATTTGGCACGCGGTGTGGACGAGCGACCTGTTGAACCTGAACGCGAGCGCGTGCAAATTTCTACCGAAATCACGCTGCCTGAAAACATTACTTTGTACGATGTACCCCATTATTTATTTGATTTAGCAACCGATTTGTGGCAACAAATGCAACGCCACCACATTGACGCACACACGCTGACCTTGAAATTAAAAACCAGCGAATTTCAAATTTTCACGCGTTCGCAAACTTATTCTGCAGTCCTGCCAGAACGCGATGCGTTATTTCAGGCTGCCACGCAATTAGCCAACCGAATGCCACAAGGCGAATTTCGTTTGATTGGTTTGGGTGTTAGCCATTTGCAACCTGAGGGTAGTCAGCCTGAATTGTTTCAGGCAGCCTGAAAAATAAATTATTTGATAAACAAGGAAAAAATATGCAAACCTTAACCATTATCCAACCCGATGATTTACATGTCCATTTTCGTGATGGCGACGCGATGAAATCGGTCGTGCCATACACTGCGCGGCAAATGGGTCGCGCTTTGGTGATGCCCAATTTGAAACCGCCTGTAACTACGGTTGCCCAAGCCCTTGAGTATAAAAAACAAATTCAGGCTGCCACGCCTGAACATTGCACATTTGAGCCTTTGATGTGTTTGTATTTGACCGACAAAACCACGCCTGACACAGTACGTGAAGCAAAAGCAGCGGGGATTGTTGCCTTCAAATTGTATCCTGCTGGCGCGACCACCAATTCGGATAGTGGCGTAACGGATTTGTTTAAATTATTGCCTGTGTTGGAAGAAATGGCGGCGCAGGGTGTGTTATTTTTGGCGCACGGCGAAGTAACCGACCCTGAAATTGATATTTTTGACCGTGAAGCGGTGTTTATTGAACGGATTATGAAACCTGTTTTGGCGCAAGTACCCAATTTAAAAGTGGTTTTTGAACACATCACCACCGCCGAAGCAGCGCGTTTGGTGTGCGAGTCGGGCGACAATGTGGCGGCAACGGTTACGCCGCAACATTTGATGTATAACCGCAATCATATTTTGGTGGGGGGCGTGCGTCCGCATTTTTACTGTTTGCCGATTATCAAGCGCGAAACGCACCGCAAGGCTTTGTTGGACGCGGTTACTGGGGACAAATCGCATAAATTTTTCTTGGGAACGGATTCCGCGCCGCACCCAAAACACGCCAAAGAAAATGCCTGTGGTTGTGCAGGCATGTTTAGCGCGATGACGGCGATTGAGTTGTACGCGCAGATTTTTGAACAGGCGGGCGCGTTGGATAAATTGGAAGCGTTTGCCAGCCAGAATGGGGCGCGTTTTTATGGGCTGCCTGAAAATTCGCGTCAAATCACTTTGGTCAAACAGCCACAGCATGTACCCGAAAGTGTGCAGTTTGGCGAGAGTGTGGTGGTGCCGATGTGCGCTGGCGAAGAGATTGCTTGGTCGCTTATTGAATAAATTTTGATGTTTCAGGCAGCCTGAAAATAAATTTTTATCTTTTTTAGGCTGTCTTTTATCTTAAATATTTCATATATAACAAGGATATATCGTGACACTCTATTTTCTCGGTGGTGGCAATATGGCAAGCGCGATTATCGCAGGTTTGCAACGCCAATCATTCAGCAACACCATTCACGTTGCCAATCGCGGTGCAGCCAAACGCGAAGCCCTTGCTGCCCAATTTGGCATCAGCGTATCCGAAAAACTGCCCGAATTGCACGCCGATGATGTGCTGATTTTGGCGGTTAAACCACAAGATATGCAAACTGCTTGCGCCGATGTTCAAACCAATGGCGCATTGATTATTTCGTTGGCGGCAGGCATTTCTATCGCCACTATATCGCGTTATTTGGGTGGCAACACGCGCATTATTCGCGCTATGCCCAACACGCCCGCGCAAATTGGTTTAGGCATCGCAGGTTTATTCGCGCCCGCTCATTTGTCCGATGCCGACAAAACCATCGCCCACACCATTTTCGCCGCATCATGCCACACCATTTGGCTGGATAACGAAGCGCAAATTCACGCCATCACCGCCATTTCAGGCAGCGGTTCGGGCTATGTGTTTTACTTGATGAACGCATTGCAACAAGCGGCACAAAATTTTGGTTTTGCGCCACAACAAGCGCGTGAATTAAGCATCCAAACCTTCAAAGGCGCAGTCGCATTAGCAGAACAAACAGGCGAAGATTTAGCCACATTGCAAAACAAAGTTACTTCCAAAGGAGGCACCACCGCCGCTGCATTGGACGTTTTCAGGCTGCATCAAATCGCTGAACATTTATGCGATGGCACACAAGCCGCCGCCAAACGTTCGCAAGAATTAGCCAATTTATTTGAAGCACAATAAATATTCAGAATAATTTTAAATAAACATATCATGAACAAATACCGTGGCGAATTTATGCTCTTTATCGTAACCCTATTTGCAGCTGCAGGGTGGTTTGTTTCCAAAGCATCACTCAAAGAACTGCCACCAGCAGGTTTTTTAGGGATACGCTTTGTTGGCGCATCATTATTGTTTTTGCCGTTTGCCTTGCCAAAAATTCGCCAGTTGCAACGTGCCCAAATTTTCCGTGCTGCCGCTGTGGGTGCTGCGTTTACCACTAATATTTTCTTGTGGATACAAGGTGTTGCGCATAGCCAACATTTTGGCGAAGGCGCATTTTTACTCAGTCTATCCATGCTGCTTGCTCCGCTGCTCTCATGGTTATTGTTTCGCCACACCCCTTCACGTATGTTGTGGATTTCGCTCGCCATTGCCGCCAGCGGTTTGTATTTGCTCAATTCAGGACGACCGCTGTGGCATATGTCGTTAGGTAGCCTATTATTTGGTGCGGCATCCATCGCCAGCGCACTGTTTTTTGTATTGAACAACCAATTTTCCAAAAATATGCCCGCTTTGCCGCTGACCACCATACAGCTGGGTACAGCAGGTTTGGTATGCAGCATCTATTCTATTGGTTTTGAAACATGGCATTTTCCACTCTCTGCTGCGAGTTATGGTTGGTTATTCATCGCCATTTTATTCATTACCAACGCCCGTTTTTTACTGCAAACCTACGCACAAAAACTTTGTCCGATTGGTAACGGTGCATTGATTATGGTGCTTGAACCCGTGTGGACCTTTGTTTTCAGCGTGATATTGCTCGGCGAAACACTCACTTGGCAGAAAACACTTGGTGGCAGTCTGATTATTTTTGGCTTATTGGTGTACCGACTACCACTACAATGGATAGGCAAACGATTCAGGCAGCCTGAAAAATCATCAAAATTTTAAAAGTTTTCTTTATATAGTGAATCCACTATACATTTAAATTTCAAAACAAAAGGCAGCCTGAAACATTTTCAGGCTGCCTTTTGTGTTAAAATTAAGACGTTTTTTTATTTTCTAAACAGGAATATAACATGAGTTTAAAATGCGGCATTGTCGGTTTGCCAAACGTGGGCAAATCCACTTTATTCAACGCCTTAACCAAATCAGGCATTGAAGCGGCAAACTACCCTTTCTGTACCATTGAGCCGAATGTGGGCATTGTAGAAGTTCCCGACCCACGCATGGACGAATTGGCGAAAATCGTCAATCCGCAAAAAATGCAGCCAGCGATTGTGGAATTTGTGGACATTGCAGGTTTGGTGGCAGGTGCCAGTCGTGGCGAAGGTTTGGGCAATCAATTTTTGGCGAACATTCGCGAAACTGATGCGATTGTGAACGTAGTGCGTTGTTTTGACGATGACAATATCATTCACGTTGCGGGCAAAGTTGACCCGATTGCCGACATTGAAACGATTGGCACCGAATTGGCATTGGCGGATTTGGCGAGCGTGGAAAAAGCCATTTTGCGCGAAGGCAAACGCGCCAAAGCAGGTGACAAAGACGCACAAAAACTGGTCGCCATTTTGGAAAAACTGTTGCCGCATTTGAACGAAGGCAAGCCAATCCGCGCATTCGGTTTGGACAAAGACGATTTGGCATTGCTCAAACCCTTGTTTTTATTGACGGCAAAACCTGCCATGTATGTGGCGAATGTGGCGGAAGACGGCTTTGAAAACAACCCCCATTTGGACAAATTGACCGAATTAGCCAAACGCGAAAACGCGCCGATTGTCGCCATTTGCGCGGCATTGGAAAGCGAAATCGCAGAATTGGACGATGCGGAAAAAGCCGAATTTTTGGCAGAAATGGGCATGGCGGAAGCAGGTTTGAATCGCTTAATCCGTGCAGGTTACGATTTGTTGGGCTTACAAACCTATTTCACGGCTGGCGTGAAAGAAGTTCGTGCGTGGACAATCAAAAAAGGCGACACCGCACCGCAAGCTGCTGGCGTGATTCACACCGATTTTGAACGCGGTTTCATTCGCGCCCAAGTGATTGCGTATGATGATTTCATCGCGCTGGGTGGTGAAGCGAAAGCGAAAGAAGCAGGCAAAATGCGCGCGGAAGGTAAAGAATACGTTGTGCAAGATGGCGATGTGATTCATTTCTTGTTTAATGTATAAAAAAGTAATAGGCAGCCTGAAAATAATGGGTTTTAAGTATGAAAATTTACTTTGTATGCGTAAGAGTAGAGCGTACAGTAATCTTAAATGAACATATTTTTCAGGCTGCCTAAATTTTAAGCAAATAATATTTATTAATATAAAACAAGCAATTAATTGATTTATCCACAAGTCATACACAAATTTGTGCCAATGCTTGTGTGTACAATACACTTCACAAAATTACTTATCCACAAGGATGAAACATGAAAGTAAGCAGTTATGGCGAAGTGCTGTGGGACGATTTACCCAGCGGCAAAGTTTTGGGCGGTGCACCATTGAATGTGGTGGCACGATTGGCATCATTTGGCGTAGATGCGAGTATCATCAGCCGTTGCGGCAAAGATGCGGATGGTGAAGAATTATTGCGACAAATCGCAGCGAAAAACGTGTCAACCAATTTGATACAAATAGATGATGAGCAAGCTACCAGTTTGGTTAAAGTAACGCTTAATCATTCGGGTAGCGCAACTTATGATATTGTTTATCCTTGTGCATGGGATAAAATTGTGCCAAATGAAGCTGCATTGGCACGCGTAGCGGATTCCGATGTGCTGGTGTATGGTAGTTTGGTTCTACGTGATGCCGTTTCTCGTGCTACTTTGAATACCTTGTTACCACGCGCCAAGTTCAAGATTTTTGACGTGAATTTGCGTGCTCCGCATTATGAATTGAACTGTTTGTTGGAAGCAATGAAACAAGCAGATTTGATTAAGTTGAATGATGAAGAGTTGTATGAATTGGCAGCTGCGTTTGGTTCGCCTTATCATAGCATGGCACAAAATATTCAATTTATTGCTGATTTAACCAAAACGCAGCATATTTGTATCACATTAGGTGGACATGGTGCATTGTATTATCGCGCTGGCGAAATCCACGCGCATCACGGTTATTGCGTTAAGGTAGTGGATACGGTTGGTGCTGGCGACAGTTTCTTGGCTGGATTTATTTATAAATTCTTGCAAGGCGCTGAACCTAAAGATATTTTAACATTTGCTTGCGCATTGGGAAGTTTAGTCGCTTCTAAACGCGGTGCGACTGCTGCGGTTAGTATGGACGAAATTTTAACGTTTATCAATCCGAAAGCATAAAGATTAGGCAGCCTGAAACCTTTACAAAATCCTCATTTGTCGCACAGTTTTGTGTAATTAAGGATTTTGCCAAGATTTCAGGCTGCCTTGTTTACCATAAAAATGTATCGGCGCGTAATCTAAAATGTGCCAAACCGTCGCCATTTTCAGGCTGCCGTACAAACCCCAATTTTTCATGTAAACGCAAACTTGCCACGTTATGAGGCAATACATGCCCACTCACTTCATCGGCAGCTAATTCCGAAAAGGCATACGCCAATGCCAAACGTCCCATTTTTGTTCCTGTGCCACGCGGTGCATTGGGTGCGGCGTAAAAACCCCATTCCCACAGATTATTTTGTACGCGTGTAAAATTCAGGCTGCCTAATGGCGTATCATTTTCTTGATAAATCAATAAAATATAATCGGGATTGGTTTCTTGTGCAGCATACCATTTTTCGTGTGTTTCCCACGCAATTTCATCGGTGTGCAGCATAAAACGGCGAATATCCGCATGATTGCGCCAAGTGTACAATAAACGACTATCCGCTAACTGAGCGGGACGAATGCAGCCTGAAAAATCCTGTTGCATCAAATAGTTTGCTACTCGTTTTGCTCCCAAACCATCGCATAAAGTTGTGGCACGTTGGCTCATGGCAAGCAAGTTTTCAGGCTGCTTAATGTGTGCCAGCATATCTGAAAAAGTTTGAGATTCAATTTCATTGCTTTCCAACGCATATGCGACACCAACCGCTTGTAATTGTTGTGCAATTTTGCGTTGATTATCTGCGATAACCAACAAAATAGTCGGCAAGCCCAAGCAGCAACGTTCCCAAGAAGTGCTACCTGCTGCACCAATCGCCCAATCTGCTTTCGTCATCCATTCCGCCATATTTTGTGTATGAACAAGCACTTGGCAGGAAAATGGCGCGGTATCAGCAAATTCTTGTACAGCCGCAATATGTGGCGCGGTTTTGCCCATAACAACGGTTACTTGGTCTTGGATTTGATGTTTTGCTAATGTTTTCAAAATGGTAAGTGTGTGATTGTCTTTATCTACGCCTCCTAAATTAATGAGAATATGTTGTGGGCAGCCTGAAATTGGTGTGCGCCGTATTAAACTGCGTTCACGCCATTGGGCAAATTCATCACGCAACAAAGCATAACGTGTTCCTGCCAATACATGACATTTTTGTTCAATCAAATCAATGTAATGAGCAGCAGAATGCCCCCAGTTTTGGTCAAGCAAAATATCAGCGACGTGGCGGCGGTCATGCAAATCGTCTATGACCAGTAATTTGGCATGGGTTGCGGCAACGGCGGCACGTTCCCATTCTGCATCCAGCGCATAATGGTCGCAAATCAAATAATCAGGCGAAAAATCAATCAGATAGGGTAAACATTCTGCCATATCTTGTTCTTGACTTGTGCCAAGCCATGCGGCGTGTGCCAATGCGTTTTGTGGTGGGACAAAAGTGGTGTTTGGCGAAATTTCGGGCAGCAGGATACATTCAAAACCTTGTTGTGCGACAAAATCGCCTAAATGTCCTGTGTGTTTGCGTGAAATAAATCGGATGCTATGTCCTTGTTCGTGCAAAACTTTTGCTAAACTTAAACAGCGCATAATATGTCCGCTGCCAATTTGTAATGATGCATCGGCACGAATGATGAATTTCATGATTTTGTCCTTTCGGGCTGCCTGAATATGGGTATTTGATATGTTTATCCTGATTTTATAGTGCTTGTTGGCGAAACCAAAGCGAAAGAGATGGGCAAAATGTGTACTGAAAGCAAAGAATATGTCGCACAAAATGACGATGCGATTCATTTTTTATTTAGGGGCTAATGACAATTTATTTTAGAACCTGTATTCACAATCTTAATAACTTGCTTTTATCGCCACTTTATGCGCCTACTGCGTTAACTTTTCATGCCAATATGTTCGATATTGGCATGAAAAGTCGCCTTGTATCCGCAAAAATTGGCAATAAAATCAAGCAATCAATCTTATGAATACAGGTTCTTACACTTGCTTTTGTATCAAACATAGGCAGCCTGAAAATAATGTAGATTTGATTAAATTATTTTTTAGGCTGCCTAAAATGTTTTTTTTGAAACAAAATTATAGAAGAGAAACACTTGGTGCATCTGCCGTTAAAATGACTTGCTGTACAACCGTTGCGCCTAATTCTGTTTGTACGTGTTGAGCGATAAAATCTAATGCTGCGCGTAAATCTGCTTCACGGCTGCTGTTGGGATATTCCAGTATCACAAATGCACGGCGCGTATTTTCAGTAACCATTGTGCGTTTGCCATCACGCCAATTAAAACAGCGACATACCGCGCCAACATCATCGGTATAACACAACTCGCCTGCCAAAGTAGGGGAATTTTCTTCATCGCCCAATGCCAAAAATTCATCACCACCTTCAGTTATACGCAATTTCAGGCTGCCCACAAATGTATCCACATCTTCCGCACCGCAAGGCAGGGCGAATGTTAAACTTGCTGCATTGTAAATATCCACCAATGGACTGATGCAGCCTACCCCCTTACCATTTTCCACGCGTTTTAATAAGGCTTCAATACTGCAACGCACACCTTTTTTTGTTTTAAATTTTTGGTATGCCTCACGCCATACTGCTACTGCTAGATTTTGGCTTAATTGTTCGGCAGTTAAATGCTTTTTTGCAGCCTCATTTGCGTGCGCCAATAAATCTGTTATTTTTGCGTTGGATTCGCCTTGATTATTCACATTATCCAATACCAAAACTGCTAATTGAGCTTGAGGGAATAGTTGCCAAAAACTTGATTCTGCAATAAATTGTTGTGTCATATATCAACCTGAATATATTTGAAAAAATACATTTTAATATAAGGCAGCCTGAAAAAACAATTAGTACATTTCAGGCTGCCTATTTTGATTTTTTTGTGATTGTATTAACCTGTTTACAAACAACAACGCCAATTAACAAAAATCTTACAATTCGCGCAGCATCCGCTATATAATCCAGATTTCCGATACGAAAGTTTGTTATGAATTACCCTTTGCCCGATTTTGAACACAAAATTTTGCCACCTGAACAGTTGGCGAAAAAATTAGCCGATTTACCACGTCCGCTGGTGTTTACCAATGGTTGTTTTGATATTTTGCATCGTGGGCATGTAACCTATTTGGCGCAAGCGCGAGCATTGGGCGCGTACTTGATTTTGGCGTTAAACACCGATGAATCGGTTAAACGGCAAGGCAAAGGCGATGACCGCCCAATCAATACACTAGCAAATCGTGCGGCAGTCGCGGCGGCATTGGCAAGCGTGGATTGTGTAACATGGTTTGACAGCGATACCCCTGCGGATTTGATTGCTTTGCTGCAACCCGATGTGTTGGTAAAAGGTGGCGATTGGCAGCCTGAAAACATTGTTGGTGCGGCGGAAACTTTGGCGCGTGGCGGTAGTGTACACAGCATTCCATTTTTACATCAAACATCTACCACCAAAACATTGGCAAAAATTCGCGGATAATGTATTTTCAGGCTGCATTTATGCTGCATTATAAGGCAGCCTGAAAATCTTTATTCATCAATATAGTCATTTAAAATAAAAATAAGGTGGCTGAAACCGCCGTGTACAAAGTTATAGTATTTTTTATTTTAACCGACTCCATCAACCACATAGAAAGAAGAAAACGTATGAACAAGCAACCCTCTCTCTTCGGCGGCGCGATGATTATCGCAGGTACGATTGTTGGCGCAGGTATGCTCGCCAATCCTACTGCAACTTCGGGCGTATGGTTTATCGGCTCGTTATTGGTGCTGTTGTACACATGGTTTTCCATGCTCACATCAGGGCTGATGATTTTGGAAGTGAACACACATTATCCCAGTGGTGCCAGTTTTGACACGCTGGTGCGCGATTTGCTCGGACAAGGTTGGAACATTGTCAATGGCGTTGCCGTTGCCTTTGTGCTGTATTTACTGACCTATGCCTATATTTTTGTGGGTGGTAATTTGACCGCAAACGCATTGGGTGGGCAAGCATTATGGGTTGGACAAATTGTCTTCTTTCTGATTTTTGCAGGCTGTGTATGGTGGTCAGCCAAGGCGGTAGACAGATTAACCAGCGTATTAATTGGCGGTATGGTTTTAACGTTTATTTGGGCAACTGGTGGCTTGTTATCACACGCACAACTGCCTGTTTTATTGGATTCTGTTGCACCAGCTGATACTAAATATTGGATTTATGCAGGTACCGCCTTGCCCGTATGTTTGGCATCATTCGGTTTCCACGGCAACGTATCCAGTTTGTACAAATATTTTGAAGGTAATGCTCCCAAAGTTGCACGTTCCTTGTGGATTGGTACGTTGATTGCGTTTGCTATTTACATTTTGTGGCAAATCGCCATTCACGGCAATTTACCGCGTTCTGCCTTCGCACCCGTGATTCAAGCTGATGGTGATGTTGGCGTTTTGATTGCAGAATTATCCAAATTTCTCAGCACAGGGAGCATGGGCAAAATTCTGTCATTTTTCTCATATATGGCGATTGTGTCATCATTTTTAGGTGTAACTTTGGGCTTGTTTGATTATTTGAGTGATTTGTTTGGTTTTGATAACAGCCGCGCAGGTCGCACCAAAGCTGCCGCAATTACCTTTTTACCGCCTTTGATTGCGTGCTTATTGTATCCATTGGGTTTTGTTGCCGTGATTGGTTACGTTGGTTTGGCAGCAGCGGTTTGGACAGGTTTGGTTCCTGCTCTCTTATTGCATGCATCACGCAAAAAACATGGTATGGGCAAAGGTTATCGCGTGTATGGTGGTATGGGCATGGTCATCTGGGTGTTTGCATTTGGCGTAATAAATATTGCCGCACAATTACTCAGTCGGGCAGATATTTTGCCTGTATTTAAAGGCTAATTGATTGGATACAAAAAGGCAGCCTGAAATAGTTACAAAATCTATTCAGGCTGCCTGAAAATTTGTAGGTTGGATACTTATATCTAACAGTTTAAAAAATAAATTGTTATTAAATATAAAAAATGTCGGATTCAAGAATCTAACCTACAATTTTGGGATTGCGTAAAGATTTCAATCTGAAAAAATCATTGACGATAATGTGCCCAATTTGGGTCATATTCACAATATGCTTGCGCATTCAAATGAGCAAATTTTTCGCACAATTTCTGTGCTTGTGCCAACAAAATTTCTGGCTCAGACGTTACCGCAAACACAGTACGTTCGCCTTGTGATAAATTCATTAAGCTCAAAGTATCAATGCCTTGTTGATTTTGAATAGCATAGGCTTCAAATTCATCTTGCAAATCATAGGCAGCCTGAGCATCATCATCTCCCGCAATTTGACAAGTTATGGATACCACCCATGCCATGTCTGCGCGTCCCAATAAACTGTTTGCCGACTGATTGCGTCTGAAAAATAACGCATCTTGCCCCTCGTCTTCTTCAATTTGTGCTACCGCATAGCCACATTCTTCGGGATAAATACCATTTCGTCCCATTGCCAGCCACATAGTTTACAATTTTTCAGGCAGCATACTTAACGGTTCAAAATCCTCATCGGCTTGTTCCATAAAATCTACCGTTCCCAGTTTAACCGCGCTGTTCCATTCGCCTAACACATGGTCAAGCATAATAAACGTCATATGTTGTGCATGCTGCAAAAATTCATCATCAATTGTTTTGGTAAACACCACTTCCAGCGCAGGCATTTCACACCATTCGTCCAATTTCACAACAATATCACTCACGCTCAAATCAAAATCGTTCATACCTATCATAAATTGGTCAGGATTTGGCATGGCTTGGCGGAAACCGCGTATGGCACAAGGTAAATTGTCGGGAGCTTGCTCACAAACCGCTTGTACTTGAATGAATTTGTCCATGACACCATGTGCAGTAAACACGATGGTGCTGTGTGTAAATGCATTGTCGCTAGCGGACAAATTGGCATTTTCCAATTCAAACGCAATGTCGGGCAGATATGCTTGCAAAATATCATTGCTTTGTTCCACGATTTCGCGAGCAGGTAATTTTTGGAAACTGGGATATGCCGCTAGCCATGCTTGCCAAAAGGCTTGTGCTTGTTGTTTATGCTCGATTAATTGGTTTAACATGATGATTTCCTTATATAGTCAGTTAAAATAATACAGCATTGCTAGTTTTCTTTATGGACTTATTTTTGTACACGGCGGTCGCTGTCTCCTTGCTTTATTTTAACTGATTATAACTTGGAAATTATGCCTTACGTTGCAACACCGCCGCAAAAAAGCCATCTGTACCATGTGCAGCCGTATTCAGTATTAAAAATTGCCCTGTATTCAAATCAATTTTTTGTGCGGATAACAATTCGCTGCAATCGACCAACTCAAATTGTGGATTATTTTCCAAAAATTCGGCAATTTGCATTTCATTTTCTTCGGGCAATACACTGCAAGTTGCGTACACCAAACGCCCACCTGCGCCCACCAATTGACTGGCAGCCTGCAAAATATTTTGCTGCTGTTGCAATAATTTTTCAATGGTTTCGGGCGATTGGCGATATTTTAAATCAGGGTTACGGCGCAGCGTTCCCAAGCCTGAGCAAGGCGCGTCCACCAACACACGGTCAGCTTTGCCGTATAATCGCGCAATGCGTGGGTCATGCTCACTTTCAATGCGTTCAGGGTGAATATTGGTTAAACCTGCGCGTGTCATGCGCGGTTTTAAATTTGCCAAACGTTTTTCTGAAACATCAAAGGCATAAATTCGCCCCTTGTTTGCCATTTGTGCGCCGATTGCCAACGTTTTACCGCCCGCACCCGCGCAAAAATCCACCACCATCTCGCCACGTTTCGCGCCCACCAAGTGCGCCAATAATTGACTACCTTCGTCTTGTACTTCCAAAGTGCCGTTTAAAAACAATTCATGTTTATTTAACGCAGGTTTGTCGGGGAAACGAATACCATGCGGCGCGTATGGCGTGGCGATGGCTTTGGGGAACTCGGTTTGCAGTTGTGCCAAAATTTTATCGCGTTTGCCTTTAAGCGTGTTCACGCGCACATCAAGAGGAGCGGATTGTGCCACGCTGCGCCCAAAGGCTTGAATTTGCTCATCTTCCCAATGAACTTGTAAACGTGTAATCAGCCAATCGGGTAATTCCGCCACCGTGTTCAGGCTGCCTGAAAATTCCGCTTTACGCGCTTTCAGGCTGCTTAAAAATTCCTTTTCGCCATCTGCTTCGTTTAATATATCTTCTAACTGATTGATATTAAAGCTGCGACCCAATACCAAAGCCGCCAATGCTGCTTTTCGCGCCTGAACGTGGGGGCGGCGCAAAGCCGATGTAATTTTTTGATAATGGCGCAATGCTGCAAACGCCGTTTCCGCGATTTCGTGGCGGTCGGCGCGTCCTAGTTTGTGATGATTGCGAAAATACGCAGAAATTATCGCGTCAGCAGGTTGTTGAAAAGTTAGCATATTTTCCAAAACTTGGGCGGTATGGTTCAGTTGATTTGCGTTCATGATAATTTTGTGTGTAGATAAAAATGGGACGTATTTTAACGGTTTTTTATGTTTTCAGGCTGCCTTCGCAACGATAAGGCAGCCTGAAAATCATACTGTTTGTGAATATTTTGCGTGGGTTTCTTTGTGGCGCAGATAATAATCAAACACCATCGCAATATTGCGGATTAAGAAACGACCTTTGGGAGTAACGGTTAAACCATCATCGCGCAAATCAATCAAGCCACGTTCGGCAAGTTGGCGCAAATCGGGCATTTCATCGGCAAAATATTCGCTAAACGATGGCGTTTTGGGCGCATCAAAACGACCCAATAAAGCATCGCTAATAATGCCTAATTCCGCCATTTTTTTCATGTGCGCGACTTCTGCCGCATCAAAACCTGAATCGCTGTTTTCAGGCTGCCTTTGTGCCAATTCATCGGCATAATCATTAAAATTCAATGAAAAGCGACACATTAAATCTTGAATGATTTGGCGGCGAAATACGTCATCATCATTTAATTGAAAACCGCGCATAATCGGCAATTTGTTTGCGTCCAAATCCGCATAATAGTCTTCCAATGAACGTTGATTTTGACTGTATGTATTGCCGATTTTGCCAATGCTGGACACGCCAATCGCCACCAAATCGCAATCGGCATAAGTGGAATAACCCTGAAAATTGCGTTGCAAACGACCTTCTTTCAGCGCAATCGCCAATTCGTCTTCGGGTTTGGCAAAATGGTCCATACCAATAAACACATAGCCTTTTTCGTCCAACAAATGCACGGCGTATTGCAAAATATCCAATTTTTCTTCGCTGGACGGCACGGTTTCAGTGTCAATGCGGCGTTGTGGTTTGAAAATATGTGGCAAATGCGCGTAATGATACAAAGCCAAACGGTCGGGATTCAGTTCGTTCAAAACGGTGTCCAAAGTCGGTTTAATGCTTTCCACCGATTGATGCGGCAAACCGTAAATCAAATCCACGCTGATGGATTTGAAACCTGCTGCTCGTGCGGCTTCAATCACTTCTTTGGTTTCTTCCACCGTTTGAATGCGGTTCACGGCAGCCTGAACTTTCGGGTCAAAATCCTGAATGCCCACGCTCATGCGGTTGAAACCCAGTTTGCCCAATTTGAACACGCTTTCACGGCTCACTTTGCGCGGGTCAATTTCAATGGAATATTCGCCATCTGGCAGCAATTCAAAATGTTCGCGTATCATTTTGAACACGCGCTCCAATTGTTCATCGCTCAAAAACGTGGGCGTACCACCGCCAAAATGTAATTGTGCCAATTTGTGTTTGCCGTGCAAATGCGGTTTGAGCAAAGCCATTTCTTTTTCCAAATAAGTTAAATATTCATCGGCTTTGCTGCTGTCTTTGGTAATGACTTTGTTGCACGCGCAGTAATAGCAAATTACATTGCAAAATGGAATATGTACATATAATGAAACGGGTTCATCATTATTTTTTAATGTTTTCTCTAATGTTTTTGTATATTCAGGCAGCCTGAAACCATCGTGAAAGCGGTCGGCTGTGGGATATGAGGTGTAACGCGGACCATTGGCAGGTAGGCTGGCAATCAGTTCTCGGTCGAAGTCAAAAAGTGTGTGGTCGTGTTGTGCTATATGAATAGTTTTCATTGTGTAGTAGCTTGTATTTTGTTTTGGACTAAAACTTGCTAGAATAGCGCAATTCGAACAAAAATGCATTGATTTCTATCAAGCTGCATTTTGCAAACATCAAAACAGGATTGTCGCCATGACAAAAATACATTTAATCACACAAAAAAATGAATGTCCGAATTGTTCTTTAAGAGAGGTTTGTTTGCCTGTTGAAGCACCAGCTGGCTTGCAAGAAGAAGATTTTAGACAATTAAACGCGGTTATCAAACAAAGTAAAAAATTGAAAAAAGGGGAATATTTATTCCATGCGGGAGAGTCGTTTTCTTCATTGTTTGCGATTCGCACGGGTTTTTTCAAAACATCTGTTAATACGCAAGATGGTCGCGACCAAGTAACGGGTTTTTTCATGTCGGGTGAATTGGTGGGCATGGACGGCATCAGCATCAACAAATATGCGTGCGATGCGGTGGCGTTGGAAGATAGCGAAGTGTGTGAATTGCCATTTGACCGTTTGGAAGAATTGCAAAAACATATGCCACAGTTGAATTTACACTTTTTCCGCTTGATGAGCCGCGAAATTGTACGCGACCAAAATGTGATGTTGTTATTGGGCAATATGCGTGCGGAAGAACGTTTGGCGGTGTTTTTGCTGAACTTGTCCGACCGTTTGCGTATGCGTGGATTTGCGGCAAATGATTTTATTTTGCGGATGTCGCGTGAAGAAATTGGCAGTTATTTGGGTTTGAAGCTGGAAACGGTAAGCCGTACTTTGTCGCGTTTCAATCAAGAAGGTTTGATTTCGGTGGAACACAAACACATTAAAATTTTGCAACCTGATGTGTTGCAAGCGATGATTTCAGGCTGTGAAGGCAGAAGACATGTGGCGTAAATGCTAAATAAACAACGAAAGCTAGGGGCTAATGGCAATTTGTTATTAGCTCCTAGCTTTTTTCGCTGTTTGTTTATATTTATTATTATAGTGGATTCAATTTAAATAAGGACAAGGCGACAGAGACCGCCATGTACACCTAGTACATAAGGGAGCTGGCAATGCTGTACTGGTTTAAATTGAATTCACTATAGGCAGCCTGAAATGTTAAGTTCTACTTTTACAATGAAAAAAAGCGCAAACTTGGCATACATGCCACTATGAATGTAAAGATAATACTGTTAAGATATATTCCAACTATTCCCACAAACATAAGGAAACACACAATGAGTCGCGTATTATTAGTAGATGATGATGATATTTTAGCGGAATTGCTGACCGAATATTTAACTGCTGAAGGTTTGGAAGTGAATCGCATGCCCGATGGTGAAAGTGGTGCAAAAGAAATTTTGACAGGTAATTATGATGTAGTGGTACTGGATTCCATGATGCCAAAAATGAACGGTTTGGATGTATTAAAAACTGTACGCGCACAAAGCAATATCCCCATTATTATGCTGACTGCAAAAGGTGATGACATTGACCGCATCATCGGTTTGGAAATGGGAGCTGATGATTATGTACCGAAACCTTGCCAACCACGTGAATTATTGGCGCGTATCAATGCTATTTTGCGCCGTTCGCAACAGCCTGTGGATACATCAGGTGCTGCGAGTAGCGGTCTGACAGCCAGCGGGGTAACCTTGTATCCATCTAAACGCCAAGCGATTGTTGGCGACCAAACGTTGGAATTAACCAGCACCGAATTTAATTTATTGGAAGTGTTGATGCGTCATGCAGGACAAGTTGTGAGCAAAGGGAATTTGTCGCAAGAAGCACTTGACCGCAAATTGGCAAAATTTGACCGTAGTATTGATGTGCATATTTCCAGCATTCGCCACAAATTAGGCGATGCTTCTTTGATTCAAACAGTGCGCGGTTTAGGTTATTTGTTTGTGAAAAACTAATCGCTAGCTCGGGGCTGATGATTTGGGCGGATTTAGCGCAAAATCCAACCGTGCACGAATTATTATTAGCCCCTATAATGGCAGCCTGAAACATCTTTTTCAGGCTGCCTTAATTTGTTATTTAAATCTAATTTTTCAGGCTGCCTTAACTCTTATTTTTTGATTGTTATGAAACTTTTTCAACGCATTTTTTCCACATTCTGCTTGGTCATTATCTGCGGGATTTTTATCGCCAGTTTCACATTCTGGCTGATACAAAGTCGCATGAACGAAACGCATTCCAAACAAAGACGCAATATGGAAAGCATCATGCTTGCCAACACGTTAGCAACGTTCCAATCGCAGGGTGCACAAGCAACTAAAGATATGCTCACACGTTGGCATGACCATCCTGCTACTAAACACATTGCCATCGTATCCAGTATCACGCATAAAGAAATTTTCAATCGCCCGTTTTCGCGAGATGAATATTTGCGAGCCTATCAATTTGCGCTGGAAAATCCCAAATCGGATATGTCGATTATTTATTATGATGGTTTTGGCGAAGAGTATCTGTTTTTTGTACGCAATTTTGATAAGCAAGAAATGGAACGGTTGCCCACATTAATTATCCCTGGTTTGCCTTTTGCGCCCGTGTGGCATGAATTTATTTTGATTGGTGTTACCTTGTTGATTGGTTTGTTGTTGGCGTATATTTTGGCACGTAATATTGCGCACCCTATTAGTATTTTGGAACATGGTATGAACCGTTTGGCAGCGGGTGAGTTGGATACGCGCGTGTCTCATCAACTGATTGAGCGAAAAGATGAATTAGCCAGCTTGGGTGTACAATTTGATAAAATGGCGGCACAACTGCAACAATTGGTAGAGAAAGAACGCCATTTGCTGCACCATGTATCCCACGAAATGCGTTCGCCTTTGGCGCGTGTGCAAGCCTTGTTGGGCTTAATTCAAGCACGTCCCGAAAAGCAGACGGATTATATACAACGCTTGGAAAACGAAATCACGCGCATGGACACATTGGTGGGCGAATTGCTGACTTTATCGCGCTTGGAAACGGCGAATATGGCGATGGAAAAAGAACCTTTGCCGATTGTGCCATTTGTGCAGCAATTGGTGGAAGACAGTCAAGTGGTGGCAGAACAACGCCAACACACGATTATTTTTGATAAATGCAGCCTGAAAGCCGATGCGTGTTTAAATGCCAATGAAAGTTATCTATATCGCGCTTTGGATAATGTGATTCGCAATGCGATGAATTACAGCCCCGAAGGCAGCACGATTCACATCAAAATGTATGAAGACCGCAAAAATCTGCACATTGAAATTGTGGACAACGGCGTGGGTGTCAAACCAGAGCAGTTGCCGCATATTTTCACCGCGTTTTATCGCGCCGACAGCAGTAATGGCAAAACAGGGACGGGCTTGGGTTTGGCGATTACTAAACACATTGCTGAACAACATTGTGGTAAATTATTCGCGGAAAATGTACAGCCTAATGGTTTGAAAATGCACTTTGTTTTGCCTAAAACTACGCGTGCTAAACACAGTAGTTTGTCGCAACAAGAAGAGCAGCCTGAAGACAATGAAAAGCAGGAAAATTAAAGGTTTCAGGCTGCATTTCAGTATACCACCTATGGAACATTTTTGGTCGTGTACTGACAGGTTACATGATTCTATAATTTATAGTGAATTCAATTTAAACCAGTACAGCGTTGCCAGCTCCCTTATGTACTATGTGTACACGGCGGTCGCTGTCGCCTTGTCCTGATTTAAATTGAATCTACTATAATCAAAAAGGCAGCCTGAAAACCATTTTTCAGGCTGCATCAACACAAGGAAAACATCATGAATATTTTGGTTACAGGCGGCGCAGGTTTTATCGGCTCGCACACGGTGGTGGAATTGCTCAATGCAGGGCATCAGCCGATTATTTTGGATAATTTGTGTAACGCATCTGCCAAAGTTTTGCAACGCGTGGCAGAAATTACGGGCAAAGAACCAACTTTTTACGAAGGCGACATCCGCGACCGCCCTCTTTTGCGTGAGATTTTCGCCACGCATCAAGTGGACAGCGTGATTCATTTTGCCGCCTTAAAAGCCGTAGGCGAAAGCGTGCAATTACCGTTAAATTATTACAACAACAATGTTTCAGGCAGCGTGATTTTATTGGAAGAAATGCAACGCGCAGGGGTATTTAGCATCGTGTTCAGCTCATCGGCAACCGTGTATGGCGACCCGAGCATTGTGCCGATTACCGAGCAAAGTCCAACAGGCGCAACCACCAATCCATACGGTACCAGCAAACACATGATGGAACGCATTATGATGGATTTGCAACACGCCGACCCACGTTGGAGCGTGATTTTATTGCGCTATTTCAATCCAATCGGCGCACACGCCAGCGGCAAAATCGGAGAACAACCCAATGGCATTCCCAACAATTTACTGCCCTATGTCTGCCAAGTCGCAGCGGGTAAATTGAAAGAATTGTCGGTATTTGGCGATGATTACGCTACGCACGATGGCACAGGCGTGCGCGATTACATTCACGTTGTGGATTTGGCAATCGGTCATTTGAAAGCTTTGGATGCCAAAGCCAAACAATCAGGCGTACACATTTACAATTTAGGCACAGGCGTAGGTTATTCGGTGTTGGATATTGTCAAAGCATTTGAAGCTGCATCAGGACAAATCGTGCCTTATGCAATTAAACCACGCCGCGCTGGCGACATTGCCACTTGTTACGCCGACCCAAGCAAAGCCAAAACAGAATTGGGCTGGACAGCACAACGTGATTTACACACTATGATGGTAGATGCATGGCGTTGGCAATCACATAATCCAAATGGTTATGATGAATAAGTAATGCTTATATTAAAGGCAGCCTGAAAATAGTTTTTTCAGGCTGCCTATTAAAAATAAATTTGTTTTTATAGTCATTAAAAAAATATTGGATTCAAAAATACAACCTATTTTTTCTAACACCCTGACATAATCTTTGCTACAATCCGAATTCTTCTGAACTAAATCAAAGAGTTTCTATGTCTTTCCTTGACCGTTCTCGCTCTATCGCCCCGATGAATTACAATCGTTGGCTCGTTCCCCCAGCCGCATTGGCGGTGCATTTGTCTATTGGGCAAATTTACGCCTATTCCGTGTTCAATAAACCGCTCACACAAACAATTGGCATTACTCAATCTGCTCCCAATGATTGGTCGCTTGCCACCATTGGCTGGATTTTCAGTATTGCTTTGGCGGTGTTGGGCGCATCTGCCGCTTTGTTTGGCACATGGATGGAACGCGTCGGGCCACGCAAAGCCATGTTTGTCGCAGCGTGTTGTTTTGGTTTAGGTTTTTTGATTTCTGCTCTGGGCGTGAAAACACACAATATTTGGCTGGTGTATTTGGGCAATGGCGTGATTGGCGGTGTCGGTTTGGGCTTGGGCTATATTGGACCCGTATCCACGCTGATGAAATGGTTTCCCGATAAACCTGGTATGGCGACAGGTTTGGCGATTATGGGATTTGGTGGTGGTGCAATGTTGGCATCGCCCTTATCCGTATTGCTGATGAATTATTTTAAAAGTGCCACTTCGGTGGGCGTGTGGGAAACCTTTGTTGTATTAGGTATTTTTTATTTTGTGTTTATGCTGTTTGGCGTATTCACGATTCGGATTCCTGCCGATGGTTGGAAACCCAAAGGTTATGTTGCGCCCAAATCTGCTAACAAATTGGTTAGCCAACATCATGTAAACGCCGCTACCGCCATCAAAACACCGCAATTTTGGCTACTGTTTTGGATTTTGTGTTTGAACGTAACGGCTGGAATCGGTGTACTGGGACAAGCCAGCGTGATGATTCAAGAATTGTTTTCAGAAACATCGGTCGGTAAAGATGCGGCAATTAGCGCAGCGGCGGCAGCTGGTTTTGTCGGTTTATTGAGTTTGTTTAATATGGGCGGACGCTTTTTCTGGTCGTCCATTTCCGACAAAATCGGGCGCAAAAATGTATATTTTGTGTTTTTTATACTTGGTTCTCTGCTGTATTTTGCCGTGCCATCTATTGGTGCAAGTGGCAGTAAAGCATTGTTTGTGATTGGTTTTTGCGTGATTATCTCCATGTATGGCGGTGGATTTGCAGCGATTCCTGCTTATTTGCGTGATTTATTTGGCACATATCAAGTAGGGGCGATTCATGGACGCTTGCTACTGGCATGGTCGTTAGCGGCGGTAGTTGGTCCTGTATTGGTAAACTATATTCGTCAAATCCAAATTGCCAATGGTGTACCAGCCGCACAAGCATACAGCGTAACCATGTATATTATGGCGGCGTTGCTATTGGTTGGCTTGGTTTGCAATATGTTAGTTAAAGCGGTACATGAAAAACACCATGACCAAACTGTTAAGCAAGCGGCACATTCAAGTAATCCTGATGATGAAACTGCCATTTCCGATGCGTTATTGGTTGCGGAAGAAGTTTCGCATGGTGGTATCCATGTTTGGTGGCGTTGGACATTGGTGGGTATACCATTGGTATATGGCGTGATTATGGTATTTGTGAAAGTAATGGATTTATTTAGATAATTATTTTCTGCGAAACTTAATAGGCAGCCTGAAAATATATTTTTCAGGCTGCCTAGGTACTATAGTGAATCCACCATAAATTCAACTTATAAAATTTTGACTCCAAAAAAAATTAAGGGCAATATACAAAATTTTCACAGCAAAATAATTTTACCTAATCATCATGAATAAAATCGTCCCTATTCTAATTATTGCAGCGGCATTGGCGTGGCAACTGACACAATCCAACCAGCCCAATTCATCTGCACCCCAAAATCCAACCAGCAACAGCCAAACACATTCTGCACCGACCGCTGATTTTGAACACATCTTGCAACAAGCGTTCCAAAATCGCCAAAGTAATCTGCAAATTCAAGGCAGTGGCACGGTCAGCAAAATTCTGCCTGATGATAATGAAGGCTCGCGGCATCAACGTTTTATCTTGAAATTGCGCAATGGACAAACGATTTTGGTTGCGCACAATATTGACCTTGCACCCAAAATCAAGGAATTGAAAGCAGGTGATATTGTTGATTTTTATGGAAAATATGAATGGAATAAACAAGGCGGCGTGATACATTGGACACACCATGACCCTGCCAAACGCCACGTAGATGGTTGGCTCAAACACAATGGGCAAACCTATCAATAGGCAGCCTGAAAACACAATTTTATTATTTATCCATTATTTATTATATTTTCAGGCAGCCTGAAAAAACCAATATTATGTCCCAACAAATTGCCCAAATTATTACCAGCTACGGTCGCCGCTACATCGTGCGTACCGCCGACCAAATCACTTACGAAGCCAGCACGCGCAGAAAACGCACCGATTATGCGTGCGGCGATTTTGTGCGCATTCAAATTGTAAATGGCGAACAAGCCGTGATAGAACGCGCCGAAGAACGCCACAGCCTGCTCTATCGCCAAGATGCGTGGAAATCCAAACTCATCGCCGCCAACGTGTCGCAACTGATTATTGTGATTGCCGCCGTCCCTAGCCCCAGCGAAGCCCTGCTACAACGCGCCTTGATTGCTGCCGAAGCCGCCGATATTCGCGCCGTGATTGTATTGAACAAAGCCGATTTACCCGAAACCACAGCGTGGCGTGAAAGACTTTCTTTTTATGAAACATTGGGTTATCAAGTAATTGAATTATCCGCCTTGCATGATGTAGGCAGCCTGAAAACCCTGTTATCAGGCGAAACCAATATTTTGCTCGGACAAAGCGGCATGGGCAAATCCACACTAACCAATGCATTATTGGGCGAACACATCGCGCGTACCAACGACATTTCCGCCGCTTTGGATTCGGGCAAACACACCACCACCCACGCGCAATTATATGATTTAGATGAACAAACCAAATTGATTGACAGTCCCGGTTTACAAGAATTTGGTTTGCACCATTTGAGCATAACCGATTTACCGCGCTATTTTCCCGATTTGCGCCATTTGATTGGGCAATGTCGTTTTCATAATTGCAGCCATCGCGCCGAACCCAATTGCGCTTTCAAGATTGCTGCTGAAAAGGGCGAAATCCGCGTCGAACGCTTGGCATTGTTACAAAAAATTACCGATGAATTAAGTTGAATAGGCAGCCTGAAAACGATATTTCCCTATATAATTCATCATTATTTATTTTTTCAGGCTGCATCATGCATTACGACCATATTTCGTTTCACGAAGACCACTATCCTGCTGATTTACCAGCAGAAAATGCGCTGCATCACATGGGTTTTTACTACGCATGGGCAGTCTCACAAAACCTATACAGCGCAGCCGCTGCAACCTTGCCACAATTTGCCGATTTACAAACAGGCACGATTTCTGGCGCAGAATTTGTGCAAAATCAGCTCAATGGCGGCATAGACGACACTTGCTTCAACGAATTGGGCAATCTCTTCACTCAATATTATTATGCAGACGAAGAAGACGGTTATGGCAATTTTTTGGCAGATTATTTTGTCGCACTTGGTTTAGAACGCGATGATGATTTTTATCGCGTTGCCAATACGCCTGATAATCAAACCAAACTCAACGCCGTTTTTCAGGCTGCATTTGACACATGGAAAGGCAGCCTGAAACCATGAATATTGCGATTGCTATTAATACATTTACCAAAGGTGGTGGCATGGAAAGCTACACGCTGGATATGGTGCGTGAATTGGTCGCGCAGCAACATTCTGTCAGCGTATATGCCGCCAAAATAGACCATAATTTGCCCGAAATGCATTTGGTGCAAACGCATTGGGTCAAACAAAAACACGTTCCAAAAAAATTGCGTCCGATTGTTTTTTCAGCGCAACTGGACAAACAGCGGGATAAAAACCAAGTGCTTATTGCTTGTAATCGGAGCGAAAATGCCGATGTATTGATTTGTGGTGGCACACACAAAGGCTATTTGCATCACATGAGGCAGCCTGAAAATGTGTTGGATAAATTGACGATTTGGCGCGAGAGCCGCAGTTATCACAGCGCGAAAAAAATCATGGCGCATTCGCAAATGATGGCGCGTGAATTGGTGGATTTATATCATGTGCCAGCCAAAAAAATTCATACTATTTATCCGCCTGTGGATACGGCAAGATTTCACAACGATTTTTCGCGCAACGCCCAAGTTCGGCAAAAATATGGTTTTGCCGATGATGAAATCGTGTTTTTGTTTCCCAGCACAGGGCATAAACGCAAGGGTTTGGATTTATTGGTGGATTTTTTTGAGCAAACAGAATTACCCATCAAATTGGCGGTTGCGGGTAGCCCCTTGCCACGTCCGATGCGTAATGTGTTGGAATTGGGTTTTGTCCACGATATGCCCGAATTGTATCGCGCGGCGGATTACACCATCATGGCTTCACAATATGAGCCGTTTGGTTTGGTGGGGGTAGAAAGCGTATTGAGTGGCACGCGTGTGATTTTGTCTGACAATATGGCGTGTTGCGAAGTGTTGCAGGAAGGCGCAGCAGGTTTTTTCTTCACGCGAGGGCAGCCTGAAACTTTGGCAACTGCGATAACTTTGGCGGTGGAACACGCGCAACGTGGTGAACACAAAATTCACGATGTTCAGGCTGCCTTAAAATATAATCCAAGTAGTGCGTTTCATATTGAATTATTGTGTCAAATGTTAGATTAACCTAATTTTCAGGCTGTCTTATTTTGATGTGTTATTCACCAAGGCAGCCTGAAAAACTTCATCAAGAAAGAACACATGATGCACCCTTTGCACGCCCTTTTTCATCCCCAAGCCATCGCTGTTATTGGCGCATCAGACCGTTATGGTAGCGCGGGACGCAATGTTTTTTCTTTGCTGACCGCCAACCAATGTGCGCCCACCATTATTCCCATCAATCCCAGCCACAAAACCATTGGTGGACAAAAATCTTATGGCTCGCTGACCGAAGCGGCTGCTGAATATACGTTTGATGTTGTGATTGTTGTGTTATCTGCCGACAAAATCAGCAGCATTATCCGCGAAGCCGCCAAAGCCAATGTACGTCATTTGGTGTTGATTAACGAAATTGACCCACCTCCTAGCACGCTACGCAGCAAAATTGACCGCATTTGCGAACAAGCACGCAAAGCCAATGTGCGTTTATTTGCCGTTCCCATTAGTGGTTTGTACGGATTATTCAGGCAGCCTGAACACACCGCGTGCGCTTTTATCGGACAATCCGCAGGCATCGCTGATTGTATGGACAATTACAGCGCAGAACGTGGTATTGTGTTCAGCCGTTTTCTCACACTCAATCCGCAAAATTATCCCATTAGCACAGGACAAATCATTGATTATTTGGCAGCAGAGCCGACCACCACATCATTGCTTGTCCACATCAGCGTTTTGGATAATACACGCGAACTGATTAGCGCACTCAATGCCGCAGCACGGCGAAAACCCGTTGTATTACTCGCTACGCTAACTGACCGCGAAGAAGAAACCTTGTTTGCGCAAGTCCTTGAACGCGCACATATTTTAACTGTGCATACGCTGACCCAATTTTTTACCGCTGCCAAACTCATCCATACAGGATTGATTAGTCGCGGCAAACGTGTTGGTATCATCAGCAATACGCCACAAATCAGCGCATTGATGCTGAAAACCATGACGCATACCGAAATTGAACTGGCACAAATGACCACAGCCACCACACGCGCTGTCAGCAAACATTTGCCATATAAAATCAATGAGTTTAATCCATTGTATTTGGCAGTAGATACAGTTGCAGGTGTTTTTCAGGCTGCCATATCACATTATTTAAGCGATGAAAATACCGATGCCGTGATTTTAATTTACTCAGGACTTAATTCCGCTGACAGTCGCCAAGTCGCACAAATGGTAGCCTCATTGCAACATCGTAGCCGTAAACCCTTGCTATTGGTATGGTTGGGCAGCGCAGATAGTGAAGAAACTCGACATATTTTCAACAAAAACAAAAATCTGCATTTCAAGCAGCCTGAACACGCTTTGCACGCATTGGCACAACTGAATTTGTATCGTCGCCACAATCAGCAACGCCATCGCACCAGTGCATTTCACGATTATCGCTATGCCGCTGCTGCTGCCGAAGAATTGCACAAACATTTGCGTCCATTATTGCCCGTTGCCGTATTGCCCGCAGGCAAAACCAGCACCGCCTATTTACTAACCGCATTACAGGTTTATTTCCGCCCTGATGAACGCAAAAAAAATGCAGGTACATTGCATTTAAGCTGGGAAAAACAAGAACCATTTGGACAAATTTTGCATCTTAACGCACGCAATCGCCAAGTGAAATTGCTGCCACCGCTTACCCCAGAAATCGCCGCCAAAACTTTGGCACAACTGGGTTTGCCACCGATTATTTGGCAAGATTGGCTGCTAACCAGCACCGATATTTTGTGTCGTTTAACCGAAATTCACAGTTTCACTTTGGATTTGGTACACGATGCAGACAAAGGGATAGTATGTACCGATGCCAAACTTAATCTGCAAGACCCTGAAAGTTTCCTTTCAGGCAGCCTGAATGTATTTACACCCTATCCATTTGAAATAGAAAAAGAAGTTATTTTAAAAAATGGCGAGATTGCATGGATGCGTCCCGTTCGTCCAGAAGACGCCAGTCTCATTCAACGCTTGGCAGCCGAATTAAGCGAACAAAGTCGTTACACGCGTTTTATGAGTCGCAGTAGCGGCATTTCCCCTGTGTTATTGACACGGTTGAGCCACCCCGATTATCAACGCGAATTTGCTATTTTGCTACACGATGAAGACCATAATCCACTCGCGCACGCCAGCTACACCGCTGACCCTGATACGCAAAGTTGTGAACTTGGCATCAGCGTTGCCGACCGTTTACAAGGACAGGGCGTGGGTGTGCTATTGATGAACGAATTGATTCAACGCGCGCGCGAACAAGGTTTCGCCAGTATGCGTGCCGAAATTTTGGTGGATAACCACGCCATGCAAAAATTGGCATTGAAATTGGGATTTACGCTGTCCAAACACGATTCCGATAATGGTTTGGTGGAGGCGCATTTGATGCTGAATGAATAATATAGTAAATTCAATTCCTGCTCCCTTATGTATAGTGGATTCAATTTAAATCAGGACAAGGCGACAGCGACCGCCGTGTACACCTAGTACATAAGAGAGCTGGCAACGCTGTAATGTTTTAAATTGAATTTACTATACAAGTTTTCAGGCAGCCCAAACTTTCAGGCTGCCTGATTTTATTGATATCTCAATATTAAGCTATAGTGGATTCAATTTAAATCAGGACAAGGCGACAGCGACCGCCGTGTACACATAGTACATAAGGGAGCTGGCAACGCTGTACTGGTTTAAATTGAATTCACTATACATAGGTCAAATGATGTTCATAATCAGGATTGCGACCACCTACAATGTCAAAGAAACGTTTTTGCAATTCAGTCGTCAATTCACCACGTTCGCCAATACCAATTTGGCGATTGTCAATTTCACGAATAGGCGTTACTTCCGCTGCCGTACCCGTAAAGAACACCTCATCTGCAATATACAATTCATCGCGCGTGATGCGTTTTTCAATCACTTCCACACCGATTTCTTTCGCAATTTCAATGACTGTACGACGTGTGATCCCATCCAAAGCCACGTCCAAAGCAGGTGTGTACAATTTACCATTGTTTACCACAAAAATATTTTCGCCTGAACCCTCAGCAACATAACCCGTCGCATCCAGCAAGATTGCCTCATCATAACCACCTTGATGCGCCTCTGTATTAGCCATAATAGAGTTCATGTAATTACCATTGGCTTTCGCTTTAATCATCGTAATATTCGGATGATGGCGTGTGAAACTGCTCACTTTACAGCGAATACCACGGCGTAAACCCTCTTCACCCAAATATGCACCCCAAGCCCAAGCCGCCACAATCATTTGTACATCATCTGGTTTAGGTGCAATACCCAATTTATGCGCACCATAAAATGCCATTGGACGGAAATAGCATGATTTCAAATTATTCGCCTTAACGACATCAATATGTGCTTGATTAATTTGCTCTTTAGAATAGGGCAGATTCATGCCCACAATTTTTGCTGAATTAAATAAACGATTGGTATGGTCTTGCAAACGGAATATTGCCGTACCTTTTGACGTTTCATAAGCACGAACGCCTTCAAAAACGCCCATGCCATAATGCAAAGTATGCGTTAAAACATGGGTTTGGGCATCACGCCATTCAACCATTTCATTGTTATACCAAATCTTACCATCGCGGTCGCTCAAAGCAGTAGTTGGTGCAGGTGCGCTCATTGTTTCACTCTTTCAAAAATAAAATTGTTATAGGGGTTGGCATTGTGTATATGCTGCATTTGTGCGCTATAACGCTGTTTTATGCTGTAAAAATATCATTTTGTGATATTTTTTTATAAAAGCTGTCTAAAATGGAAAATGCCAGTCATTTCAGGCAGCCTGAAAAATGGAATAAGTATCCGATTATACACGCCCAAAATGATTAAACAAGTATCAAAACATCATTAAATCGTTTACACTTACGCTGATTTGATTGTATAGGCAGCCTGAAAACAGTTTTTCAGGCTGCATTACCTACATTTTGGAGCAAATTATGAAAACTTTTTACTTGATTATCAAAGGAATTGTATTAGCTATTTTCTTGATTTTCGCCTTGATTAATACCGACAAAGTGCCGTTCTCCTATCTACCTAATCAAACCGTAGAAATGCCCTTAATTCTTGTTTTATTTTGTAGTTTTGTTTTGGGGTCGTTGTTTGGTTTATTCGCATTATTTGGTCGTTTGATTCGTTTGCGTCATGAAAATGCACGTTTACGTGCCGAAGTCCAAAAAGCTGCACGTTTGGCAACGCAAGACATTAGCGCTCCTGTTCAGGCTGCCTCAACATCCGCCACAAAATAAGGTTAGTTTATGGAAAATATGGAAATTTGGTGGTTTCTTGTGCCGATTATTCTGTTGCCCGTGTTTTTTGCGATGGGTTGGTTTGCGGCACGCGTGGACATGAAAACTGTATTGAAACACGCGAAAACTGTGCCGACAGGTTTTTATGTCAGCTTGGATGCGCTGGTAGACAAAAACACAGGCAAAGCGGTACATAATCTAACCGAAGTGATTGACCAACAACAAGGTTCTTACGATTTAAGTTTGACTCTGGGTAAACTCTATCGTCAGCGTGGTGAAAACGATAAAGCCATTTCTATGCACCGAACCTTATTGGATTCGCCCGATACCGTTGGCGAAAAACGCGAGCGAGTGTTGTATGAATTGGGGCTGAATTATCAAAGCGCGGGTTTGGTGGACAGAGCAGAACAAATCTTCTTGGAATTGCAAAATGGCAACATGGCAAAACAAGCCAATGAAGTGTTGCTCAATATCTACCAACAAGACCGTGATTGGGAAAAAGCGATTGCCACCGCACAATTATTGGCGCACGATGAATTGACCTATCAATTTGAAATTGCACAATTTTATTGTGAAATGGCGCAAGAATCTTTGTTCCGAAGCGATTGGGATACCGCACGGCAACATATTCAGGCTGCCTTATCTGCCAATAAAAAATGTACGCGTGCTAATATGATTTTGGGCGATATTGAACAAAAACAAGGTAATTTTCAGGCTGCCATTGATGCTTATTCAGCGATTGAAAAGCAAAATTATGCTTATTTGAGTATGGTCGGCGAGCGTTTATATGATGCTTACGATGCATTGGGTAAAGCAGAAGATGGGCTTAATGTCTTGATTGGTTATGAAAAAACGTTTCCTACGCTGGATTTGGTAAATGTCATTTATGACAAATCATTGATGTTGTTGGGCGAAGAAAAAGCCAATGCCACTGCGATTGAATTAATTCGTGCCAAACCTGATTTGAATGGTATGTATCGTTTGCTGGGCTTGCAAATGTCTGATTTAAATCCGCAATGGAAAGCCGATGCAGATATGATGCGTGGCGTGATTGGGCGACAGTTGCAAAAAGCTGTTATGCATAGATGTCAAAATTGCCATTTTAAATCAAAAGTTTATTTTTGGCATTGTCCCGCTTGCAATAAATGGGAAACGCTGACACCAAATAAAATTGAAGTTTGAGATGAGAGGCAGCCTGAAAATGGCTGCCTTATTTGTATAGTTGTTTCAAACACGGCAGCGGCAGCCACTATACATAGGGGAATTGGTAATACTGTATTACTTTAAATGGCTATATGATTAATTTTTTTGATGTTTCAGGCAGCCTGAAAAATTATTTTTCCTGTAAATCGTCCAATTCGGGATAAAACCGATAAATTTCTTCCAAAACTGTCATCTGCGTTTCGCCAATCAAAATGCCAATGTTTCGGTGTAATTTAGCGCGTAATTCGGGTGGCAATGCGCCAAATTCGGGTAAAAATAAAATGGCAGACAAATGCTCAATGGATTTTAAAGCGTGTTGTTTCGTTTCAATGGCGAAATTTTTTATCCATTATTTTTTCCTTTATTAATTAGTCAGATAAACTTTTCAGGCTGCCTGAAACCCAATTTTCCACCGTCAAATCAAATTGACTGAAATCTTTTTCATTGTTACTGACCAAAATTAGCCCTAATGAAATCGCATGGCTGGCAATCAGCGTATCAAAACTGGCTTTGTGTTTACCTGTTTGCATGAGTTTGCCAAACACTTCGCCTGCCGCCGCGTCAAACGGCATAATGTGAATTAAGGCTGCCAGTTGTTGAAAGGTTTCTGCCGATTGATGAATGTTTAAACCGCGTTGCAATTCAGCCCAAGTGATGGCACTCATCACCACTTCGCCAACAAAACATTGGCTAAACCGTTGGACAACACTCGGCGGCGTGTGTTTCATCAAATAAATGCAGATATTCGTGTCCAACATATATTTAGGTGTGATTACCATGCGCGGTCGTTCTCCACCAATTCATCGCGCACAAAGTCGTTTTGATTGGCAAATTCGCCCAATTTTTTGAATAATTCGGGCGCGTTTGCCAAAGTTGGCACGGGTTCAATAATCAATTTATTGTCTTCTTTGTGAATGATGACTGGTACATTCGGTGCAAACGCAAAGGCTTTGGGCAAACGTATGGCTTGGGAATTGCCCGACATAAAAGGCAAGGTGGTTATCATGATATTTAGCTCCCATAAAAGTATATGATGGAGTATATATAGATTGGGTTGAGTTAGCAAGATATTGCTTTATCTGGGTTTTTCAGGCAGCCTGAAACACTTATCGCCACTTTATTTCCAACTCTTGAAATGAATATCTTGTTCACGCCATAAATAGACCAAACCTTTAATCATGCGATAGATAAACCAAATGATAATAATATGACTTAAGACAACCACAAAAATAGACATATAAAACATGCTGTTGTGAAGGATGCTGGAATTTGTGCTAACCGCCAAGAAAATAAAACCAAGACCAACTGAAATAATCAATGTCAGCACAAGCAAATATACCCAAAAACTGCGTGTGTAATAAATTGAATGATGATAAATGACTTCATCTTTGGATTTGAAGCGCACAATATACGCCAAAATCAAACCCATTATCATCAATGCCAAATAGGATATACCCAATAAATCATTATTATTTTTATAACCTAATAAATTCCATAATAAATGGCATACGGCAGTAATCATTTCTAAAATATAAGCCACAATCAGTATATTTTTATGTGTTGGATTCATGTTTTTTCCCCTAAAATGATGGAATAGGGTACGCCAAGCGCACCGAATCCACAGTAATATTCAAATATTTGGTGCGCATGGCGCACCCTACATCTTTCAGGCAGCCTGAAACGGCAAAATCAATCCCCCATTGCCGCCAACAATTCCGCCTGATGTTCCGCAATCAGTGCAGACGTGATTTCCGTCATATCGCCGTCCATCACAAAATCCAGTTTGTGCAAAGTCAAATTGATGCGGTGGTCGGTAACGCGCCCTTGCGGATAATTGTAGGTGCGAATGCGCTCGCTGCGGTCGCCACTGCCAATCAAGGATTTGCGTTCGGCGGCTTCTTTGGCTTGTGCTTCGCGTTTTTGCATGTCGTTCAAACGGGCGGCTAACACTTTCATCGCTTGTGCTTTGTTGGCGTGTTGGCTGCGACCGTCTTGGCATTCCACCACCATGCCTGTGGGCAAATGTGTGATGCGGACGGCTGAATCCGTTTTGTTGATGTGCTGACCGCCTGCGCCACTCGCGCGGAAAGTGTCAATGCGTAAATCATTGGCGTTTAACTGGATTTCTTCCAACTCGTCCGCTTCGGGCATCACGGCAACGGTGCAAGCGGACGTGTGAATCCGCCCCTGACTTTCGGTCGCTGGCACGCGCTGAACGCGGTGTCCGCCACTTTCAAATTTCAATTTGCCATACGCGCCCACGCCCGCCAAACGCACAATCACTTCCTTGTAGCCGCCCAAATCGCTTTCGCTGGCGGATACGATTTCGGTTTGCCAGCGTTGGCGTTCTGCGTAGCGCGTGTACATACGTAACAAATCGCCTGCAAACAAAGCCGCTTCATCGCCCCCCGTGCCTGCGCGGATTTCAATGAAAATGTTTTTGTCATCGTCTGCGTCTTTGGGGAGCAATAATTTTTGTAATTCAAAATCAAGGGTTTCAATTTTATCTTTGGCAGCCTGAATTTCTTCGGCGGCGAAATCTTTCATATCGGGGTCGGACAACATGTCTTGCGCGTCCACCAAATCGCTTTCCGCCAAACGGTACGCCTGATAGGTTTCCACAATGGGCGTGAGTTCCGAATGTTCTTGGTTGAGTTTGCGATAACTGTCCATGTCGGCTGTGGCTTCGGGCGAACCGAGCAGCGCGGTTACTTCTTCCAAACGCTCGGACAGGATTTGTAATTTATTGAGAATACTGGGTTTCATGGTTCAAATTCACTTTCAGGCTGCCTGAAAATATGGACAGCAAGATTGGGTTGGATTTCCACCGTTTTGCCTCTACCCTAACCCTTCCCCGCAAGCAGGGGAGGGAACAGGTTTGTGGCAATTTCCAAAGGCAGCCTGAAACAAAATAAAAAGTTGAAAAATAGCGCAAATTATACGCGAAAACCGCTTTTCAGGCTGCTTGAATCGTTTTGGATTATTACAAAGAAAAGGCAGCCTGAAACTTTTGCAAAATCTTTTCAGGCTGCCTTATGTTGTTCAGCAGATTATCCCCTACGAGTCAATGCTTGACGATATACAGGCATCACTTTGGGTAATTCTTTGCGTAACAAATCCATGCGGTCATTATTGGTGGGGTGGGTGGATAAAATTTTGTTGATGGTGTGGTTATTATTGTCATGTTGATTCATTTTTTGCCACACACTAATCGCAGCTTCAGGGTTGTATCCTGCTTGTGCCATTAAATACAAGCCACCCATATCAGCTTCGCGTTCTGCGCTGCGACTGAATGGTTTATCCACGCCCAAATCGGTCGCCAAACCCATGCCCAATCCGATTAAATTACCATCAACCCCCGTTGTGGCTGCCAAAATACTGGTACCCAGCTGTGCGCCAATATTCAAGCCTACATTGCGGTTGGCTTCTTTTTTACTGTGTTCCAACAGCGCGTGGGTCATTTCATGTCCGATAATTGCTGCTAATTCATCATCGGTTAATTTCAATTTTTCCACAATACCTGTGTACACCGCCATTTTGCCACCAGGCATCGCCCATGCGTTGAGTTCATCGGAGCGAATTACGGTCATTTCCCATTGAAATGCTTGACCTGTGCGATTGGCGGCATCGGCATAAGGAACGAGACGTTGGAAGACACGTTGTACGCGTTTGGCGGTGGCTGAAGTGGTATCAACCATTTTGTGTTGGCTCGCTTCGGTCATGGCTTGGCGATAACTTAAAGCGGCTTGTTGGTTGATGGATGCGCTGTCTATAACATTGCATGCAGATAAGCTGGCTAATAGTGTGAGTGTGAGTAAAGTTTTTTTCATGGTTTCAGGCTGCCTTTTAATGCAATTAAGATAAAATGGTTTATTATAAATCCAATTGATATAACTGTGTATGTGCTTGTTTTTTGATTTGAAGAACGGTTCTGTTTAGCCCGTAGAACAAAAAATATTGGTTAGGTGTACACGATGCTTGCTGTCGCCTTGTCTGTGTCTATTTTAGCCGATTATATAGTGGATTCAATTTAAATCAGGACAAGGCGACAGCGACCGCCGTGTACACCTAGTACATAAGGGAGCTGGCAACGCTGTACTGGTTTAAATTGAATTCACTATAAAGTATCTAACTTGCTTATGTCCAGTAAAAAGGCAGCCTGAAAACTTAATCAATATGTTTTCAGGCTGCCTATTTTTATAGATTAAAACGGAATGTCATCATCAATATCATCAACAGGTGCGGCAGGTGCTACAGGTGCAGCAGGACGGCGTTGTTGCGGTGCAGCAGGCGGTTCATTATTGTACGCAGCTTGTTGTGGGTAATTTTGTGGCGGTGCTGCTTGATACGATTGTTGTGGTGCTGCTTGCGGATAAGCACCATCGTAAGCACCATTGTAACCACCATCATCATACGTATTTTGTTGATAGCCACCTTGTTGATTATTTCTGGTATCCAACATCTTCATTTCATTGCAAATAATATCATAAGCCGTGCGCTCCATACCCTGCTTGTCTATGTATTTGCGCGATTGAATGCGTCCTTCCAAATACACTTGACTACCCTTACGCAAATATTGCCCAGCCACTTCGGCTTGACGGCGATACAAAGTAATATTGTGCCATTCTGTGCGCTCTTGGCGTTGTCCAGAATTGCGGTCGTTCCACGTTTCACTGGTCGCAACCGAAAAATTGCACACCGCTTCGCCATTGGGCATATAACGCACTTCTGGGTCGCGCCCCAAGCGACCAATTAAAATCACTTTATTCAAAGACATATCAAACTCCTACTAATAAACTTTTTACCAAATCTTCATCAAAACCTTGCTGTAATGCCTTAATAAACACCGTTGCGCCATCGGCACTAAAACTCACCGCTTCCACGCCAGATGCAGCCTGAATTTTATGTTTCAAACCATTCAAATCACCGCGTAAAGCATCGGGAACAGCAAACATCACATTTTTCACAGGACGCGGTGCAGGCGCAGTCATCGCCAACCATAACCACACGCCAACAATCACGCAGCAAAATCCAAACACGCCAACAAAACCAAACAGCGCATACATTTTGCTACCAATCAAACCACCCGTAAAAACACCCAAGGATTGAGTGGTGTTATACACGCCCATCGCCGTGCCTTTCAAATCGCTCGGCGCAATTTTGGAGACCAAAGAAGGCAAACTGGCTTCCAAAATATTGAAACCAATAAAATAAATAATCAGTACAGCACCAACTATCCATACGGAAGATAGGCTAAAAATCAAGGCAAATTGAGCCAATAACACCAACGAAATACCCAATACAAATACTTGTTTTAATTTATTGCGTGTTTCGCCGATAATAATCGCAGGTATCATGAAAATCAGCCCTAGCACGGTGGCGGGTAAATACACTTGCCAATGTTCGGATTTGTCCCAACCCAAATGCCGCAGCGCAAACGGCAACGCGGTAAAAATAGCCATCAAGCCAGCTTGCAGCGCGAAAATACCATAATTCAAACGCAATAATTGTGTGTTTTTCAGCACTTCGCCAATACGTCGCACGGAAACTTGGGTGTCTTCATGATGACGTAATTGCGTGGGATTGGGTGTGTAATATTTGACCAGAGCGATACTGGCGAGACTCAATATGCCTGTGAGCGCGAATAAACCTTGTACGCCAATAAATTTGCTTAACATGGGCGACAAAACCAAACTCACCGAAAATGTCAGCCCAATACTCAATCCAATCATGGACATGGCTCGTGTCCGCACTTCTTCACGAGTCAAATCTGCCAGCAATGCCGTAACTGCTGCGCTGACTGCGCCTGCGCCTTGAATGGCACGCGCAATCACCAAAGTTTGTGCGTCATTGGTAAAGGCGGCGATAAAACTGCCCAGCGCGAATACACTCATACCCAAATAAATCACTTTTTTACGCCCGATTTTATCGGACAACATACCCAACGGTAGTTGTAACAATGCTTGGGTTAAGCCATACGCCGCCATTGCCAAGCCGACCATTTTTAATTTGCTTGCTTCATCTGCGCCAGCCAAACTGTGCGCGTGCAAGGAAAGTACGGGTAATACCAAAAACATACCGAGCATGCGCAGCGCGTATACACCAGCTAATGATGTTGCGGCACGCCATTCATGCGCCAGCATGGGAATTTTTGTTTTTTTAGCCATTGTGTTCCTACTCTGTTTTCAGGCTGCCTTTTTGTGTTGAGGATACAAAAGGCAGCCTGAAATGAAAAATGGGGCAAATTATAACATTGTTACGCAATGGGTTTTCAGGCTGCCTGAAAATAAATCTATTTGACGAGAATATTGGATTATTTGACGAGTAATGGCATAAATCCTAAAATTCTTGTTTTTAAAATACAAAATGTTACTATGCCAAAACGCTTCCTCATTATTAAATTGCGCCATCACGGCGATGTTTTATTGACCACGCCTGTGATTGATGCACTCAAACACGCTTATCCAGATTGTGAAGTAGATATGCTGGTTTATGCGGAAACTGCGGATATTATTCGTGAGAATTCACAAATCAACCAAATTTTTATCATTGACCGCAACTGGAAAAAGCAAGGTATCAAACAACAATTTCATCATGAATTTACGTTATTAGGCAGCCTGAAAGCACGAAAATACGATTATGTATTGAATTTTTCCGACCAATGGCGTGCGGCTATCATTGCCAAATTATGTGGGCAACATGCAATTTCATATCGTTTTGGTAAGCGTGATAATGCGGCGTGGCGCTGGTGTCATGATACGCTGGTTGATGATTTTGGCAAAAATAATCATATTGTTGAAGCTCATCTGCAAGTGTTGGCGCCACTCAATCTTCCTGAATATATGCCGCGTGTTCGTATGGAAATTTCGTCGCAAACGCAAGTATCGTTTCAAGAAAAACTGCGTGGACAAGGTTGGCAAGGGGAAGATTATGTAGCTATTCACCCTGGTTCGCGCTGGTTTTTTAAATGCTGGGACGATGACAAAATGGCAGCATTGCTGCAAAAATTATTGGACAATGGGCAAAATATTGTTTTGACTGCCGCGCCTGATTTGCGTGAACAAAAAATGATTGAAACATTAATAGGCAGCCTGAAAATGGAAGGGGATGGCAAACTTTTTGTGCTTTCAGGCTGCCTTAATTTGCGTGAATTGGCAGCAGCGATTGCAGGAGCAAAATTGTTTATTGGCGTGGATTCTGTACCGATGCACATGGCGGCTGCGTTGGATAAACCGCAAGTGGCGTTGTTTGGGGCGACGTGGGTTTTTCGTTGGCGACCCTATTCGGATAAGGCGACGGTTATTTGGGCTGGTGATTTTGGTGCGTTGCCTCATCCTGATAGCATTAATACAGATGATGAAACACGTTTATTGTCTGCCATTCCTGTTGATGCGGTTTGGGAAAAAGTGGCAGAAAAATTGGGGATTGAGGCAGCCTGAAAATCTTGGGTACGCAAATCAAATATAGGTGTAGAATTAAATAAACGGTACACACAGGAGAACAGTTATGGCTTATTCACAAGATTATCGCCAAATGATTTTAGAAAAATTAAATTCGGGTTACAGCTACCGTGAATTGGCAGCGGAATATGGCATCAGTCGCAGTACCATTCAACTATGGAAAAAATGCATTGAACGTAAACCCTACCCCAAAAGAACCAATAAAATCAATGATGAATTATTGCGAAAAGACGTAGAACAATTTCCTGATGATTTTCAAAGAGAACGCGCTGTTCGCTTTAACTGTTCACAAAGAGCCATTGGTGTGGCACTTAAACGGCTAAAAATCACTCAAAAAAAAGATTCTTAAACACCCCAAAGCTCAACCCGAAACAATTGAACAATTTCTCTCATTAAAACAACAGTATGAGCAAGAGAAACGTCCTATTGTTTATATTGATGAAAGTGGTTTTAAAAACCAAACTTATCGTCCTTATGCCTATGCGCCAAGAGGACAAGTTTGTCATGGCAATCACAACTGGCAAATCAAAAACACAACCAATGCCATTGGCGCACTGTACCAAAATCAATTGATTGCAGTGGGTTTGTATGAATTCAGCATCAATTCAGATGTGTTTTATTCATGGGTTCAAAACGTTTTACTGCCACAATTACCGCCCAACAGTGTTTTGGTAATGGATAATGCGACTTTTCACAAACGTCAGGACATTCAAGAGCTTATTGTTTTATCAGGGCATGTGATTTTATGGTTACCGCCATACTGTCCTGATTTGAATTTAATTGAGCACACTTGGGCTTGGATTAAACATTTACGTCAAGATTGGTTATTGGATTGCATTCACTCTTTGTTTTTTTATTTTACTTGGTTGTGTACCGAATTTTAATTTCTTTATCTATATAGTCGCTTAAAATAAAATAGGCAGTCCGAAAACATTTTTCAGGCTGCCTATTTATGATTCATAACCAAATTTTATTGAAAAATTACGCGTTTTTATCTTCTGCAACAAAACGGTAGCATAATGCGCCAATCACGCCACCCACAATCGGTGCAACCCAGAATAACCATAATTGTTGCAATGCCCAAGAACCTTGGAAAAGTGCTACACCAGTTGAACGCGCTGGATTAACAGAAGTATTGGTTACAGGAATGCTGATTAAGTGAATCAAGGTCAAAGCCAAACCGATTGCAATCGGTGCAAAACCTGCTGGCGCACGTTTATCAGTCGCGCCCATGATGATGAACAAGAAGAATGCGGTTAATACCACTTCAATTAACAAGGCAGACAGCAAAGAATAACCATGTGGTGAATGTTCACCATAACCATTGCTGGCAAAACCTGCTGTTGCATCAAAACCCGATGCGCCTGTTGCGATGGTGTACAAAACAGCACCTGCGGCAATCGCGCCAATCACTTGTGCGGCGATGTAGGGTAACAAATCTTTGCTGTTGAAGCGACCTCCCACCATCAAACCAATGGATACGGCTGGGTTAAAGTGTCCGCCTGAAATATGACCGACAGCATAAGCCATCGTCAAAACAGTCAAACCAAATGCCAGCGAAACGCCCGCATAAGCAATACCTAAATCGGGGATACCTGCTGCTAAAACCGCGCTGCCGCAACCACCAAATACCAACCAAAATGTGCCGAAAAATTCAGCAAAATACTTTTTCATATTTACAATAATCCTTGTATGTATTAAAAAACAGACGAGTTTTATTTTGCAGACGGTTTTTCAGGCTGCCTGAAAAGTAAAAATCGCCCAATTTGGTTATGACGAAACAAACAATAATAAGGGCAAAAACACAAACAAAATAGACATTTTTACCTGTTTTTGCAGCTTTTGACGCAATCCTTCGTGAATAAATAAGGGATTTAACATTTCAGGCTACCTTATCCTTTTTAAGGAAGAAGTTACGCAATTTGTGTGCCAAATATGGCGCAATGTCTGCGTAATTTCAGTTAAAATATACCCTATTTATTTTTTTTGATTTGATTTTATATGGCACATTTAAAAAAACTTTTGGCTGCCATGAGCTTATCTTTATGCGCTATGCCAGCTTTCGCCATACCTTTGCAGCAATTAATACAGCACAGTTTGGATAGTGACCCTCAAATTTTGGAAGCACGCGCTCATGAAGCGTCTGCTGAAAGTAGTATATCGGCTGCCAAAGCAGCACATTATCCTGTTGTTGCACTTACGGGGACACAGGTATTGGCGCAAGAGCATCGCTACGTTAGCAATGAACGGCGCCGTGGCATTAATCCAGGGCTGCGTGCCAGTGTAAATCTATATTCATTTGGTGGTATTGAAGCGCGTGTTAATGAACGCCAACATAACCGCGATTACTATCATCATAAAATTGGTGAAACGCAAGAGGAACTGGGTAACACTATGGGGCGTTTGTATTTAGCCGCATTGCGTGCCAAAGAAGCGATTCAGGCTGCCCAACACAATTTGGATAGACATAATCGTATTGTGGCGGATTTGCAAATCATCACGCGCTACGATAGAGGTCGTCAATATGAATTAAATCAAGCGATGGCGCGAAGATTAAATGTGGAAGCATTTCTTGCCAATCAACAGCGTGAATTGTTGCTTAATTTGAGCCGTTTAGCCAAATATACACCTAAGCAATTAACGCCTGCTGATTTGGAAGACCCATTTATCCAAGATACTGCCACTAGTTTGGTACAAAAATATCAGCACAATGATTTGGCAAATTTACCGTCTTATCAAGCGCAAAAAGCGGAGCGTAATCGTGCCGAAGCTGAAATTAGTGTTACCAAAGCTTCGCGTTATCCCAGCATTGATTTAATCGCCACCGCCAACCGTGATAATAAAGAAGCGTATTTAAATTTTTCATGGGACATATTCAACCGTACTAGTATTCACGATGTTGAACGCAGCGCACATGCACTTGCGGTTGCCGAAGCGCAGCTTGACCAAATTGCGCGTGATACAGCCGAACGCAGTCGCAATGCCACTTTGGAAATGCAACAAAGCCAAACACGCTGGCAAATTGCGCAACAACAAATTGCGACGCAAAAACAAGTGGTAAAAGCCTATGAATTGCAATTTAAAATTGCACGTAGAACTTTGATTGATGTACTGGATTCCTATGCCGAATTGTCTAATATTGAGCAAGCGGCGATTGCTGCGCGAAACGATTTTCGTGATGCAGCGTTGGAATATTTGGTATCGCAAGCAGCGATTGGGCGTTGGTCGGCAAACCGATAGATTTAAAGATGCAAAATTGCTAGATTTTTGACAATATTCATGATTTAAGCAGCCTGAAAAATATTTTCAGGCTGCTTTTTAGGTTATCGATAACCTGTTTTTAATGTGAAACCTTTTGAAGTCATACAATACGCGACTAATTTATCGCCATGACTTTTAGATAATCTATCAGCACCTACATCTTCTTTACAGAAGTGCAAAACTTGTGTCGTTTGTGCTTGTGTTACATTGGGCTTATGCCAATAGTTATAAGGTGTGGATGAACAAGCTGCCAACGAAGTTAAGATAGTAGCTGCCAATGCAGCCTGAAAACGAATTTTCATAAAAAATCCCTCATATTGAAAAATTGAATATAGCTTAACAAAAAGCAAGATAAGTTTAATATAATAAAACTTTTGCGTAAATAGGTTTTGCTAGATTGAACTTTTTATTATTGTAGTTTTGCCATAATGTGTGTCATGAATATTGGACACGCAATTCGATTTTTACGGAAACAAAAAGGCTGGACTCAATCGCAACTGGCTGATTTTTCGCACACCACGAAAAGTACGATTTCCAATTTGGAAAGTGGCAATCAAAGTTATAGTGCAGCTTTGTTGCAGCACTTGGCACATGCTTTGGGTTGTCCAATTTCAAGAATTTTTGTGGTGGCAGAACAGTTGCAAGAAGTATCTGATGAAAAACAGATATGGGATAAATTGCCGATTGAATTGTTATTTCAGCATTTAAGCGAGCCGATGCAGCTTTCGGTGCGACAGTTGATGAAACAAATTTTGTTAGAACAAGAAAAGTTAAAATAAGATACAGGCAGCCTGAAAAAATATTTTCAGGCTGCCTTTTTTCAAAATTCACAATTTATGACACAAATCGCCATACGCAAAACCCAACCAATCCACATCAATCTCACGCCCAAAAGCGATGACTTTAAACAATTCGCCCATTTCATGCTGCGCCGTCAAAACCTGTACCGCATGGGCAGCCTGAACATAATCTGCCGTATCAGTTTGCGGATACTGTTGCGCCAATAAATCCAAAATACCTAAATTAAACAAAAAATGAGCTTGCGTGGTGTAACCAATCAAATCCAATCCTGCGCCACAACCTGCCGCCGCCATGTCGCTGAAATTGATGTGCGCGGTCAAATCGGTCAAACCTACGCGATAAAACGGGTCGTGAATGGTGTGGTGGCGATGATGCCCAATCAGCGTGCCATCGTTGCGTTGCGGGTGGTAATACTGCGCGGCATCAAAACCGTAATCCAGCCAAATCATCGCGCCGCGTGTTAATTTTTGCGCCAGCGTGCGGATAAATGCGTGTTGAGCAGGGTGCAATTCGCTGGTGTAATTGAGCGTATCGGGGAAATATTCACAGGCAGCCTGAAACAACAGTTTATCTTGTAATGGCTTGTATTGCCAACAAAATATTTTCTGTTCATTGATGCTAACGTGCGCTAATTCCAATTCACCTTGTTCATTGCGGCGCACACGTTCTATCGGCATCGCATCTAGCACTTCATTGCCGATGAGTACGCCGTCCAATTGTTCAGGCAGCGTGTCCAACCAAATCACGCGCTCGGCAAAATCAGCCGCGTTTTGGGCGATGTATTCGCGTTGTCTTGCAGCTAAATCAGGTGATAATTCAATGATGTAATAGTTTTTCAGGCTGCCTGAAAGCGCGTTGATGATTTGTGTGGCAAGTGCGCCCGTACCTGCGCCAAATTCGTACACATTGCCTGCGGTTTGTGGCAGAATTAGCGCGATTTGGCGTGCCAAAGTTTGCCCGAAAAGTGGCGATAAAGTGGGTGCGGTGATGAAATCGCCTGCCGCCCCGATTTTGTGTGCGCCACCTGTGTAGTAACCTAATTGCGGCGCGTACAGTGCGTGTTGCATAAAGCGTGAAAAGGGAATCGCGCCATCGTGTGCGTGAATATCGGCGGCAATGTAATCGGTCAGAGTTTGGCTGGCAGCTTCTGCATCTGGACTGATGTGGGGAATATGTACAAAAGTCATAAGGTTAAATTTTGTAAAAATTAAGGAGAGTAATCATATTATAAATCAGCCAATAAGGCAGCCTGAAAAAATGTGTTGCTTGTTTTATTTGGTATTTTTATTTGGTGTGATGTGATGTGTGGCAGAAAAGGCAGCCTGAAACGGTTTTCAGGCTGCCTTTTGTGTTTTTTTTACGTTGAAATCAGTGGTTTTGTGTAATTTGATAGGTTTGCTGTATCACGTATTTTCTATTATAGTGTCGGTTTGTGGGGCAAAGTGGCGAAAAGTGTCGCTTAGCTGATTTTTCTCTCTCATTTTAGGCAACCTTAATATGTTTCGTGGCGCACATGAATTAAACATTGACACCAAGGGACGCTTGGCGATTCCAGCCAAGTTCCGTGAGGTTTTGTCACGTGAATTTGTGGGCGAAGACGATGTGCCACGTTTTGTGGTTACGTTGGATAGCCGCGACCGTTTGTTGCTGTATCCCGAAGTGGAGTGGGAGAAAGTGGAGCAACAGTTGCTTGCGCTGAATGTGAAAGGGAAACCGAATTTGGCGTTGTATCAAAATTTGCTACTGCACAATGCGGATACTTTGGATATTGATGGAGCAGGACGAGTGTTGTTACCTGCGAATCTGCGCCGTTTAGTCAATTTTGATAAAGATGTAATGCTGCTGGGACGTGTGAACCGTCTGGAATTGTGGGGACGTGAACAAAAACTGGCAGAAACCGAAGCTGCTTTGTCTATTAACCCCGATGAATTAGATTTTGATTTGAGCCAAACCGATTTGCAATTATGACCCAATCAACTTTTGAACACATTACTGTTTTGCTGCACGAAGCCGTTGATGCGCTCAATATCAAGGCAGATGGTGTGTATGTGGACGGTACATTTGGGCGCGGTGGACATTCGCGTTTGATTTTGTCGCGTTTGGGCGAAAAGGGTCGTTTGGTGGTGTTTGATAAAGACCCGCAGGCGATTGCGGTAGCCAATGAATTAGCAGCGCAAGATAAACGTGTGAATGTGATTCACAATGGTTTTGCCACGTTTCAGGCTGCCTTAAACGATTTAAATATTGAAAAAATTGATGGTGCATTGTTTGATTTGGGCATTTCATCGCCACAAATTGACGATGCATCGCGTGGTTTCAGTTTCCGTTTTGATGCACCTTTGGATATGCGTATGGATACCACGCGCGGACAATCGGCAGCGCAATGGCTGGCGGTGGCTGACGAGCAAGAAATACACGAAGTGATTAAAAATTATGGTGAAGAGCGGTTTAGTCGCCAGATTGCGCGTGCTATTGTCGCGCAACGCAGCGAGTCGCCCATCAATACAACCCGTCAGTTGGCGCAAATCGCGGCGCAATGTGTCCGTACTCGTGAGCGTGGACAAGACCCTGCAACGCGTACCTTCCAAGCTATTCGCATCTTTATTAACCGCGAATTGGACGAAATCTCAGCGGTATTGCCGCAAGTTGTTGAAAGGCTGAATGTGGGTGGGCGTTTGTCGGTGATTGCATTTCATTCTTTGGAAGACAGGATTGTGAAGCAATTTGTGAAGCAATATTCTTCCCACGCGCCTCTACCTAAATGGGCAGCGATTCGCGAAGCGGATTTACCCACACCACCATTGATGGCGATTGGCAAAGCGATTAAAGCCAGCGAAACAGAATTAGCAGCCAATCCACGCGCACGTTCGGCAGTATTGCGAGTAGCGGAACGGACAAATGGCGCATTTGTTGTAAATTAATACAAGATGAGGTTTTCAGGCTGCCTTATGATTGTTTATCTATAAAAGGCAGCCTGAAAAAATGATAGGGATACATCATTTATGTTTTCTAAATTAAATTTTGTATTATTGGTAGCGGTTACATTATCGGCATTGTATGTAACCGATTTACGCATGAGCATTAAACGGCAAACGCATTTGTATGGTAAAGGGCAGGAAGAGGAAATTCGCCTGAATCAAGATCGTGCGGAATTGATGTATGAACGCAGTAAGCACTCTGATGCGCAACAAGTAGAACAAGCTGCCTTGCAAATGAAAATGCGCAAGCCTACACCAGAGGAAACGGTTGCCTTGCATAATTGATTTTTAGTTAAAAGTAACATAGAAGAAAAATAAAAATGTTAATTCGTAATGAATACAAGCCATATATGGCAAAAAAAGAAGAAAAGAACCAAATCGTTGTGGAAAATAACAAACGATTAGGTCGTTTGTTGCTGGCAATTTCTGGCGCATTTGCTGTTTTGGTAGGATATAGTTTTGTAGTACAGGCCAATCATCATGATGAATTGAGCAAATTTAGTGATAATCGCGTAGTACGCAGTATTAGAGAACCCGCTTTGCGTGGCACGATTACCGACCGTAATGGCACAATTTTGGCGGTGAGCCGTTATCTAAAAGTGGCAACTTTCAATCCAAAAGCGATTTATGCGCCAAAACGTGTGGGCGATCCAATTAATTGGAATGTGATTTCTAATGAACAATTTGAAAAAATGGCAGAATTGTTAAAGCTGCCTGAACAAGAAATCCGCCAAAAACTGAAAGATCGTTCTAGTCAATATGTGCAATTTAAAACAGAATTGTCTTTGGAAGAAGCGGATGCGTTAAAAGCATTGAAAATACCGACTTTGCGTTTTGAAGAGCGCACAGAGCGTACTTATCCAACCGCACATTTGTTTTCGCATATTGTTGGTTTTGCCAACAGTAAAGGCGTGGGCTTGGAAGGTTTGGAGCGTGTAGAAAATGAACGTCTAAAAGGCGAAGATGGACAACAAGTCGTCTTGCGCGACCGACATCAGAATATTGTGGAATTGATTGATTCCCCTGAAAATACCATTGCTAAATCAGGTGAAACATTGGTATTGTCGGTAGACAGTAATATTCAACAACTGGCACGCACACAGTTAGCTGAAACTTTAAAACGCTTTAATGCGAAAGCAGGTGGCGCGGTGGTTTTGGATGCGCAAACAGGCGAAATTTTGGCAATGAGTAGTTTGCCTGATTACGATGCCAATTTTTATCAAGCTTATCCCGAAGATAGTTTGCGTAATTTTGCCGTTGGTGTAACGATGGAACCAGGTTCGGTGATGAAGCCATTTGTAGTGGCAAAAGCGTTAGATGACGGTAAAGTGAGCCGAAATACATGGTTCAATACAACGCCATATAAAGTGGGCAATAAAACTATTCGTGATACGCATAAAAGTGATGCTTTAACGACCGAAGGCATTTTGCAAAAATCGTCTAATGTGGGAACCAGTTATATTGCGGCGATGTATCCAAATGAAGAATTGCATGAGCATTTTTCTGCTATTGGCTTTGGTAAAAAAACACAATCAGGTGTAAGTGGTGAACAAAATTTACCAATTAAACCTGCTGAGCGTTGGACAAAATTGGATCGCGCGGTTATTTCGTATGGTTATTCTATTTCAGCCAATTTATTGCAATTGGCGCAGGCATATACTATTTTTACAACTGATGGTAAATTGATGCCAGCAACTATTTATAAGCAAAAACGTCATACCGAAGGAACGCAGATTTTAAAACCTGAAACGGCACGTCAAATGCGTGAAATGATGATAAGCATCACGCAAAAAGGCGGTACAGGTCAGGCAGGTGCAGTAGTAGGTTATGATGTTGCCGCAAAAACAGGTACAGCGCGTAAAGTGAGCGATACAGGTGGTTACGAAGGCAAATATCGTGCAAGTTTTGTTGGTTTTGCCCCTGCGAAAAATCCACGTTTAATTGTAGCAATTACAATTGATGAGCCAAGTGGTAATGGCTATTATGGTGGCACGGTGGCAGGCCCTGCATTCAGTAAAATCATGGGGGGCAGCCTGAAAATATTAGGCGTGAAACCAACTTATTTGACTGCGGAGCAACAAATTAATTTGCCCACTGCTGCTGATATGAATCTGAAATCTGAACTGATTGAAGAGCAGTAAATTCAATCTAATCAACCTTTGCAACGCGGTATGTGGGGCAAAGGTTTTTTGTTTTCAGGCTACCTATTCACAACATCTTATTGAGGCAGCCTGAAAATAAGATTGAAATATAGTAAATTAAAATAAGAAATCTGCTTCGTTGCCCACGCCCTTATGTACTAGATGTACACGGCGGGCGTGGTCGCCTTGCATCTTTCTTATTTTACTTCACTATGAATGATATGTTTCGCCATATTTATTGCCAGCGCAAGAAGCGGTATCATTAGGCATATGATGTTGTTACGTTTAGTTTTCAGGCTGCCTTGTTCCACAAAATTAATCGGAAGGAAATTCAGATGAGTAATAGTCAAAAAATGATGAGCGCGATGATGTTGTGTTGCCCGATGGTACACGCAGAGTGGGTGAGCGATGAAACGCCGTAAAGCGTGAAGATGGTTTGTGGCGTAGTTGGCATGATGGCGACAGAAACCATGACTGGCGCATTAACAGGCGTATCGCGCACGCAAATGTAGCAGCAATTAGAAGCTAAATATCTGCCAGCGGCAAAAAATGAAGACACGGAAAAATTTGCCAACAACGCGATTTACATCGTTACCCATAAAGTGTATGAAGTGATTTTGAAAGATAGCAAAATCCAAGAGATATTGCCTAAAAGCGAATACGCCAATTTTTCGCGTGATTTTGGCAAAGTGGAATTCCAACAATGCATGAAAGATGCGGAGAATAGACAAAAATAAGGTTTTCAGGCAGCCTGAAAATTCTTGTGTCCGATAATATCTAAATAAAAACAAATATTTGATAGATAGAAAAGCTGGTAGCGCAGTATTGTTTTGACTCTAAAATGACTATTTTGGGAACAAAATATGAAATGGTTTGGTATAGAACACTATCTCTATATCATGATGATTGGGTGGTTTAATCGTGAAATAGCTCATGACCACGGTCAAAGCGTAGGATTACTGATTGGCACTGCACTGGCGATTGGTTTGGTATTTTTAGACGCTTATTTAGAATACCACCGCGAATATTATCCGCGCGACCCATTAACGAATCGCATCACCAAAATATGGGTTTATTTTGCCGTTTGCTTTTATGCTTTGATGATGCTGCTACTTATCGGTTTAACCATTTGGGCGTTGGTGGAGATGTGTCAAAAATTATTCGCTCAATCGTTTCTAGCCGCATTGTTTTTATTCTTTGCGGCGGATATTGTCGCCGTATTCGCATTGACTATGTTTAAACATTTACAAAGAAATTTGCATTATTTACGCTATTGATTTTCCTGCGCTGAACAATGTTTCAGGCAGCCTGAAACAAAGTTCAGCGTAGTTTACAGTACACGACAAAAATCTTTGGGCTGTCTGAAACCTGTCCCCCTCGTCTGGCGGGGGAGGGTTAGGGTGGGGGGTGGTTCGTTAATTTTCATCAAAATTCATTTATTTCCACCGATTTATCCCTACCCTAGCCCTCCCCCGTTGGAGACGGGGGGAGGGGACAGATTGTTGGTAAAATTAAAAATTGTCGTGTACTGAAAGGGTAGTTAAAAAATATTCCCCAAAAATTTTTTCAACAAAGGATTTAAAAAATGTACAGCCAAATCGCAATACCACGCGAAACCCAACTTCCCCAATTACAATACATTCCCCAAGCCAACGAAAAACTCACGTCCGACAGCCGCCAAATCCAACAAGGCGATGTGTTTGTCGCGTGTCAAGGCGAATACGCGGACGGCAGAAATTACATTCAAGCCGCCATCAACAATGGCGCGAAATTCGTTTATTGGGACGCGGACGGCGATTTTGTTTGGCAAAATCAATGGGCTATCCCCAATCAGCCGATTGCCGATTTGCGCCAATGCGCGGGCATTTTGGCGGCACAGGCTTACGGCAATCTTTCAGGCAGCCTGAACGTGATTGGCGTTACAGGCACAAACGGCAAAACGTCCATTACCCAATGGCTTGCCCAAGCGATTGATATTCTTGAAAATCAACAATCCTGCGCGATTATCGGCACGGTCGGCAACGGCTTTTTTGGCGATTTGCAAGAAACCAGCCACACCACGCCCGACCCCGTTTCCGTGCAAACTTTATTGCGCCAATTCAAAAACTTGGGCGCAAAACACATCACCATGGAAGTGTCCAGTCATGGCTTGCACCAATTCCGCGTGAATGGCGTGCCGTTCCGCACCGCCGTGTTCACGAATTTGACGCGCGACCACTTGGATTACCACAGCGACATGGACGATTATGGCGCAACCAAAGCACGATTGTTCCACTGGCAAGGTTTGGAAAATGCCATTATCAATCAAGATGATGAGTTTGGCACGAAACTGATTGCCGAATTGCGCGAAAAATATCCCCATTTAAAAACAATCTCTTACGGTTTTGATGAAAGCGCGGACATTCACATCAGCGAATTTGTTGCCGATACGCGCGGTATGCGTTTGACTTTAAAAACGATTTGGGGCGAAGGCTCGGCACAAACGCGCTTATTGGGGCGTTTTAACGCGCAAAATTTCGCGGCATGCGTGGGCGTGTTGTGCTCCAACGGTTGGGATTTGCAGGCAGCCTTAAACGCTTTGAGCCAAATCCGCCCCGCCACAGGTCGCATGGATTGTATTATCAATGAAAACAAACCCTTAGTTGTCGTGGACTACGCCCACACACCAGACGCATTGGAAAAAGCCTTGACCACATTGCGCGAAATCCAGCAGCCTGAAAGCCGTTTGTGGTGCGTGTTTGGCTGCGGCGGCAACCGTGACCGTGGCAAACGCCCCTTAATGGGAGCGGTGGCGAGCCAGTTCAGCGATTGCCCAGTCGTAACCAGCGACAATCCGCGCATGGAAGACCCAGCCGCGATTATTGACGACATTTTGCCAGCCGTGCCGAACGCAGCTTTGGTGGAACTTGACCGCCGCACCGCGATTGAACAGACGATTGCCCAAGCCAGCGCACAAGACATTGTTTTGATTGCAGGAAAAGGGCATGAAACCTATCAGGATATTCAGGGCGTGAAAACGCATTTTTCGGATTTTGAAGTGGCGGAAAATGCTTTGAAAGGGCGTTAAACTTATTTTCAGGCTGCCTGAAAAGGATTTTGTGATTTCAGGCAGCCTGAAAAATAAAAAGGAAAAAATAATGAAAATTCAATCCATGACTTTAAAAAACATTGGTCATTTCAAAGATTTGACCATTCCTTTCGCCCCTTTGGAAGAAGGTAAACCGCGTGTAACCGTATTTATTGGTAACAATGGTTCGGGCAAAACCAATATTTTGAAATCGTTGGTAACGGCGTTGAGTTGGCTGCCTGCGCGTATTCGCACAGAACGCGGTCGCGGTTTGGATATTCCCGAAGAAGTGATACACAATGATGAACATTCGGCTGCGGTGTCGGTCAATGTGTTGGCACATAATCAGGAATTTGTTTGGACTTTGAGTAAAGCACGTGAGGGGAAGAAAAATCAATTCAGTAGTGATTTGAAAGCTGTGAGTGAATGGGCGGATATTTATCGGACACAATTAACGGAAAATCAAGATGTGAATTTGCCGTTAATGGTTTTTTATCCTGTGGAACGCAGTGTTTTGGATATTCCTTTAAAAATCAAAGCAAAACATTATTTTGAACAACTGGATGCTTATGATAATGCACTGGAAATGGGTGTGGATTTTAGGCGTTTTTTTGAGTGGTTTCGTGCTAGGGAGGATATTGATAATGAGGAAAGACTTTTTTATGAATTGGAAAAACAATCTCAGGATATAGATAGGGTGTTGGAGTTGTGGGAGCGTTTTTCTACTCTTCTTGATGAAACTGAAAATTTAAATGAAAAATGGGAGAAGAGTGGGAGGAAGGATATTCTTTTATCTAAGCAAATTTTTGAAAAAATGGCTAAATTGAAATTGGCTGAACAGGAAATGAATGAAATTATGGAAAATAAGGAGGATACATCTAAATTATGTTTAGATGTTCCTTTGAAATCTGTTAAGCAAGCTATTAAAGAATTTACCGATTTTGAAAATATTTGGGTTCAAAGAAAACCTAAATTACGCATGATGGTTTCCAAAAATGGTAAAGAATTTAATGTTTTCCAACTCTCACAAGGCGAAAAATCCTTAATGGCTTTGGTGGGCGATATTGCGCAGCGTTTGGCAATGCTCAATCCCAATCTGGATAATCCATTGGAAGGGCAGGGAGTGATTATGATTGACGAAGCCGATTTGCACCTGCACCCCCAATGGCAACGCCAACTGATTGACCGTTTAACCAAAACTTTCCCAAATTGCCAATTTATTTTGAGTACGCATTCGCCGCTTGTGATTAGCGACAGCAAGGATATTGTTGTATATTCATTGGAAAATGGCGAAATGTCGCGTTTGCCGTCTCAATATGGGCAGGACGCGAATATGGTTTTGTTAAACGCAATGGATACGGCTATCCGCAATGAGAAAATTACAGAAAAAATCAATCATTTAATTGATTTAATTCAAGATAATCAATTAAGCCTTGCAAAAGAAAAATTAGCTGAATTGCGACAAGAGCTGCCTGAAAATCATTTGGAGTTAAATAAAGCACAATTATTATTGAAAAAACAGGAAATTCGCCATGAGAAAAATTCAGAAAAACCAAGAACCAGCCAGTTTGACTGAATACAAACGGCACAACCCGAATCATCAATATAAAGACTTAATAGATGAGCAAGTACGCCAAGATATTCGTCAAGCCTGTGCCATTGAGCAGTATTTTCTGTGTGCGTATTGCTGTAAAGAAATTTCGGGGACAAATGTGGATACGATGAATGAGCATGTTCAGCCACGTCATCATTTTCCCAATTTATCTATGGATTTCAATAATATTGTGGCAAGTTGTACCCAAAATGGGCATTGCGATGACAGTAAAGGCTCACAAATTTTGCCCTTAACGCCATTGATGAATGAATGTGAAACCGAGTTGGAATTCAGATTAAATGGTAAAGTGGTTGCTAAAACCGAGCGAGCCGAACAAGCCATTGAAATTTTGCAGTTAAATCATCAAAAACTATGTGAAACACGCAAGCAAGCCATAGAGGGTTTTTTGTATATTTATGGTTTGGGTAATCCGATTGATGTGGAAGATGATGAATTATTGGCTTCTGTCATTGATGATGTTTATTTGATTGAAAATGGCAAAATGCAAGCATTTGCCCCGATTGCAGTTAATGTGATGAGAAATTGGATAAATCAGGTTCAGGCTGCCTGAAAGTCAAAATCATGAAAAAATCGCGTATTTTTCTCACCACTTTAATAATTGATTTATTGAGATTTGTATTGAAATTGGCGTTTTGGCTTTTGCTGCTAAAAGGCTTGATGGTGTGGCAATCGCATTTATCCACCATTCATTATCAACGTGGCGATGTGCTTGATGAACGGTTTCGCGTTTTGGCGGTGATGGAGCAGGGCGAAATATATTCTGTCAAATTAACGCAATTTGCTGAACGCCACGATTGGCATTTGCAACGCACCGCCATTGAACACGGACAACGTGGCGATTTCTACTACAAACTCACGTCCATTGAGCCTGATATATTTGAATTGTATCTGGATTTGGATACGGCAGTTTTGCAAACACGCTATCGGATGACGGCAGACAATCGCGTTGAACCCATGATGTTTCAAGTGGTTTACAGCATTGGCACGGTGTTTACGGCGGTGTTTTTTTTGGTTGCTGATTGGGTTGGTATGGTATTTTGCAAAAGCATTGTGGTCGTATTTTTTGCGAAAAAAAATGCGTTAAGTAGGCTTTCAGGCTGCCTTGTTTTGTAAAAGGCAGCCTGAAAACATTTTCTCACTTGTTTTTTCCAATGATATTAACTAAACTAAACCTGTTTAGTCAAACTTAAAAAGATGGAGCAAAACCATGTCCCAAAGCCAATTTGTCAGCCCTCCGCCCGAAATCATCAATATTCACGAAGCCAAAACGCATTTATCGCGCATTGTGGAAGAAGTCAAAACCTACGGCAAACCCGTGATTATCGCCAAAGCAGGGAAACCACAAGTGCAGATTATGCCGATTGAAGTCGCGCCCGATACGCCGTCTTTGTTTGGTTTTATGCAATCGGACGAGACCGCAAAATTATCGCAAATCATTGATGAATTTGATGAAAAAAATCCCCATTTGATTGAACAACTGTTCGCAGGGGAAACGCATGAATAAATACCTATTGGACACCCATGTTTTATTGTGGTTGGCGGACAATCGCAGAGAAAAATTTTCGTCTGAAATCATTTCGGTATTGGAAAATCGCCAACAAAATCAATTTTTTGTCAGTCCAGCGAGCATTTGGGAAATTACGCTCAAAGCCGCGTTGAACAAACCCGATTTTCCCTACCAAGCCGAAGAAATGCTGAAAAACATGCAAAAAGTCGGCATTCATTTACTGGATATTCATATTAATCATATTCTTATGCTTAATCGCTTGCCACTTATCCACAAAGACCCGTTTGACCGCTTATTGATTGCCCAAGCGCACAGCGAAAAACTGAATTTGCTCACGGCGGATACGGAGATTTTGCAGTACCAGTCTGATTTGATTGTGGATATTCGTCCGTAAATATTTTAGTTTTGTAGAAACTTCACTGTACGTGTTTTCAGGCAGCCTGAAATAAGGATTTAAATATGAAAAATTGTCAAAATTATCAAATATTAAATTTGATTTATCCTGCATTAGATAGATTGAATGAAGCAGCCTTTTATATTCGTTTAATGGAAGCTAACTATCACTATTCCGATAAATTTCGTTGGTCACTAAATTCTTTTTTACGAACATTAGTTGAAATACCACAGATATTACAAATGTAAATTCAAAATAATAAAGAAGTGAATGATTGGTTTAAAAAAGAAAGGTCTTACTTATTTCAAAATGATGAATTAATTGGTTTTTGTAAAGACAAAAGAAATGATATTGTGCATAAAGAAATGTTAATACCTAACAGTCAAGTTGCTGTTGGCTTTACTCGTGGGAAAGGGCTTAAGCTAGGTATGAGTTTGCCTGCTAATCCTAGTGAAGATAGTGAGATGGCGATTTTGAAGTATATTAATTTTTCCATTAATGATGAAGATGGTGATTTTTTAGGTATTTTATATCAAGAAGATGATGGTTCTGGTGAATATACCTGCGTTGAAAGAATATGGAGATTTAGATAAATTTCCGAATAGTGAATTAACGGAATTAGCAGCATCTGCATGGAATAAGGTTGCTGATTTACTTCAACAAACTGCGAAAAAACTCAATGCTGAATTAGTAGATTTAGAATTTGAATTAGAAAGTATCTATAACGTACGCTATCAAATTTATCCTCCATCATGGATAAAAGAGCAAATTGAATTAGCAAAACACAGGAATCAAACAATATGATGAACAATATCACTTTAAACTTTATTTGTGAAACCTTAAATCTCCCACGAAATCAAGATAATCCCATTTTTCAGCGCGTGATTACCGACAGCCGCCAAGCCCAAGTGGGCGATTTGTTTGTCGCGCTGATTGGCGAAAACCACGATGCCCACGATTTTGTCCCCCAAGTTTTGGAAAAAGGCGCGTGGGCGTTGGTGTCGCGCGATGATTTGGCGGACGTTTCAGGCTGCCTGAAAGTGGACAACACCTTGACCGCATTGCAAAAAATTGCCGCCAAATGGCGCGATGAAATCAACCCGTTTGTATTCGGCATCACGGGTTCAAGTGGCAAAACCACAGTCAAAGAAATGCTGGCGACCATTTTGCGCCACCGTTTTGGCGATGACGCGATTTTGGCAACCGTAGGCAATTTCAACAATCACATCGGTTTGCCACTTACCTTGTTGAATTTACGAGAAAATCATCGTTATGCCGTCATTGAAATGGGCATGAACCATTTTGGCGAACTTGCTGAATTGACACAAATCGCGCGACCGAATATTGCTTTGGTAAACAATGCCATGCGCGCGCACATCGGTTGCGGTTTTGATGGTGTGGACGACATCGCGCGCGCCAAAAGCGAAATTTATCAAGGATTAAGCCCTGAAAACGGCATCGCCATTTTGCCAGCCGAAGACGCGAATTTGCCGATTTTTCAGGCAGCCTGCACCGCGTTTTCACAAAAAACGTTTGGTTTGAATTCGGGCGATTTTCATGCGGAAAATGTGGTTTTACAGCCATTAAATAGCCAATTTGACGTGGTTTTTGGCGATGAACGCGTACAAATCGCTTTGCCAGTCGCAGGCGCACACAATATTGCCAATGCGTGTGCGGCGGCGAGTTTAGCGGTGTTGGCTGGTGTGAAATTGGGCGAAGTTGCCGCAGGTTTGGCGAATTTTTCGAATATTAAAGGACGTTTGCAGGCGAAACAGGGCAAGCGCAACAGCACGATTTTGGACGACACCTACAACGCCAATCCCGACAGCATGAAAGCCGCGCTCAATGTGTTGGCGCAAATGTCCGCACCGCGCGTGTTTGTGATGGGCGACATGGGCGAATTGGGTGAAACGGAAGCCGCGCAAATGCACGCTGAAATCGGCGCGTATGCGCGTGAATTGGGGATTGAAAGCGCGTATTTTGTCGGCGACAACTGCGCCCACGCGGCGGAAGCCTTTGGCGGTAACGGTTTGTGGTTTGCGGATAAAGACCCGTTAATTCAAGTTTTTGAACATGATTTGCCTGAAAATGCCTGTGTGTTGGTTAAAGGTTCGCGCTTTATGAAAATGGAAGATGTAGTCGCGGCATTGCTTGCTTAAAAAAATTAGACTGGGAAATGCACACGAAAATGTAGGGTGCGTATCACGCACCAAATGGTTGAAAATGGTGCATGATATGCTCCCTATGTTTTTTGTGGTTTCAGGCAGTCTGAAAATCCAATTATAGTCAGTTAAAATAAGAATAGGACACTAACGTATCAGTAAAATGCCTTCCACAAGGTAACATGGTTCGCATATATCTCTTAATGTTTGCCCATGTTTGTTCTATGGGATTAAGCTCTGGTGAATAAGGCGCAAGCGGCAAAATTTTATGCCCCCATTTGTGCGCCATTTCACGCAAAATACCCATACGATGAAATCGTGCATTATCTAAAATAATGACAGATTTCTTATTTCTACAGGTAACATTGCTCAAACCATGTTTCAAAAAAAGCACTGGTCATTGTGTTTTGATAAATCATCGGTGCAATCAGTTTATTGCCGATTTGTGCGGCAACAAGCGATAAACGTTGGTACTTTTTACCACTGATTTGGGCTTTGATGACCTGTCCCTTTGGACTACGCGCATAAGGACGAAACAAGTAAGTATCAAATCCTGTTTCATCCAAATAAACATGCTGATAATCAAAAAATTCAGCCAGTTGATTTAAATAATGCTTTACTTTATTTAGGTCTTGTTCTTTGTATGTGGTGGTCTTTTTTTACGCGTGATACCCATTCTTTTGAGTGCATAAAAAATGGCTGATTTTGAACAATGAAAATGTTCAGCTATTTCATATAAATAAGCATCAGGGTGTTGTTGCACATATTCAGCCAATTTTTGACTGTTTAATTTATTGGCATTTTGTCCCTTTACTTGATGATTTAAGCTGCCTGTTTGTTCTTTTAAGCGTATCCATAGGTAGAGAGTATTTCTGGATATTTGGTAAGCTTGGGCAACTTTACTGATATTTTTGCATTGTTCATAATAATTTAATGCTTTATTTCGCAGTTCAGTTGAATGTGCCATTTTTTAAATCCTAGAAAATAGGGTATTGTACTATTTTATTTTGAATTGACTATAAATATGTTAAATAACGAGAACTTGGGATAAGAAATATCATACAGAGCTTAAAGGGCAAACGTGATAATATATTTATTGTTTCCATACAAGTGAACATCATGAAAGCCCTTTAACATGGATTATCTTACTGCACTTTTCTGCCAAATTGGTGATTTTTGCAAAGAACTTGAATCTAAACTCAATAGCAAATTGATTAAAAAATACGTAATCGATTGAGTTGTGTATTATGTACTTCAGAAATTGTGACCGTACTGATAGCTTTTTATAGATATCTCATGCGTGATTTCAAAACTTATTACCACTGGCAAGTTAAATCCATTTAGTAACACAACTTTCCCAATATGCCTAGCTATTACCACTTTTTGGAACTTAGCTATACTCTTTTAAGAAGTCTTACATGGTGTTAAGTAGTCATTAAAGACAACCTGAAACAACTTTTCTGTACGGTTTTATTTTGAATTAATAATATTTTCATGCTTTCGCCAAATATTCTCTAAACCCAAACCACTTTCTTTAATCAACGTCAGATAAGCCATTAAAAAGCGATATTGCACCCGCATCAATTGCTGTTCTACTTTAGCCACTTCTTGTCTAGCTTGAATCACTTCTAAACGATTGCGCATGCCATATTGTTGACCAGTTTGAGTGGATTTAAGTTTTAATTGATTACTTTTAAGTGCCCTCTCTTGCGCCATAATCTGATAACGCAACGCATCACCCTCAGTATAAGCCTGCCGCACAGCCAGCATGATTTGACGTTCAGTTGCCAGCAATTGAGCTTGCGCCACTTCATATTCCAAACTAGCTTCACGAATCTTACTACTGAGTTCTCCACCCGTATAAAGTGGAATACTTAATTGAAGTGAGGCAGTGAACCCTTTACCACGATGGCGATAATCACTATTTTGATGAGCAGATGTATATACATTATCCTGATAACCTAATTGAGCATTCATTGTTGGTAAACGTCCTTTTCTCGCCATGCGAACAGCCTCGTCACTACTTTTAAGTACCAACTGATTCATCTGATATTCATGATTATTTTGCAACGCAATTTCTTGCCATTTAGCTAAACTATATTGCTGAAAGTGAGGTAAATAACGCCCAATCAAGTTTTGAGTGTCTATAGGTGAAATCTGTTGGCTATTTAAACCAGTATAGCTATTCAATTGATTTTCCAAGATTTGTTTTTCAGTAAGAGCAGATATTTCTTGCGCCAATGCATTATCATATCCTGCCTGTGCTTCATGAATATCGATGACCGTAGCCGAACCACGTTTAAACATTTCTTGAGCTTGTTTTAATTGTTGCTCATAAGCCTGTTTTTCAGCAGCATGAACCGCAATAGTTTCCTTGATTAAGAGTAAATTAAAATAAAGTTCGCTTACCTTCAATAATAATTCTTCTGTAGCACTATTAAACCGTTGTCGCGCAACATCACTGTTATATTGACTTTGACGATATTGCGCCATTTTGCTGGCATCAAATAAAGTTTGATTCAGTTGTACATTCCAACCCTGTGTTTCACGAGTAGAAGAAATAGACGGCAATTGACGTTGATAACTTGCATTAGCATACACATGAGGCAAAAAGGCGGATTTTGCTTGCTGTTCTTGTTCCATACTGGCTTCGCGTTGAAAATACGCCATTTTATAATCAGCAGAATATTGTTTAGCCGATTCCCATGCTTCAGACAGCGTGAAAGCATGACTCTCTGTTGCCATCCATAAACTACTCAGTAATAACAGTTTAGTAAATGAATAGCCCATATATTTGATGGATGGATTTATCTTCATCATCATTCCTTTATCACAAAAGTAGCCTGAATCCAATTCAGGCTACCTTAAAATAGGTTAAATAGTCATTTTTTCAGAATGTTACAATTTAAGATTTTCCTCAAATCATCAACGCTCCCTGAAACTTTCATCTACTTTAGTTTGCAATGGACTCAACAAATAATCCAATACTCGGCGTTGCCCTGTTTTGATTTCTGCGCTGACATTCATACCAGCCGTTAAATTTACAGTTTTACCATCAATTTGCAAATCCGTTTTATCTAATGCAATAATTGCACTATAAACCAAACCCAGTTGTTCGTGTGTCATTGCATCATGACTGACACTTTTGACTTTACCAGTCAAATAACCATAGCGCGTATAAGGAAAACTCTCAATTTTAACCACCGCTTCTTGCCCAGCATTCACAAAACCAATATCTTTGTTCAACACCAATGCTTCTACTTCCATACGTTCATCATTGGGAACCACAACCATAATCTTCTGCGCCACTTGCACCACACCACCAATGGTATAAGTAGCCAATTCCTGTACCGTTCCATCAACAGGAGATTGCAAAGTCATCAACTGTTGCCGTTGTTTTGCACGTTCCGTTTGTCCACGATATTGGTCAATTTGCTCATTCGCTTGGCGTAAAGCATCCAAAGTATCACGTTTTAAATTTTGCGTATTCAACGTTCGGTTTTGTTCCGCCTGCATAATAGCAGCCTGAATTTGCTGAATTTGACTGCGCGTACTCTTCAAATCATTTTGATTACTGACCGACTTACTTTCCTGTTCCAAATACGCATGTTCAGAAATAAAATTATCTGCCTTCAACTTACGATAATCCAACGTTTTCTGCCTCTCAATCACCCCGACCGACACCAATTTCTGCTCCTGAGCCTGTGCAGATTGCAATTCTGCTTGATGACCACGCAATGCTGATTGCAATTGCGCATCTTGCATTGCCCACGCTTGATACTGATTTTGTGCCAAAACCTGCGCCGATTGAATCTCCACTTCTGCCAACCCCAACTGCTTAGCCGCAGCCACATCAATATGCGGCACCGACCGAGAATCCAATGCCGTTAAAACCGCCTCATAACGCAATTTAGATAATAAAGCAGCCTGAAAAGCCTGTTCCGATTGTGTTACATCACTATCTGAACCCACCGCATTTAATTCCACCAACACATCACCCTGTTTAACCTGTTGCCCATCGCGCACATGCACCGCCTTAACCACCGCTGTTTCCAATGGCTGAATGGTTTTGCTACGTTCCCCTAAGGAAGTTTTACCTTGCGCAGTCGCCACAATATCAATCTGTCCAAACCACGACCACAACAACGCCAATACCGCAAAAATCATAATCAAACGCGCAGTCCATTTAGGAGCGGCAGATAATGGCGTTTCAGTCAATTCCAAATGTGCAGGCAAAAAAGCACGTTCATCAGCACTACGAACAGGCGGGTCAAGTTGGTCGCGAATAGACCAAACATTGCGCCAAACCGTTGCATAGCGAGAGAAAAAATCTTTTAGAGCTTGGAAAAATAACATAGTGATTTAGATAAACAAAGAAAAAAACAAATGCAATAAAAAGCAACAAATACAAACAAAATAGAACACATCCACACAAAGATTATATCGTGAGAACACAGAATAGGCAGCCGGAGAATCAAAAAAATGTAGAGAAAGAAACAATCTACGAAATGATTGCATTTAAACGAGTTAAAAAATAGCAACACTAGAATGGATTTCCTGTGTTTTTAGGCTGTGTTTTTAGATTGTTTAGAGAGATATTTGTAAATTTCAGGCTGCCTGAAACTTTATCAATAAGCCTATGAATCAATCCATAAATAAAATCATTAAATAATGAAATAATGCAATTAAGAAACAAAGTTGATTGAGAAAAATCAAATATCATCAGCAAGATAATGGGAGTAATATGCTGAAAATAAGAATAGATGTTGATAGGCAGCCTGAAAAAACAAGCGTAGATGATGGGGAAATGAGACAGTAAGCGTAGAGTGGACACTCGTTGCCCACGCAGTTTTGTGCACATTACATCATTTTATTTTTCAGGCAGCCTGAAATGAAATATTCATGTTGAAATATGACTTTAGTACATATCATTGAACTTCGTGGGCAACAAGTGCCCACCCTGCGCTTGGTATGATGACCCAATCCCTCCAATTTTACCTACTACACTATTATGCCTAATCACTCTGATAATATCCAAGACTGGATTGTTTCTAATCGCCTTTATGAAGACAATTTATTTTATTATGCGTTGATTATTTGTTTCTGGTTTTTTGTGGGTTTTTCTTTTTTAGGCTTTGAATTAGAAGGATTTAGTTTAAAACAAAATCTATTTTTTAATTTTATCTATTATCTCATCATCTGTGTTTGTATGGCACTTTGCCCTTTTTGGTTTAGATTATTTTTTTGGAAAACGCATACCGCCAAACGAGAACAAGCAATCAATGCCTATCTTGATGAACTAGATGATGGCGACCGACAAGAAATCATTGATTATCTGGATAAAATAGGACAGCTTGCCATGCGACCTACCCAAAGAAGGGCATTGGTGTTTTTGGGGTCATATTTCTTATTTGAAATATTCTTTATTTCAGCATGGGTTAAGGATTTGACACTTGTGTGGCAACCTGATTGGGTCATGGGGATTGCGGAGTGGATTAGGGCAAATACCACCTTACCACCATTAAATGTGGATAGGAAATTGTTTATGCTTGATATTCATACATCATCATCTATTTTATTAAGACAGATGTACGAAACAGAATACGATTTTTTAAATTCAGATTTTGGAATAGCAACATTGTTTTTTCACTTTATCAGAGCCTTAAACTTTTTCCCTATCTTAATTGCAATCTATTTGGTGTTATCAAATGTTCTCGGTTGGGTTGGGCTCAATAAGTTTAAAGCAGAATACCAAGAAATTTCATTTTTTAGTCATGTTAAAAAATTTCTATGGCTATCATTTCTTACGTTTTTCCTATTGCTTCTGGTTTTAGGCGGAGGTGGGAAATTATTTATGGATATTGAGTTCACAGCAGAAATTCTAAATCTTTATTATTGGTTGGAGAACTTTTACTTACATATTGGACATGTATTTTTTATTAGTGCATTCTTTATTTCTATTTCTTGGTTTAAAACAGGCGTGGCATTAGTCAAATTAACGACTAATCGCATTAAGCAATTTTTTTAATCAACCTTAACGAGGTATTATTATGAGCAAGCATAGGGTGGGCACTCGTTGCCCACGCGGTTTAACATAACAAACAATGTTCCCATTTTTCAGGCAGCCTGAAATATTCAGATGATTGAAAAATAGGATTATTTCAAAAAACGAAAGCGATAAAATCATGCTGGGTTTAGCGATACTTTTCGGGTTATTTGTTTGGATAGTCGTAACGCTGATAGCGACAATCATCGGCTACAAAATCGGCAAAGCAGCCCATTATCCCAAAATGGGTGCACTCGCAGGATTTATGCTGACAATGGGTGGCTGGATTGTCTATTGGGCGATTGAGTTTGCTTATATTCAAGCGCAAGTAACAAAATTATGTGAAAAAGAAGCAGGGATTACGATATATGTAACGCCTGAACAATGGCGTGAGCAGATTGGGGAGGAAGAGTGGGAAAAAATGAGACCATTAACTGATAAAGAAAGAAACGAACGTTATTTTAAAAATAATAAAAATATATTTCATTTCAATAATAAATCATACAAATATGCACAGGGGCAATTTAAAGATGGTAATATTCAAAATGAGAAATTAACGTACTACAATTATTTTGGTAGTGCAGGTAAAATAAAACAAAATTCGTTTATATTAGTTGATGATTTTAATAAACAGGTCGTTTTACAGGGAACTTATTTTTTGTATATAAAAAAATTTGGAGATATAAAAATATTCCAATATGATTGTATCAGTGATATTAGTCGGAATTTTTATAGTATGGCTTTAAAATATTCTTACCACAACGAGGAGTTTTCAAATGAATAAGTTTATTGCGGATTATGTGTACTTGGCAGAGGCTAGTTATGCAGATTTTTCTCAATCTAGTGACCATGAACAAAACATAGTCAATAATGATAAGCCCACTAATTTTGCCAAACTCGTAACCAACAATTACGAAGTAGTCGCCCACTACAAAGACCGCGTAACAGGTTGGGCAGACAGTATTTTTAGTAAAGAAAGTGGTTTTTCAGGTACCTTATTTAAAAATAACACTACCAATCAATATGTTTTAGCTTTAAAAGGTACCAAAGAACTGATTCAAGATTTGATTGTTACAGATGGTGGTGATATTGTTCTTGATGGTTCTGCACATCATCAAATTGTGGATTTATATAATTTTTGGCAGCAAATTACCAGTCCAGCAGGACAGTATCAGACCAAACAGTTGGTTGTGGTAGATGATTTAACACAAAAAATAGCAGAATTAAATTTGCGTTTACTTATTGATAACCCAGCGAAAGTTGCAGAAGCTCAAGCTGAAATTAAAAAATTGCATGATTTGGCTCAAGAGAAAGGTTATATTGTAGATATTGGTCGTGGTCAAATCCTAAAAATTGAAGATAAAATGTCTTACGATGTTTATTCAGATGAACGAAAATCTGGTTTAGGCATTAAAGACATTGGTTCCATTGTGGTATCTGGACACAGTTTAGGTGGGCATTTAACTGCTGCTTTTGCTCGTTTATTTCCTGAAATGGTAGAACATGCCTATATGGTAAATGGAGCTGGTTTTGGCAGAGATACATCTGTTTTACCCAAAGTGGTTCAATTGGATGCAGTAAAAAATATTGAAAATTTATTTAATGGTTTAAACCAAAATAATAAACTGTTTGATACCAATAAAATTACCAATATTATTGGAACAGGTATTAAAGTGGTAGCAAATGATTGGGCAATTGGTTTACAACAGCCTGGTCAAACTGTAGATTTATTTATTGAATCAGAAATAGGCGATACATTTGGACACGGCTCTGCTCAAATGTCCGACAGCATGATGGTTGCATCTTTATTTTTTGCAATGGACAGTAGCCTGAATACCCAAGACATTCAGGCTGCCTTAAACACCCTTAATCCCATTTTTAAGGCAGCCCATTCTGATGATGCACAAACTTTGGAGAAAATTGTCCACAGTTTAAATAAGCTGTTTTTAGGCGAAACAGCACCCAATCAAGCACAAAGCAGAGATGAGTTGTATCAACAAATTATGGATTTAAAAGCTATTTTGGTAAATGCCGAAGATAGCAAAATTCATGGTTATGAAAATGGTGGCAAATATCAGATTTTATCATTAAGTAATGATGCTTCATGGCAAAATAATGCTCTTCAAGACAATGATGAGGGGATTGCTATTCGTTACGCTTTGAAAAATCTGAATCCTTTTGCGGTTGTCGGTGTAGATTACAAGTTATTGAATCATAATACTCAGGGCGAATTGGATTTATTTTCAGATGAAAATCCTAAAGGCATGACAGAAATGTATATCCAGCAACGTGCCAATATGCTTGCTTGGAAAAACGCTTTTGGTCATGCCAATATTAATTATAATGATGAGTTCGGCGCAATTAATCTGACTTCATTGCAAGAACAATTATTGTCTATGTTTGGCGGTAGAATCGGAGCACCTATTGCTGCAATATTGGCTATGCTCCCTGCTGATATTGATGGCGACTGGACTTATGAAGATAAAGCCAGTGGCTTATCTTTCCATATCGATGGCAAAAATTTGACTGGATTAAGTAACAATTATGTACGCTTTGGTACTAATGGCAATGATGATTTGCAAGGTGCCGGATTAGCAGATTATCTCTTTGCAGGAGCAGGCAATGATACCTTAAAAGGTGGGGATGGTAATGACTATATGGAAGGTGGAGTAGGCTTTGATTTCTATCATATTCTTGGGGAAGATACTATTTACGATGCAGATGGTGCAGGTAGAATTATCTTTGCAGCCGATGACATAGATGCTGGTAACTTTGAATGTATTGATGATTCTGATGATGCTTCGAGCGATTCCATTTGGAAAAGTACAATACGCGATAAACAAGGTAATCCACTGATGACCGCTACTCGTCAGGGTGGTAGCCAAGACTTACATATTCGTTACAAAGACGACTCTGTTACTATTAAAAACTTTTTCTCCTCGCCTAATGTTCAGCAGGAAGATGGCAGCTGGTCTGCATTAGGCATTACACTCAATAATCAAACCCCTCGTAATTTACCCCATAAATCCGATGTCGGTACCAATCATCAGGTACATCGTTTCACACATTCTTATATCGCAACAGAGGATGCTTCATCAAGCTATGAAGTATTGGCAGCCAATCGTATGGCAGATGCATTATCGGTTACAGGCGGCATGAAAGATGACAGTTTATTCAATAGTAATAATGGTTCTGTCGTTGCTTATTTAGATGCAGGTAATGATGTTGCTTATGGTGGTCGTGGCTACGATTGGCTATTTGGAGAAGAGGGCAACGATATTTTATATGGTAGTGCATTGAGTGCACGTCCTGCACAATACAGCGCAGATGAAGACCGAGATTATTTGGTAGGTGGTGCAGGGAATGATTTGATTTATGGTGTAGATGGTGATGACATCATTTACACAGAAGAAGACAACAGTCGCGGTAAAAAATTTAGTCATCTGTCCAAAGAAAGCGGCAACAAACGCGGAGATTGGGCATCAGGAGGCAAAGGTAATGACCAAATTTACGGTAGCGAGAACAAAGATTTCCTGTTAGGTGGCGAGGGAAGCGATATTATTTATGGTGGTGCCAGTGATGATGTTTTGATTGGCGACGGCAATATTTTCCCGAATGTGAAATTGCATCGTTTGACAGGTAGTATTGATGAATACGCCAACGGCAAACTGAAAAGTACTACTACAGGCACTATTAGTCGCCCACAAAATTTAGATTTTGATGAAACAATAGATAAAACCACAGATACGCGACATCGCGCTAATCAAAATGCATGGACGGTAGAGTTAATCAAAACCGAAGATGAAATACACGGTGATTATACAAGTGATTACCGAATTCTTCATGCATTAGGCTTGCGTTTTAATGAACACATTTCATCATCGACACAAAATAATGACGATTATTTATATGGTGGAGCAGGAAATGATTTGATTATTGGTCAGCATGGCAATGACCATTTATGGGGCGAAGATGGTGATGATGTTTTATGGGGAGATGACAATAGAGACGATACTATCATAGGCAATGATTATCTTTATGGTGGAGCAGGAAATGATAAATTATTTGCAGGTTTAGGTAATGATTATTTACACGGTGGGACAGGATACAATCTTTTAGATGGTGGCAATGGTTTTGATACCTATGCATTATTTTCAGAAGAGTTTAATGGATTAACCCACAATATCATTCAAGATAGTGATGGGTTTGGCAGAGTATTGGTTGATGATGTAGATTTGAGTACAAAAACTTGGCGTTTTGATGCCAAAACGGAAAGATGGCAAACGGATAATTTGGATATTTATTTGAAAGAAAGTGGTGGCGATTTATTGATTATGAATCAGATGGGTATTGTGGCTGCAACCATCAAAGATTTCAAAGAAGGTAAATTAGGGCTGAATGTGAAAAACAATCAAGCACCTGTTGCAATATCTGATAATTTAGCTGATTTAGTAGCAATGGAAGGTATTGCTATCAAGTACGCTTTGAGTGGTAACTTATTTACAGATGAGGATATAGAAACTTTGACTTATGAAGTAACTTTGGCAGATGGTAGCGCATTACCGTCATGGTTGCGTTATGATGAGAAAAGTAAAACCATTATTGGAATTCCGCAAAAGGATAATGTCGGTCAATTGGCTTTAAAAGTAACCGCTAAAGATGCAGAAGGTTTAACTACATCAATTAATTGGAATATCGTGGTAGAAGAAAAGCCTAATCGTGCACCAATTGCAACTGTCAGCAACTTTATTTCTCCAATATTCAAAGAAAATGAAGCCATTACTTATACGCTGCCTGAAACATTATTTATAGATGATGATGTTGATCCACTTACTTATCATGTTCAATCTGCTAATGGCGAAGCTTTGCCTGAATGGCTAAATTTTGATAGTAAAACGCGCACATTGTCAGGTATGCCAGATTTTGAATCTGCAGGTTTTTATCCATTACGCATTATCGCTACTGATAGCAAAGGTTTGAGTAGCAGTATGACTTGGCAATTGGAAGTTTCCGATACCAATCGCGCTCCAACCGTTGAAAATAGTATTCCTACGCAAAATATCACTGCAAAAGAGGATTGGCAATATCATTTAGCGGTTAATAACTACTTCCAAGATTTAGATACAGATGATGAGTTGAGTTATACAGTTACTTTATCAGATGGAACAGCACTACCTTCATGGTTGCATTATGATGCTGATACACAGACTTTGAGTGGCAATGCACCCCAAAAAGGGCAATATCATTTAGCTGTTACCGCTACTGATAAAGCAGGAGAAACGGCTACGCAAACTTTGATTGTCAATGTGGCTTTGCCCATTGTCAATAATGGTGGTAAGAATACCATTATTGCGAGTAGTGCTAATGAAATATTAGAGGGAGGTACAGGTTCGTATACCTATGTCTTTTCTAAAGGTCATGGTCAGGATGTTATTCGTGAGGGAGGTCACAATGATAATGACACCATTCGCTTTATTGACGTTGCTTCTACTGAAGCGAAGTTCCGTAAAGATGGTAATCATTTAATTATTGAGGGCTACAATGAGCAAGATTCGGTACGCATTCAATCTTTCTTTGAAAGCAGCTACTATCAAATTGAAACTTTCCAGTTCAGTGATAAAACGGTTACTTTACAAGAGTATTTTGAAAATGGTTTAACTTTAACGCAAACTGCTGGCGATGATAAAGTTGTAGGTTGGAACGGTAAAAATATTCTGTTTGGTGGCGATGGCAATGATACCTTAACTACATACGACAAAGATGACGTGTTGGATGGCGGTGCTGGCGATGATGTTTTGAATGCAGGTTCTGGCAACGATACCTTAATTGGTGGTGCAGGTAACGACACTTTAAATGGTGGTGCTGGTTCCGATACATATGTCTTTGCCAAAGGTCATGGTCAGGATGTTATTCGTGAGGGAGGTCACAATGATAATGACACCATTCGCTTTATTGACGTTGCTTCTACTGAAGCGAAGTTCCGTAAAGATGGTAATCATTTAATTATTGAGGGCTACAATGAGCAAGATTCGGTACGCATTCAATCTTTCTTTGAAAGCAGCTACTATCAAATTGAAACTTTCCAGTTCAGCGATAAAACGGTTACTTTACAAGAGTATTTTGAAAATGGCTTAACTTTAACGCAAACTACTGGTGATGATACGGTTAAGGGCTGGAATGGTAAAAATATTCTGTTTGGTGGCGATGGCAATGATACCTTAACCACATACGACAAAGATGACGTGTTGGATGGCGGTGCTGGCGATGATGTTTTGAATGCAGGTTCTGGCAACGATACCTTAATTGGTGGTACAGGTAACGACACTTTAAACGGTGGTGCTGGTTCCGATACATATGTCTTTGCCAAAGGTCATGGTCAGGATGTTATCAAGGATTATGGTTCGGAGTCTGATGTATTGGTATTTTCTAATGTTTCCTTATCAGAAATGAATTTATATAAACAAGGTTCAAATCTGCTTTTGAGTCATCAAGATAGCCAAGATACGGTGTTAGTTAATAACTTTTTCAGTAGTACCTACTACCAAGTTGAAAAATTGGTATTTGAAGACCAAACCGTTAATCTGAATGCAACAGAACTGAATCGTGTGTTATCGGGTGCAAACAATATGGTTAATGCGATGAATGCTTTTGGTGCTGATATGGTTTCTGCAACAAATTGGCAATCAGATGAATTGAAACATATTCCAACTTTATTAGCTGTATCTGTTTAATGTTTGATTAAAGCTGCCTGAAAATGACTTTTTCAGGCAGCTTTTTATTTTTTGTTTGAATTCACTATACTATGTGTACACGGCGGTCGCTGTCGCCTTGTCCTGATTTAAATTGAATCCACTATAAAAATAATATGGCGTCGCCAGCTCTCTTATGTGCTATTTATACACAGCGGTTGCTGTTTCCTTGTTTAAACGACTATATAGTTTTCAGCAATTTCTGCTAAAATATGTTCAAAATTTTAAAATATTAAGGAATCACAGCAATGCTGATTTACATCGCTGAATTTTTACAAAATTTCATTACAGGTTTTAACATCTTTCAATATACAACTTTCCGTGCAGTTATGGCTGCATTAACCGCTTTAGTTTTCAGTTTATTGCTGGGACCTTGGAGTATCCGTAAATTGACAGCGTTGAAAGTTGGACAAGCTGTTCGTACAGACGGGCCTCAAACGCATTTGGTGAAAAATGGTACTCCGACCATGGGTGGCTCGCTTATTTTAACAGCTATTACGGTTTCTACTTTATTGTGGGGTAATTTACACAATCCATATATTTGGATTTTGTTGGGTGTTATGTTGGCAACAGGCGCATTGGGTTTTTATGACGATTGGCGCAAAGTGGTCTATAAAGACCCAAATGGCGTATCAGCAAAATTCAAAATGGTATGGCAATCTGTGGTTGCTTTGGGTGCTGGTTTAGCCTTATTTTTCTTGGCAAAAAATAGTGCCAATAATATTTTGATTGTGCCATTTTTTAAGCAAATTGCGCTGCCTTTGGGCGTAGTTGGCTTTATGATTTTGACGTATCTGACCATTGTTGGCACATCTAACGCGGTTAATTTGACTGATGGTTTAGATGGTTTGGCAGCGTTTCCTGTGGTTCTGGTTGCAGGTGGTTTGTCTGTATTTGCGTATGTAACAGGACACGCTCAATTTGCCCAATATTTGCAACTGCCATTTGTAGCGGGTGCAAATGAAGTAGTAATTTTTTGTACAGCCATGTGTGGAGCGTGTTTAGGTTTCTTGTGGTTCAATGCTTATCCAGCACAAGTATTTATGGGTGATGTGGGTGCGTTGGCATTGGGTGCAGCTTTGGGTACAGTAGCGGTCATCATTCGGCAAGAGTTTGTTTTGGTCATCATGGGTGGCTTATTTGTGGTGGAAGCATTGAGTGTGATGCTACAAGTAGGCTGGTACAAACGCACCAAAAAACGCATTTTCTTAATGGCGCCCATTCATCATCATTACGAACAAAAAGGCTGGAAAGAAACCCAAGTTGTTGTTCGTTTTTGGATTATTACCATTGTATTGGTGTTGATTGGTTTATCTACTTTAAAAATTCGTTAATAGCGTGAGCAGTTTTTAAAGGCAGCCTGAAACTATTTTCAGGCTGCCTTTAATTTGATGAGTATGAATAAAACGTAAAAATTTCAAATTAGTATGCTAAATCAAGTTAAACTGCTATGCAGCAAAATCTTTTTTGCTAAAATGCTTTATTTTTAAACTAACACAAATAGATAGGAAAACTCATGGGCTTATTGGATTCTTTGGTTAGCACAGCCGTTTCTTCAATGATGGGTGGCGATAGTAAACAAGGTCAAGCGATTGAATTGGTTACACAATTAATTCAGCAAAATGGTGGTAATGTAGGAGGTTTATTGAATCAACTGCAACAAGGTGGCTTAGGTGATGCACTACAAAGCTGGATTGGTACAGGTGCAAATGCAAGCGTTGATGCTTCTGCTTTGCAAAATGCTTTGGGTGATAATTTAAGCCAAGCTGCATCAAAAGTAGGTTTAGATGTGGGTTCAGCAGGCAATTTGTTGTCACAATTTTTACCCCAAGTGATTGATATGCTGACACCAAACGGCAATGCGGCAGATGCAGACGGTTTTGGTATGGATGATATTATTCGCATTGCAATGAAAAATTTGATGAAATAATTCAGAATTGAATAAGTAGGTTTCTTAATTGATTTAGGAAACCTTTTTTATCAAAATATAGTTGGTTAAAATAAAAATAATACAATACCGTTTCTATTAACTCATAATATTTTCAAGCTTAAATCTTTGATAAATCTATTCAAACTGTCTAAAAATTCGTAGGTTGGATACTTGCATACAAAAATTTACAATTAAAACAATTATTTGTTATAGTTATTTGAAATTAAAATAATACAGCGCTACTAGCTCCCTTATGTATAGTGGATTCAATTTAAATCAGGACAAGGCGACAGCGACCGCAGTGTACACCTAGTACATAAGGGAGCTGGCAACGCTGTACTGGCTTAAATTAAATTCACTATACTAGGTGTGCATGGAGGTCGCTGTTACCTTGTCTGTGTTAATTTGAAATGACTATAAATATGAGAAATGTCAGATTTAAGAATCCAATTTACCATTTTGAATTTTGCAAAGGTTTCAGGCTGCCTCTTATAAAAAGGCAGCCTGAAAATCATGATATGATTGATTTAACGTAATTCACGATACAAATCATTCAACCACTTGCTGGCATTCGCACCTTGATAAGGTTTACCAAATTGGTCAAGTAAATGGATTCTTTGACCATTGCCAACATCTTCCAATGCGATAAACATTTGTGGTGCTTCTGTTGGTGTAGCAAGTGTATCGCTTTCTTTTTTACCAAATAAGCGAGCAATGCGTCCAGGTTTACGGCTTTCTGCGGTAGCTTGGGCGATAGCCTCACTTTCATTCGGCGCAGGTTTAACCAAGAACATTCCACGCTCACTCACAAATTGTTGAACAGTCAAGCCAATACGGTCTAGTGCAGAACCGATACGATTTACATTGCGTTCTGCTGCGCCATAAACCACTAAATTATTGCCTTCTAATTTTGCAAATTGCGTTCCCTGTGATTGATTGGTTTGCACTTGCATTTGTTGTTCAACTATTGCGTCATCAACTCCTAAATACTGCATAAAGCGTGCCAAGAAAGCTGCTTCTAAATTAGGGTCGTTAGCACGAGGCTGCCAAGCAGTCGTTTCTTCTTTTTTACTGTCATAAATTTCTTCTAAACCCTTGTGAGTAAAGAAGATGTCTAAACCATCATCATTACGGCGTTCCATGCGAATCATGAATTTATCACGTTCGCTGGTCGTATATACGCCACCCATACCAATTTTATCAAACAAACGGCGTAAGCCTTGATTTGGCAATTTGGCACGATTTTCTGCCCATTCGGTTTCCATTAAACCAGCTTGTGGCTCTTCAGAATAGATAGAAAAGCCTGCTTCTTGCCAGAATGCGCGCAACAATGGCCAAATTTCCGCAGCTTGTTTATTTTGCACAACCAACCAACGTTGTGTACCACGACGTTCAATGTGAACATCTTTCACTTGTACCAAAACTTGTTTGTTACCTGTTGCAGTTTGTTTTAAAGCATTTGGACTGGCAACCGTGCCCTCAGGCAAACGATATAAATCTCCATTGCGTGGGTCATTCAAATCTGGTGGGATTTCTAAACTGACGATTTTATTGTTACGCGATTGGTAGTCCAATTTAGGTTGCTCTTTTTTGCTGCCTGAACAAGCAGCAAGGCTCACAGTAATTAGAGCGAAAACAATGGGTTTAATAGGATTCATGTACACCTTCCGTAGGAAACGATTAAATCAGTTTAGACGCTTTCATGGCTGCTAAAACTTTTTCTTGTGATGCGCTACTCAATGGCAATAATGGCAAACGAATGTGTTCTGCACATACGCCAATTTGTGAAGCTACCCATTTTGGTGATGCAGGACTGGGTTCAACAAACATCACATTATACAAAGGAATTAACTGGTCATTCAGTTTTCGTGCTTCTGCGATATTACCATTGAGTGCATGATGACACATTTGTGCAAATTCTTTTGGTGCGATATTGGCTGCTACAGAAATCACACCATGACCGCCACACAACATAAAGGCTAAGCCTGTTGGGTCATCGCCAGAGTACAAAGCAAAACCTTCTGGTGCTTCACGCAGCAAGTTCATATCACGACCAATATTACCACTGGCTTCTTTAACACCAATGATATTCGGAATTTTTGCCAAACGCAAAATGGTTTCATTATTCATGTCCACAACGGTACGACCAGGGACATTGTAAATAATCATCGGAATATCAACAGCTTCTGCAATCATTTTAAAATGTTGATAAATACCTTCTTGTGAAGGTTTATTGTAATAAGGCACAACTGATAAAGTAGCATCTGCCCCCAAACGTTTGGCTTCTTTGGAAAGTGCAATGGCTTCGTGAGTATTGTTTGCTCCCGTGCCTGCAATAACAGGAATGCGCTTATTTGCAGTCTTGATAACTGTCTCTACCACTGCTAAATGTTCTTCCACCGACAAAGTGGCTGATTCGCCTGTTGTACCAACTGCTACGATACCGTGTGTACCATTTGCGATATGCCATTCAACAAGGGATTGGAGTTGTTCAAAATTCACGCTACCATCAGCGTGCATAGGCGTAATAATTGCAACAATGCTACCTGTTAACATGGAATTGACCTTTTATAATGTTTGGGATAAATGGAACGGATTGTAGCTTACTTTATGCATTGTGGAAATATAAACACGTTTTTCAGGCTGCCTTATCTGTGTAAATGATGTTCATCTTGAAACAAAATAATAAAATTTTTAAAGGCAGCCTGAAACCTTTGCAAAGCCCGAAACCGCAGGTTGGATTCTTAAATTCAATATTTTTATGTTTAACAAGTATTTGTTTTCATGTGAAAATAGTTGGATATAAGCATCCGACCTGAAATCTTTACAAAACTCAAAATTGTTAGGTCAGATTTTTGAATCTGACATTTCTCATATGTAACAAATATTTTGTTTTGATTTGAAACGTCGGATACGAGTATCCGATACATGTTTTCAGGCAGCCTGAATAGATTTCGCAAAGATTTCAGCCTGAAAAGTATAAATATGTAAAGATATGAAAAGAAAAAATGTTTTTCAGGCTGCCTTTCATAATGATTAACAATCGTTATCAGTTTATTTATTTGATATAACAATGGAAATCGCCAAATAAGAATGCGTATTATACACTTCATAGTTATGGATATATTTGATAATTATTTGTATTTTAAACTAAATTTTGTATAAATGAAAAAGTCTTGTTACAATGTAATTGTTTTGAAGAACACGTTCTTCTCTTAATCTGATTTAATTTTTAAAGGAATATAGTGATGCAAGGCGATAAAGAAGTTATTGATTATATGAACAAATTGTTGGCTGGTGAATTGATGGCACGAGACCAATATTTTATTCATTCTCGTATGTATGCAGAATGGGGTTACACCAAACTATTTGATCGTATTGGTCATGAAATGGAAGATGAAACGCAACATGCAAATGAATTTATCCGCCGTATTTTGATGTTGGGTGGTACACCTGAAATGACTCCTGAACCTGTGCGTGTGGGCAAGAATGTACCTGAAATGTTGCAATTTGATTTGGATACAGAATTGTCTGTACGCCAAGCGTTGAAAGATGGTATCAAATTGTGCGAAGAAAAACAGGATTATGTAACGCGAGATTTGTTGGTGAATCAGTTAAAAGATACCGAAGAAGACCATGCGCATTGGTTAGAACAACAACTGCGTTTAATCAAAATGCTGGGCGAGCAAAATTATTTGCAAAGCCAAATGTAAGGAGTTGAATGATGCAAGGCGACCGTTTGGCGATTCAGCATTTAAATAAAAATTTGGGATTGTTGCTGATTACGATTAATCAATATTTCTTGCATGCGCGTATTCTGAAAAACTGGGGTTTGACTGAATTGGGCGAGCATTTTTATAAGCAATCTATCCGCGAAATGAAATCGGCAGATGCGATTATTGAGCGTATTTTGATGCTAGAAGGTTTGCCTAATCTGCAAGAGTTGGGTAAATTGTTGATTGGTGAAACACCTGAAGAAATCATTGCATGTGATTTGGCAAAAGAGCAAGAAAAACACACAGCTTTGATTGAGGCGATTGCAATCTGCGAAGAAAAACAAGACTATGTGTCTCGTGATTTGTTGGAAAAACAAAAATTTGAAAATGAAGAACACTTGGATTGGTTAGAAACGCAGCAGGAAATGATTGCTAATTTAGGCATTCAAAATTACTTACAACTCGGGACGCAAGAGGATTAACACAAACCACTACCCAAAATAAATCTTGGTAAACCGAGTCAAGTAAACCGTTTATTTAGCACAAGGCTAAATAAACGGTTTTTTATTATGATAGATATTAATGACAATTTATTCGTGGTTGGATTTGACAAATACATAGTTGGAAATCTTACAAGACCCAAAATTGTGGGTCTGATTCTTGAATCTAATATTTTTCATATTTTCAACTAGTTGTTTTGATTTTAAAATTATCGGATACGAGCATCTAAACCTACGAATTTTTAGGCAGCCTGAATGGGTTTTGTAAAGGTTTCAGTTGGTTAAAATAAAAATTAAGGCAAGGTGCCAGCGACTATAAATTAAAGAAAGTGTTATGCACGCGCCAATACTTCATCTGCTAAATTTAAATATGCCAGCGTTCCTTTAGCTTTGGCATCATAGGCCAACGCTGGCATACCATGACTAGGGGCTTCTGCCAACCGTACATTGCGAGGAATAACCGTATCAAACAATTTTCCTGCAAAATGTTGTTGTAACTGTTCGCTGACTTCTTGCGACAGGCGATTTTGGTTATTGTACATCGTGCGCACAATACCGAAAATATCCAATTTGGGATTGATGGCGGTACGAATTTTGCGGACAGTCGCCACCAAATCGCTGATGCCTTCCAGCGCATAATATTCGCATACCATCGGCACAAGTACCCCTTGTGCGGCAACCAAGCCATTTAATGTCAGCAAAGTTAAAGTGGGCGGGCAATCAATCAACACAAAATCGTAGTCATTTTCCACCGCCATCAAGGCATTTTTTAAACGCATTTCACGAGCGATTTCTTGTACCAATTCCACTTCTGCACCTGCTAGTTCACGGTTGGCAGCAAGTAAATCATATTTTCCTGCTTCGCTGTGAATGGTGGCAGCCTGAATATCGGATTCACCCAATAAAACGTGGTACACGCCTTGTTCAATGGTACTTTTGTCTGCGCCACTTCCTGTGGTGGCATTGCCTTGTGGGTCAAGGTCAATCAGCAAAACACGTTTGCCTTTGTGCGCCAATGATGCGGCAAGATTAACGGCGGTAGTGGTTTTGCCTACGCCACCTTTTTGGTTGGCAATGGCAAGAATTTTTGTGCTCATGCGGTTGCTCCTTGTGTGGGACGCAGCAAAACCATATGGCGTTCAGCGTCCAAAGTTGGCACGGTTAATTGGTCAATTTGATAGGCTTCCACGTTTTCAGGCAGCCTTGCGATTTCTTCGCTGGGATATATACCTTTCATGGCAACCCAATGGCTGTTTTCGTGCAATAGTTGGCGTGTGAGTGTTACAAAATCGCACAATTCGGCAAAGGCACGACTGGTAATGATATCCGCTGTTTTGCCATGTAAGGCTTCCACGCGGCTGCTGGATACGCTGACATTTTTCAAACCCAGTTCAATCACGGCTTGCTGCAAAAAAGTGGTTTTTTTGGTGTTGGCGTCCAACAGCATAATCTGCAAATCGGGGCGACAAATGGCGGTGGGAATCCCCGGCATACCGCCACCAGAACCGACATCAATCATAGTTTGTGCGGATTCGATGTAGGGCAATAAAGTCAGGCTGTCTAAAATATGATGGCTGACCATTTTGCTTTCATCGCGCAGGGCGGTGAGATTGTAGGTTTTGTTCCATTTTTTGAGCAGCGCGAGATAATGCAATAATTTTTGCTGTTCGGCATCGCTAATCGCTAAATTCATCGCGGCGATACCTTGCGCGAGACTGGGGGCAAGATGGTTCATATAGACAAAAATCAGATAAAAAGTGGCGTAATTATAACATTTTCAGGCTGCCTATTCATCTTGCATCAAGATAAAGGCAGCCTGAAAACAGAGTATTTCTATTTTCAGGCTGCCTATTTGCAACATCAATTAATTAATGTTGTTGTTTCTCTTTATGTTGTTTAATGGCACGGTCTAATTTATCAACTAGTGCATCAATCGCTGCATACATATCTGCGTCGGAGGTTTCAACATGCAAGTCCTTACCTGCTAAATGCACTTGCACAGCAGCTTTTTGTTGCAATTTTTCTACTGATAAAGTGACAGTAGTGGAAATCACACCATCGTGATGACGCGAGATACGTTCCATTTTTTCAGTAACATAGGTTTTGATGGCTTCGGTTACTTCCATGTGTAAACCAGTAATTTTTAGATTCATGATGTGAACTCCTTAAACGGGTGGAAAAAACTGCTTAAACATCAAGCAGCAAAATAATTAAAGCTGTCGTCTCTGTTGAACAGTTGGGATACCTAACTGTTCACGGTATTTTGCAACGGTACGTCGCGCAATTTTAATGCCTTGTTGCTGCAATAAATCATGCAATGCACAATCGCTATATGGTTTTTGTTTATTTTCGCGTTCAACAATTTGTGCAATGACGGATTTAATGGCGTTGGCACTAATCGCCTCATCGCTGTTTTCGCTACTAATCGCATTTTGACTGAAAAAGAAACGTAATGCAAATAATCCTTGCGGACAGAACAAATATTTGTTGCTTACTGCGCGAGAAATGGTAGATTCTGCCAATCCTAAATGTGTTGCGCAATCTTTCAGCAACATCGGCACCAAACCGATTTCGCCAAAAAAGAAGAAATCCTGTTGCCGTTCCACAATGTATTCTGCCACGCGAATCACGGTATTTTTGCGCTGTTGCAACATATCCATTTTTTGTTTGGCGCTGTTGATTTTTTCGCGCCACACAGGGTCAATCGCTTCTTCGTCTTGCAACATTTCCACTAATTCAGTGTTGATTTGGATTTGTGGTGCAGCGTCATCATTGCCGACTACTAGCCAACCATGTTCGCCTTGTTCCACAATCACATCAGGACGCACATATTGCGTTGGTTCTTCGCTGGCAAAACCATAAGATGGATAAGGATTCAGGCTGCTTATCATATCCAGCGCATCTTTCAAAACAGTATCGCTGAAATCGGGCAAAATTTTGGCTAAACGATTGATATTTTTAGGTTGATTGGGCGTTAATTTTTCCAAATGATACATCACAATTTGTGCTGCACAGCGACGTGCAGGCGACAGTGGTAATCTGTCTAATTGATGTAACAAAGATTGATTGAGATTAGCGGTAGCAATACCTGCTGGGTCAAAACGTTGTAAGTTTTCTAGCGCGATTTCCATATCTTCTTCGCTCAACATCCATTCCAATGGTGTATGGTCAATGATGTCGGCAATGGAATCGGTCAAATAACCGCGTTCGTCCAAAAAATCAATCAAAATATGTACATGCGCGGCTTCGGTTGGCGACAAAGGATGCTCGCTCACTTGTTTGTGCAAATATGCATTCAAGGTTTCTTCTTCGGCAAGATTTTCCCACGCGCTGCTATCATCATCGTCCAAACTGATACCACGTTTGGCAATGTCTACTGTTTGACGCGGGGGTTCGTAGGGATTTTCAGGCTGCTCTTTGCGTTCTAGAAGTGGATTATCTGCTAGCCAATCTTCCACTTCACGCTCAATTTCAATGCCAGACATTTGCAACACACGCAGCGATTGTTGCATGTTTTGACTTAATTGCTGGGTTTGACGCAGCTTTAATTGGAAATTTGTTGCGCTCATAATGATTTCTTGAATGCGTGTTTTCAGGCTGCATGATAATAGGCAGCCTGAAAACTTTTCCTATTTAATAATCAAAGTTTTCGCCCAAATAGACGGCGCGAACTTGTTCATCATTGACCAAATCTTCGGGTTTGCCTGATGCCAGCACCGTACCATCGCTGATGATGTAGGCACGGTCGCAAATCCGCAGCGTTTCACGTACATTGTGGTCGGTAATCAATACGCCGATGCCACGTTGTTTCAAAAATTCAATGATTTTTTGAATGTCTATCACGGCAATTGGGTCCACGCCTGCAAACGGTTCGTCCAACAAAATAAAACGTGGTTGCATGGCGAGTACACGGGCAATTTCCACGCGACGGCGTTCACCACCCGATAATGCGGGAGCGGGACTTTGGCGCAAACGTCCGATGTTCAAATCGTCCAGCAATTTGTTCAGTTGCGTGTCAATTTCGTGTTTATCGTTCAGCCGAATTTCCAAAATGCTGCGAATATTTTCTTCCACCGTCATTTTGCGGAAAATGGACGCTTCTTGTGGCAAATAGCCGATGCCTGCACGCGCACGAACATAAATTGGCTCGTGGCGCAACTCTTTGCCATCCAGCGTAATTGTGCCGTTATCTGCGGCAATCAGTCCGACAATCATGTAAAAACTGGTGGTTTTGCCTGCGCCGTTGGGCCCGAGTAAGCCAATCACTTCGCCGCTTTCAATGTCTAGCGAGAAATTTTTGACAACTTGGCGTTTTTTAAAGGTTTTTTGCAAACCTTGAACGTGTAAATGTGAAGTATTCATTGTATTTTCGTTTCAGGCTGCATCTATAATATTCAAATAGGCAGCCTGAAAAATTATTTTGGAGAATATTTTTCAATCAAATCAGCCATGTGTGTGGCTTCGTGTGTCCCTGTTTGACGCAAATTATGTGCGATACTAGAACGCGTTTCGGCTGATTTATTTTGGCTCAATTTAAACTGTGCTTGCACGGAATCCATGCTCATTTCAAAGCAGACAATCGCACCGTACATGCTTTGTAAATAATCTTCGGGCGCATCGTTTAATTTCCATGCAGAGTTATTGGGTAATTGGTGTTCCCATACATCGGTTTGCATTGCCAAAACCGCCGCTGTGTCGTCCAAAAAATTCAATTTGCCACGCACATGTACAGCCTGAAAATTCCACGTCGGTACAGCACGATGGGTAATGTGTTTTTCGGGATACCAATTTGGCGTGATGTAATGTCCATTGGTATTGAATATCGCCAACCATTCGCTGTCATTAAAATTGCTTTGCCAAATGGGATTGGCATGGGCGATGTGTCCAATTAACACAGTTTCGCTATTTTCTTTTTGTTGCAAAATCATTGGGATATGGGCAGCCTGAATACCATCAATGGTTTGTGTGATGAGTGTGGCAAGTGGATAATCTACGATAAACTGTTGAATTTCTTGCCATTGTGTTTGTTCAAACGCGGACGTGGAAATAAACATTTTCAGGCTGCCTTATTTTTTATTATTTGGCTGAATAATCACATGAACACGTCGCCCGTTTTTATTGCCTGTCGCTGCGCCGCCCAACACAGTATAGACTTCGGTGCGTGTGTTGTAACTAATCGCTTCGCCTTGCGCCATGTCGCCACCGCGTTGTACTTTGGCATTGCCAATCAGTTTAACCATATTGTCTTTGGAAACGTATTCCATGCGGTTACCCCAACCTTCGGCAAGCCCTTTATTATTGTCCAATTGTTGACGAAAATAGGCAGGGCTGCCTTGCGCGCTCATGGTTTGATTGCCTGATTTATCTTGTGTTACGCGCACCGCTGCCGCACGCATATTCAGCGTGCCTTGTTTCACAATCACATTGCCCGAAAACACCGTAACTTGATTTTTTTGGTCAAGCGATGCTTGGTCGGCTTCAATGGAAATGGGTTGATTGCGGTCGCTTTCCAACGCATAAGCATTCAGGCAGCCTGAAAACAAGGTTACTGCCAAAATCGTGTGTTTAAGGATTGTGTTTCGGGTCATAAATCAAAGCTCTCACTTGGGACGGCAAATTCAGCAGCCCGTTTTGGTTATCGTACACCATGCCAACCGATGTACCGCTGGACTGTCCATATTGATAATGCACGGGCGCATCGGTTTGTGCCACTTCGCTGACAGTATTCACTATTAGATTATCGGTTTGCACTTTTGCCGCAGGACGTTGTGCATCTGCTCCTTTATTCAGCACAACATTTTGTTCCAAAAAAACTTTTTTGCTTTCCATTTCATAACGTGCATGGTTTGCGGTAACGCTGTATTGATGCACACCTTGTTGAAATAATTGCAACAAAGGTTGTTCAAAATACACATTTTTTTGGTCGGGTAATTGCCAAGCGCGTGGTGCGTCCAATTTTTCTTTCAGGCTGCCTGAAATATCAAAACGCTGCCCGTGTACACCTGTAATCAAATATTGCGGTTGCGCAGGGTCAAGTTTGACTTCTTCCACCACAATTTCGCTGATGCGTCCCAGCCACGCGCTTAATCCGCCCAAAATCAACGCCAAAGCCAATGGAAAAATCAAACTGCGAAAGCGGCTCATCGGGTGTACTCGTTTAACTTGGGCAACAAGGTTTCTTGAGCAAACATCAATAAATCGGTTACTTCGCGCACCGCACCAAAGCCGCCATTTTTTTGCGTTACCCACGCCGCGTATTGTTTGACAAAATCATGCGCGGTCGCCACCGCAATCGGTAAACCGCAACGTACCATCACAGGCAAATCAATCACATCATCGCCAACCATTGCGCATTCATCTTCGCGTACATTGGCTAATTCGCGTAATTTTTCATAGGCTTCTTTTTTGTCGTGTGCGCCATAAAAATAATGTGTGATACCTAATTGTTTGGCGCGCGCAGCAACGGCTTCATCGCTGCGTGCGGTGATGATTGCGGTTTGTACGCCGCTGTCTTGCAGCATACGAATGCCATGTCCGTCTAATGTGTTGAATGCTTTGGTGATTTCGCCGTTATTGCCGATGAATAATTGTGCGCTGGTTAAAACGCCGTCCACGTCCATAATCAATAATTTGATGTTTTTGGCGCGTGCAATAAGGTCTTGTGGGAGATGTGAAAACATGATTTCAGGCTGCCTGAATAAAAAATGTATAAGCATTTTAACAGCTTTTTGTAGCATCGGTAAATTTTTTTATTTTTTGCACACAATTTGCTTGTTAATAATTGTTCGTTCTGTATTTTTCTCATGGCCGCCTGAAAAAAGTTTTTTAGGCTGCCGATTTTTTTATTTTAAATAATTGTATTTTCATAATGAAATTTTTGTAAAACTTGTTTCAGGCTGCCTTTTATGCAAAATTAAGATGCTTTCGTATAAAATGCGAAAATTTTCAGATTCAAATATGGGAAAATGATGAAAACCCAATATCTCAACTGGGCAAAATCTGCCATGCAAGTGGAAGAAGCCGCCATTCGTGAAGTTGCCAATAGTCTTAATGATACGTTTATTCAGGCTGCCGATGCCATGCTGCATTGTACGGGGCGTGTGATTATTACGGGCATGGGTAAATCTGGACACATTGGACGCAAAATGTCCGCCACGTTGGCTTCCACAGGTACGCCATCGTATTTTGTTCACCCAGCCGAAGCGGCACACGGCGATTTGGGTATGATTGTAGATGGCGATGTGGTGGTGGCATTGTCTAATTCAGGCGAAAGCGATGAAATTTTGGCGATTATCCCTGCTTTGAAACGTAAAAATACCACATTAATTTGTATCACTTCCAATCCTCAATCCAGCATGGCAAAACATGCAGATATTCACATTCAGGCTGCCGTATCACAAGAAGCCTGTCCTTTGGGCTTGGCACCTACTTCCAGTACTACTGCGGTGCTTGCTTTGTGCGATGCTTTGGCGATTGTGTTGCTTAAAGCGCGACAGTTTACATCGGAAGATTTTGCGTTGAGCCACCCAGCGGGTAGTTTAGGGCGGCGATTGTTGATGACGGTGCGCGATGTGATGCATTCGGGCGATTATTTGCCGATTGTGGCGACAGGTACTTTGTTGAAAAGCGCGGTTGTGATTATGAGCGAAAAAGGTTTGGGTATGCTTGCCGTTGTGGAACAATCGGGCAGCCTGAAAGGTATCTTGACCGATGGCGATTTACGCCGCTTGTTTGAAACGCACGACACGTTTGCTAATTTAACTGTTGATGATGTGATGAAACCTAATCCGATTACGATTTCTCCCGATAAATTGGCGAGTGAAGCTGTGAAAGTGATGCAACATCGGCGCATCAATGGCTTGCTGGTATGCGATGAGCACGGCACGCTGGTTGGTGCGTTGAATATGAATGATTTGTTGCAAGCAAGGGTTGTTTAGTGTTTTCAGGCTGCATTTATTTCATCATAGGCAGCCTGAAACAATGTTTATCATTTAAAATCTTATTTTTCAGGCTGCCTATTATTATGCAGCCTGAAAATAATCCCACTCAATTTATCTACAAGGAAATCTGTTATGCAAACCGTCAAAATCCAAAATCTTACTGTTGCTAATCAAAAACCGTTTACTTTATTCGGCGGCATCAATGTGTTAGAAGATATGGACAGCACTTTACGCGCTGCGGAACATTATGTCCGTGTAACCGAAAAACTCGGCATTCCCTATGTTTTCAAAGCTTCTTTTGACAAAGCCAATCGTTCGTCTGTGCATTCATATCGCGGCGTGGGTTTGGACGAAGGCATGAAGATTTTTGCGCGTGTGAAACAAGAATTTGGTTGTCCCGTGATTACCGATGTGCATGAACCATATCAATGCGCCCCTGTTGCCGAAGTGTGCGATGTGTTGCAACTGCCTGCATTTTTGGCGCGTCAAACCGATTTGGTGGCAGCGATGGCGAAAACAGGCGCGGTTATCAACATCAAAAAACCGCAATTTTTATCGCCTGCACAAATGAAAAATATTGTGGAAAAATTCCACGAGGCGGGCAATCAGCAAATTATTTTATGCGAACGTGGCGCACAATTTGGTTACGATAATTTGGTGGTGGATATGTTGGGTTTTGGCGTGATGAAAAAAACCTGTGCCGATGCGCCTGTGATTTTTGACGTAACCCATTCGCTGCAACAACGTGAAAGTGGTGCAGCTGCATCGGGTGGTCGCCGTGCGCAAGTGTTGGATTTGGCGTTGGCAGGCATGGCGACAGGTTTGGCTGGTTTATTTTTGGAAAGCCACGAAAATCCTGATAAAGCGCGTTGTGATGGTCCAAGTGCGTTGCCATTGGCGTTGCTGGAAGCATTTTTAACACGCGTGAAAGCGGTTGATGATTTGGTAAAATCGTTTGAGCCGTTGAATATTGCGTAAATATTTATTTATGATGATAGGCAGCCTGAAAAAAATTTAAGGATGTTGTGCTTATTTTGGGTGGGCAACTTGTTGCCTACGCAAAAAATTTCAGGCAGCCTGAAAAACCACATGTGCATGAATGCACACTCTACCCATTCAATATTTTGTGTTGATTGTACAGGCTGCGCTGGCTAACTTTTCAGGCTGCCTTACGTTGAAATACCCATTCATGTTCAGACGAAGATGCTGCATTAAATGCATAGCCGTCTAAATCAAAATGTTTCAAATCTTCCACATTTTCCACTGCATTTTCCGCCGCATAACGCACCATTAAACCACGCGCACGTTTAGCATAAAAACTGATGATTTTAAATTTACCGTCTTTTTCATCTTGGAAAACGGGTGTGATAATCCGTGCGTTGAGTTTTTGCGGTTTCACGGCTTTGAAATATTCTTGTGAAGCCAAATTCACCACAATATTGTCGGCGGCACATTGCAGGGTTTGATTGAGTCGCTCGGTAATCAAATCGCCCCAAAAATCATACAAATTTTTGCCGCGTGAATTGGCTAATGCGGTACCCATTTCCAAGCGATAGGGCTGCATTAAATCCAATGGGCGCAACAAGCCGTATAGCCCAGATAAAATGCGGACATGGTTGTGGATATAGCTGATTTGTGTGTCGTTCAGGCTGCGTGGTGCGATGCCGTCATACACATCGCCGTTGAATAAATACAGCGCGAGTTTGGCATTGTCGGGCGTAAAAGGTGTGTGCCATGCTTGATTGCGCTCGGCATTGAGCAAGGCGATTTTGTTGGAAACGTGCATCAATTCGGCAATTTGTTGTGGCGCGAGTGGGCGCACGTCTTGCATCAGGATTTCGGCTTGTTCCAGCAGCGGTGGAATGGAATAGAATTTGGGGGTAAATTCGTGGGTTTCGTTTAAATTTTTGGCTGGGGAAATGAGGAAGTACATGTTTTTCTTTCTGTTTGTGTTAATGGGTGTTTTCAGGCAGCCTTACAGTACTTGTTGTAGGTCGGGCATTTATGCCCGACACAATATGCCGTGATTCATCATGTCGGGCATGAATGCCCGACCTACGGAAATCATTTTTTGTCGTGTATTGTAAGGCAGCCTGAAAATTATCGTGCGCCAAAACCAGTCAAAATGGTTTTGATGGTTTTGAAAATAATCAAAATATCCAACGACAATGAAAAATGTTTGATGTAATAAAAATCGTGTTCCAGCTTGATTTGTGTTTCATCTTCGTTGCCCGCATAACCTTGTGTAACTTGCGCCCAGCCTGATAAACCAGGTTTAACAATGTGGCGATAATTGTAAAATGGGATATTTTCGTTGAATTTGTCCACAAATGCTTTTTGTTCGGGACGTGGACCAATCAAACTCATATCGCCACGCAAGATATTGAAAAATTGGGGTAATTCGTCTAAACGGGTTTTGCGGATAAATTTGCCTACGCGGGTAATGCGTGCATCGCCGATTTGCGCTAATTGTGCGCCTGCTTTTTCGGAATCCATGCACATGCTGCGAAATTTGTAAATTTTGAACTCGCGTCCGCCTTGCCCCACGCGATTTTGTACAAATAAGACGCTGCCTGAACTTTCCATGCGAATGGCAAGCGCGGTGGCAAGCATGATGGGCAGGGTTAGCCATGCGGTGCTGATAATCAGCACGATGTCCAGCAGCCGTTTGACTAACATATAGCGTGGACTGGGCAGCAGCGAACCCAAGTCGTTTTCGTACATATGGCGGATTTTGACGCGCCCTGTCAGCGATTCTTCAATTTGGCGGATATTGTACACGGCGATGCCTTGTAGGGTGCAATCGGCGAGAAAACGTTGCCAGTCTGCGCTTAAATCGGGGCTGTGTAAATCGGCGACAATGGCGCGTAGTTTGTTTGTGGGTAACTGGGGGGTGTCCAAACGTTGCCAGTTTACATTGGGAATATGCTCGGCATGATTGGCGCGACCAACGGGAATATATGCCATGCATGGTGTGCGGCGGCGACTGAAATAAAAATCAACCAGCAAGGTTAGTGCGGCAAACAAGCCATTGACCAATATAAAACTGTTGGAAAAAGTGATAAACAAAAAACCGCAAATGGCAAATACGCTGCTGTATGCAATGCCGACTGCTGGCAAAATGTGCAGCCATGATTGTTTACCAGGGAAGGCGCGAAATGTGGTAATGGATAGCACGGCGAAGGTGTAGGCAATCATGCAGATAATGATGCTGTTGATGACTTTGGGGTCGGTGGGGCTGATGTCTTTGGCGAACAGATAGAGTTTCAGCGTGGCGGCGATGAGCAATATGCCGTAAATTAAACGCAGGAATAGGGACGGGGTAGGCTTCATGTTTTTTATTTAATGATAAGGTTTTCAGGCTGCTTTTTAAGATTATCTTTATTTTAGGCAGCCTGAAAAAAATGATTCAAGATTTTCGTAATAAACGATAGGCAAATTTCAAGCAAGATGTGGGCAATAAGCGCGGCAAAGTTCGCAAAATAAAATAGTATAACGCACTCGCATGATTCTGAACATTCAATCGCCGTTTCAGGCTGCATAATTGCCATTCGCTGACCATATATTGCCAACCGCGCCGCCGTTGCAACATGGCAGCCCCCGTTCGCGCATGCACCAAAATATCGGGCAAATTGGCAGCTTGCACGCCGTTTGCCAGCATCCGCAACCATAAATTGTAATCTTCCATATACCAATGATGTTGATAACCGCCTGCTGCCTGTACGGCTGTTTTGCGATAAGCAACCGTCATATGATTGAATGGATTACGTTTTTTGGAAAATTGGATAATTTCATCATGCGTTTGTGGCACGATGCGGTTTTCAGGCTGCTTATTGGGTTGTGCATCATCAAATTCGCTGATTTGTCCGCCCAATAGTTGCACATGCGGATGTTGCGCTAAAAATTCGGTTTGCAGCGCAAAACGGTTGGCTACGGCAATATCGTCTGTATCCATGCGGAAAATCCATTCGTGTGTGCAATGTTGTATGCCAATATTTAGGGCTTTGCCTAAACCCACATTATGCGGCAGCCTGAAAATATGAATGGGTAAGGCAGCCTGAAAATCATGCACAATATTTTCCAATTCGGGCGAAATCGTGCCATCAAAAACGATGATGATTTCATCTGCGCGTACGGTTTGCTCGCGTAAACTGGTGAGACATTGGCGCAGGTTTTCAGGCTGCTCTTGGTGATACAGCGATAAAAGGACGGAAAAGTTTAGCATGATTTAATCGGGACGAAATTGCCATTCTTGTTTTTCAAAATCATAGACATATTTGTCAAATGGATGGGTGCTGCTGCGGTAGGCAAGCACAGGATAAGGGCGTTGTTTATCGGGCGGCAAATAGATGATGATGCGTTGTTGTTTGATGTATTGTTGCTGGTCGCTGAATAATTCGCCGTGATTGGGATAGCGATGGTGGGCGGCTTGAAAGCGTTGGATTTGTTGGGCGATTTGATTGGCTTGGGCGAGTCGTTCGCTGGCGTGGTAATTGTGCCACATATATACGCCGATAAAGGCGGTCAGCCAAAGCAGGGTTTTGATGATTTGGCTTATCCACAATGATTTTTTACGCGCGGCAGATGCAAAACCAAATAGGCGACTGATGAGAACAATGGGCGCAAAAATAAACAAATATTCGGCAAATTGGCTGGTAATCAGCAGGAAGATGACGATAAAAATGGGGGTTTTGAGTATTTTGAACATTTTGTTGGGATAGGTGTTTTTTTTAGGCTGCCTTACACTACACGATACAAATCTTTAATATGACCTGAAATCTGTCCTCTCCCCCGTTTAGGACGGGGAAGGGGGCAGATTCGTGCTTATTTCAAAAATTTGTTGTGTACTGTGAGGCAGTTGTAGGTCGGGCATTCATGCCCGACACAATACGCTGTGATTCATCAATGTCGGGCATAAATGCCCGACCTACGGAAATAATTTTTTGTCGTGTACTGTGAAGCTGTCTAAATCAATAGGCAGCCTGAAAATATTGGGAAATTATCGGTATGGATTATCCAATCGCAATAGGCGGATGCACAAGCCTAAACCGATGGTGGCGACGATAAAATAAAGAATATAGGAAGTGCCGTGCCATAAACCAAAACGTCCGCCAATGATGTCGTGTAGCCAGTTGCTACGTTGGTCGCGCAAGGCGGCGATGACGGGGGTAATCAAAAATTCGTTTATACCAAGCAACAGCAGCAATAAACCTGTCCACATGGGAACGCGGCTTTTGCGATAGGTCATGCGTTGATTGTCGCTTTTGGCGATGAAAAAGATGATGAGCCATGCAACGATGCCAAACAAATTGACGGTGTGAAACAGGGTGCCTGCAATGGTGCCTGCCAACACTTTGCCGTTGGGCAAGGTTTCCAGTCGGGCAAAAATGGTAGGGGCGGCGATGCAACCAAAACCGATGTGTAAACCCAGCCAAATACTGATAAGTAGGGCGGAAAAGCGGCGCATGGGGTTATCCTTGTTGTGGGTTGGAAAAATATGTGCATCATAATATGGAATAGGCAGCCTGAAAAGAACAGGGCAAGGTTTTGTAATTTAATCTAAATATAAACCAAAGGAAAACAATAAATTAACCATTAAATGTATTTTAACCACATACACCAATTCTGTACCGATTTGTTCACTATTTTCGGTGTGCCACACGCGGCGTAGATGTGTGTAAACATAGGGAAAAAAGATTATCCATGGCAAACTGTGCCAGACTTTGACGGCATACAAGGCGTAACACAATAATCCGCCCAAAATCAATACAAAATGCAGTTTCAGGCTGCCTGAAAAGCCTAAAATATTGGCAAGGGTTTGTTTACCCGCTAATTTATCGCTGCTTAAATCGCGCATATTGTTGATGTGCAACACCGCCGCCGCCAATAAACCGCTGCCGATGGCGGGCAACCACACCGCTGTATTGAGCGTGTGCGTTTGCAAATAATAATTGCCCTGCACGCCGAGTAAGCCGAATGTCAAAAATACCGCTACTTCGCCCAGCGCGTGATAACCGTAGGCATAGCGTCCAACTGTGTAGGCAATCGCGGCAACAATCGCGCTTGCGCCGAGTAGCAGGAAAATCAACCAATCGTGTGCGCTGTGCAAACTGCTGCACAATAACGCAATGCCGCTGATGATGCAGGCGCACACGGCGGTGTACAAATAACGGCGCACAATATGTGGTTCCAGGCTGCCTGTGGCGGTTAAACGGCGCGGTGCGTTGGGGCTGCGATGTTTATCCGTGCCGCGTATGCCATCGCCGTAATCGTTGGCGATATTGGACGTGATTTGCAGCAGCAATACGGTCAGCAGCGACAGTACAAAAATGGAGAATCGTGCACCGCTGTTGTGCCATGCGAGTGCGTGCGCGGTGCAAACAATGGCAATGGATAAGGGTAGGGTACGCGGTCGGGCGAGTTGGATAATGGTGTGCATAGTTGGCAATTGTGTTTAATATAAATATAAAATGATGTTTTCAGGCTGCTCTTTTATAGGATAGGCAGCCTGAAAAAGTTTATTTGATGATTTTCTCGCGCAATCGCTTGATGATGACACGCGCAAAATAGCCGAGTTGCCAGCCATAATCGCGCCCAAATTCGGCACGGGTTTGCGCCCGAAAATGGGGTATATGCTGCAAATATGTCCATTCGCGGGTCTGCAAAAATTTTTTCACGCAATAGGCGACAATCAGCCGCCATGTTTTAAGCTGCAACATTGCCCACATGGTGCGATAAGTCGGCAATTCGGTTTCGGCCCGAATGGCTTTTTGTAAACCGTAAAAAATATCGGCGATGTGGCGATGCGAAACATTGGCGGTAATGCTGCTGTGATTTTGGCGATAAGCCAATAAACTTTCAGGCAGCCTGAAAATAAATTGTGCTTGTGGATACAAATAGGGAATAGTCATGAAATCTTCATACAATTTTCCGATTTCAAATTGCTGATTAGTAAATAATTTTTTGTGATAACAGCGCGACCAAACATACCAGCGATTTTCTTCAAAAGCGCGATAGATTTTGGCACTTTCCACCTGCATTTGTGCGACATCGGCAAAATAGGCGTGATACAAAGTGTGTGTTTGCCAATCGTGTTCGCCGTAAAAAATGGTGGCATTAAATTCAATGATGTCGGGTGCGTGTGCATCAATCACGGAAAGGATTTTGTCCAAAGTGTGATGATGATACATATCATCGCTATCCAAAAACAGCCAATAATCGCCTTGTGCTGCTGCCATGCCTGTGTTGCGCGCGGCGGATAAACCTGCGTTTTTTTGTGTGATAACTTGATACGCAATCGGGCAGCCTGAAACAAATTGGGCAATTTTTTCAGCGGTTTGGTCGGTTGCACCATCGTTGATGATGATGATTTCGGCGCGCGCGTGGTTTTCAGGCTGCATATTGTCCACAATGGATTGTAGGGCAGCCTGAACGTAGTGTTGCACGTTGTAACATGGCACGATAATGGATAAGGCGGGCTTCATGCACTGGGATTTTGGCTGGGTTGATTGGGACGGACAAGATATTTTGCAAACATGAGTAAATCGTCAAAAATTAAGGTATTGGCTGGCAATTTATCGCTGTCTTTTTCCAATGTTTTCATGCCTTTGCCTGTTTTGACCAGCACAGCTTTGCCGCCAACGGCATCAATCGCTTGCAAATCACGCAAGCTGTCGCCGACCAAATAAGTTTCACTGGCAACGGCTTGAAATCTATCCAAAATATCCACAATCATTCCAGCTTTGGGTTTGCGACAATCGCAATGGTGGTCTGCCATGTGTGGGCAAAACCAAATGCCGCTGATTTCGCCACCTGCTTGGCGCACGAGTTTGTGCATTTTATTGTGCATTTCGTTGAGCGTGTGTACGCTAAAATAGCCACGCGCAATGCCTGATTGATTGGTGGCAACAACAACGGTGTAATCGGCTTGGGTTAAAAAGGCAATCGCGTCCATGCTGCCGTCTATTGGTTGCCATTCTTCGGTGGATTTGATGAATTTGTCGCTGTCGTGGTTAATCACGCCATCGCGGTCTAAAATGATGAGTTTCATGAGTTTCTCGTTAAATTAAGGCAGCCTGAAAAGGGAATATGATAAACTTTCAGGCTGCCTATCGCCAATAGGCAGCCTGAAATTTATTTTGAAAGTGTTTGATTATGACTCAACCCACACATCAGCCTGAATGGTTAGCGGCATTTCACGAAGCGGAATTGCTGTGGAAAAATCGCTATTTGTCGCAAAGTTTAGCCAAGTTATTGGCTCTGCTGGAACAATATCCTCATGAATTTGCGGTATTAAATTTGACGGCAGTATTGTTGTGCGAAAATCAGCGTGTAGCAGAAGGCATTGCCATGTGGCAACGGGTGGACGATTGGGCGAAATCATCTGCGATACAAAGCAATATTGGCAGCGCGTATTTTCATTTAAAACAATGGGAAAACGCACATCAGCATTTTCAGGCTGCCTATACGTTGGATACGCACAATATAGATGCTTTGATGAATGACAGCATTGTGTTGAAAAAATTACAACAAACCGAAGCATCCATAGGCTGCCTGAAACGTGTTTTGCAACTGTGTCCACATCACGATGAAGCGCGATTTAATCTTGCCGAAGCATATCAAACACAAGAGAAATTTCATCAAGCCATTGATTTGTATGAAGCAATATTGGCAGATACCAGTCAGCGGCAAACATCATTCACACCGAAAACTCATTTTTCGGGCGAAACCCAACTGCATACACAATTATTGGATAATCACATTGCTTACACCAAAGCCTTTCCCAATTTATTGTTTTGTCAGCATTATTTAACGCCGTATCAGCCTGATAAATTGGCACAAACCGCGCAATATTATGGTAAACAAATCACACAATCTTTGCTTTATCCGCCATCAAGGCAGACTGAAAAACAGGAATGTGATAAGAAATTGCATATTGGCGTGATTTCTGGCAATTTGAGTACGCATCCTGTCGCCTATTTTCTGCACAGTCTGCTTAAAAGCGATGCCGCACAACAATTCACATGGACGGCATACGCCAATAATGCCACGCCCGAATTGGACGATTTTGGACAAAAATTACGTCCAGCGTTTGCCGATTGGCATCACATTACCCATTGGCTAGACGCGCGTGTGATTGAGCAAATTCGCGCCGATGGCGTGGATATTTTGCTTGATTTATCGGGGTTAACCAATGGACATCGTTTGGGTGTATTGGCAGCGCAAGCCGCGCCTGTGCAAGTGAATTGGCTAGGTTATTTTGCGACAACGGGGCTGCCAACCATGCAAGCGGTGATTGCAGACCCATATTGTGTGCCGCCTGATGAAGAAAATTGGTTTTGTGAAAAAGTTTGGCGTATGCCGCATACGCGTTTGTGTATGAGTGAACCTGAAAATGCGTGTGAAATTGCGCCCTTGCCCGCGCTGAAAAAGGGTTATTTGACTTTGGGCACGTTTCAAAATTTGAATAAAATCAACGATGATATATTGCGCTTGTGGGCGCAAATTGCACAAGAATTGCCCAGCGCACATTGGCGCATACAATCCATGAGTATGCAGCCTGAAAGTACTGTCGCTGATGATTTGCGTGCGCGATTGCAGCGATTTGGTTTTAATCTTGACCATGTGCATTTGCATCAAGCCACGTCCATGTCTGATTATTTTGCCGCGCACAATCAAATTGATTTGATTTTGGATACTTTCCCCTACACGGGCGGCACGACCACGTGTCAATCGTTGTATATGGGCGTACCCACCATCACATTAACGCAAGCAGGTATGTTGGCACGACAGGGCGAGCAATTGTTATGTGCGGCAGGATTGGCGGATTTTGTCTGCCACGATGCGCAAGAATACAGTGAAAAAACATTGTATTGGTCAAATCCATCTCGTTGGGGTATGCTTAACGCCATACGCTTGGGTTTGCGTGAACAGGTGCGCCACAGTCCCTTATTTGACTATCAACAATTTGGTACAGATTGGGCGAATTTAATCCGTGCGATTTGGCGTGATGCTTGTTGGCGAGAAGTAGGATAAAATCAAGCAAATACGGATTTCAAATGTTTTTCAGGCTGCCTATTTATATATAGTCGTTTCAAATTAACACAGATAAGGCGACAGCGACCGCCGTGTACAAATAGTACATAAGGGAGCTGGCAATGTTGTATGTGTTAATTTTAAATGACTATACAGATGCAGCCTGAAAACCTTGTTTTAATACAGAAAAGAGAAAATGATGACTGAACCACAACCTATTCCCAGCAATGATATGAAAGGCAAACGCGGCGTGCAACGCATCATCAACGCTGCGTCTTATTCCAAAGATGGACTGATTGCGGCTTATCGCCATGAAGCGGCGTTTCGTCAGCTGATTATTTTGCATGGCGTATTATTGATTGCGCTATGGTGTTGCGATTTTGACGGCATCACGCGCATGATATTGATTGCCGCATCGTTTGTTTCGCTGATAACCGAATTGTTCAACACGGGCATTGAAGCGGTGGTGGATTATATTTCGTTGGAAAAACATCCGCTTGCCAAACGCGCGAAAGATGTGGGTTCTGCCGCGCAAATGTTGGCGTTAATCATGTTGGCGATTTTGTGGATAATGGCATTGTGTGGTGTGTGATTTTTTTCAGGCTGCCTTATCAAGGCAGCCTGAAAAACTTTGTTTAGCACAAAAACAGTAAGATAAAGTATCTACAATGTGACTTATCTTGACGTATCCACTTGGCTTCACTATAATTTACATCTTTCAGTCGGGGCGTAGCGCAGCCCGGTTAGCGCATCTGCTTTGGGAGCAGAGGGTCGTGAGTTCGAATCCCACCGCCCCGACCACTTATTTAACCGCATTGGTTTTTGCCAATGCGGTTTTTCTGTTAAAAGTGATTTTTCAATTCACGCAAGGCGATAAAGACCGCTTCATCTTCCTGCATATCCAAACCACATAATTCGGATACACGTCGTTGCACATCTGGCAAATGTACACGCAAAAACGGATTGATGCGCCGTTCATGGGCTAATGTGGTCGGCAATGTAGGTGTATGTTGCGCGGCAGATAGGGCAGCCTGAATATCGGGATTATCGGGTTCAATATGCGCGGCAAAACACAAATTATTGGCGGTATATTCGTGCGCAGGATATAAGAATGTGTTTTCAGGCTGCCTATTGATGCGCTGCAAACTGTGATGCAGCCAATCGGCACGTCCATCGGGAAATACACGCCCACAACCTGCTGAAAACAGGGTATCGCCACAAAACAGATGTGTTTGCTCATCATCATGCAACACATAAGTTAAATGATTAGCGGTGTGTCCTGCCGTGTGCCATACGTTGATGCGGAAATGCTGCCATGTGATTGTGCTGCCTTCGCCGACAATCTCATCGCTTGCTGGAATATCGGATGCGCCAAAAATACGACAATCAGGCAAGACACGTTTGAGCTGGGCAATGCCGCCTGTATGGTCGCCGTGTGGATGCGTTGTCCACATTTGCACTAAATGTAAATTGTGTTGGCGCACATAATCCAACACAGGTTCGGCTTGTCCTGCGTCCACGCAAACGGCTTCGCCATTGCATTCTAATAACCAAATGTAATTATCATCAAATGCAGATAAGGCGGTAATTTTCAGGCTGCTATTCATTTTTCCTCCAACCAGAATTGTAAAGCAATCAAAGTTTTACCATCGCAAATTTCATTGTTTTGAATAGCGGCGCGAACTTCATCACGTGTCAGCAATTCGGTTTCCACAAATTCGTCTTGGTCGGGTTGCAGCGTGCTGGTGGCAGTAACATTGATGGCACGATACAGATACAAGATTTCATCACAAAACCCTGGTGCGCTGTAAAATTGAATAATTTTTTCCACGCGTTCGGCGGTATAAGGCGTTTCTTCGCCCAGTTCACGCAAGGCACAAACGGCAGGGTCTTCGCCATCGTCCAATTTACCTGCGGGAATTTCCAACATATCACGTCCTGCTGCGTGCCGCCATTGACGCACCAGCACCACTTTGTCGTCTGGTGTTACTGCCAATACACACGCTGCACCAGGGTGGCGCACCACAATGCGGGTGTGTTCATTGCCATTGGGTAGGCGGATTTGGTCACGGTCAATGTGTAAAAAACTGTCGTGATTGATGGGTGTAGTGGAGATAAGGGTTTCGGTAAGGTTCATGATAATGATGCGTTCCTTGTTTGTGAATTTTGTTGGAAAGAGATATGGTAATACTTTTGGGAGAGAAAAGGCAGCCTGAAAAACATGTTGTAAACCAATAAATATCAGTTTTGCGTTAGATCACTTTGTTAAATACCATACATATTATATGATTTGATTTTTTAGCACATAAAGTTTTCATGATTCAAAACACATTTGTCGTATGATTTCAGGCAGCCTGAAAAATATTTCTTTTTAAAAAAAAATCAATATGAAACATATCTACATCGGCACAGGCGGTTACAGCGACACCGATTTGCTCGGCACGCTCTACCCACACGGCACGAAAAACAGCGATTTTCTGTACCATTACGCGCAATATTATGATTGTGTTGAGATTAACAGCACATTTCACACGCCGATTGGTCAAAAAGCCCTGCTCGGTATGTTGGACAAAGCGGCAGGGCGATTGAAATTGCACCAAGATTTCAGCCACCAACGCACCGTCACTGCCCAATACGCCTACGCTTTTTTTCAATTAATTCAGCTACTTGGCGAACATTTGGCGCATTTGTTTGTTCAATTTCCGCACAGCTTTGAGCGCACGCCAGCCAATCGGCGTTATTTGGGCGAATTGTGCGCGTGGTTTGAAGGCTACCCTTTGGTGCTGGAATTTCGTTCGCCGACTTGGCACGTTGAGCCTGTTTTCGCGCATTTTCAGGCTGCCAAGTCTTTGATTTGGTGCAATTTGGATTATCCCGTAAATATCGGTTTGCCCAACACCGCATTTTGGACAAACGCCCGCAACGCCTATTTGCGTTTGCACGGGCGCAACCCAAATTGGTGGCAAGCCGAATCCGCCTGCCAACGCCACGATTATCGCTACAACGATGCTGAATTAAAGGAATTAGCAGACACGATTTTCAGGCAGTGTGATGATTTTGACGCTTTGTTTATCTATTTCCAAAACACCACGCAAAGCCATTCTTTTTACAATATTCCTGTTTTGAAAGGATATTTGGCGGAATTGGGGTTTGCGGTGAAAACGCCAAATATTGAGCCTGAAAGACAGGGGAGTTTGTTTTAAGTCTTTGGCTCAGTTTGGCATTTATTCGCGTCATAAATATGCTGAAAAATCCGTTCACACAATTCACGCGCTTCTGCCGTTAATTCCCAATCTGGATTGTTATCAAAATATTGGATGACTTCGCGGCAAAATTTCAATTTATCTTTAATTGTGCCAACACTGCCATCTGCAAAAACGGATTTTTTCCTATCCGTTTCAGGCAGCCTGATTTGTTTATCCAACAAAAAACCAATTCCTTTTGTTTTATGAACAAAATAATCGCGCTTATCCAATAAATCCAATTTCTCAATCTCAAAGCCCATTTTGGTTTCCGCTTGCATACGCACAAAACGCGCTTTCGCCACTTCCACAATCACATCAAACGGCAAAGTATTTTCCATTTCTTTGGATTGCAAAACCACCACATTTTGTTCGCCCAATTCTTCATTCCATGTAGGTAGACGCCCAATTTTTTTCCGATGATCACCATCCGCAATCAAAAGCATATTGCTAACAATCCCTTTGGCACTCATGCCATTCTTTTTAGGAAAATCTGGTAGAGAACCAGAAGTATCAACTGAACAATTAGAATAAACATCATCCGAAAAATTCCAATGCGTAATATTACCGCCTGAATATTCCACAAAAGCATAATGATAATTTGGCATAAACCGCCTGTATTGCAGGTATTTTTCAGGCTGCTCGTTTTGCAATTCCTGCAAATATTTTTCCATATATTTCAACAAATAAAGCCTATCTGTAATCCCTTCCACCCAAATTGTGCAATTCGCCAAATACACCGAAGACGGCTTCACACCCAACGAAGCCAATAAATCACGGTCGCGGTCGCAACGGTAAATCTGAAAAGACGTGTTTGGCTGTTTATCGGTTTGTTTGACAAATTTTTGAATGATGACTTCATTGCTTTCATCCGCCATATCCAGCAAATGATTGGAATGAGTGGTAAAGAAATAATAATGCTTTGTTTCATTTAAATAAAAATTCATCAACTGGCGCACCATGCCTGCGTGCATATGCAATTCGGGTTCTTCAATAAAAAACATATGTGCATCTTGATTATTCAAAAACACGGGATAAGTCAAAATAATCGCTTGCTGCAAACCATCGCCCAACTGATAAATGGGAAATTGTGGTTCATTGCCAATTTTAATGTGAACCACATCTGTTCCATGTTTGGGAATAAGGGTAATTTCTTGATTATCAAAAAAGCATTGACTTAATAATTTTTGATAATCGGCAATCAGTTGGCGTTGTTCGGGTTCGACCAATAAATGTTCGGTTAATTCTTGGAATAGGCTTTCACCCGTAATCACATCATTTTCATGATTTTCATCGCTAAAATAATCATGCTCTGTGCGTTTTCTATATGGAAAATTATTTTCATGGACAGGACGCATACCACGCAGAATAGGAATATAAAATTTTGCCATACATTTTTCGTCAAGATAAGAATCCAATATGGTTTCATATTCTGAAAGAAAATCCAATAAATCTTCATCATCTTGATCAGGATGACCAATAATTTTATTATGTATTTCATTTATTATATTAGATATAAATTCATACATCTCTTGAAGTAATTTGTAATTAGTATAGCGAAAAGATGGACAACTCAAATGCTTTATTAATTCTTCTTTATCAATAATACTTTCTTGATAATTTAATAGTTCAAAAAAATCTTTACCATTATTTAAAACTTCATCAACAATATTTTTCATTGTACGATTATTATTTTTTAATGTAATTGGATTGAGCCAATTCATATCTGATATAAAATTATTATCATGCCATAACTCAATTTCTTTAAAAATATCATTATTATGTACAGGGCAATTTATATCTAAGGTTGCTTTACTTGTAAATAATGTTCTTAAAAATCTACTTTTACCTGAATTATTTTTACCAATAAAAAAATTTAATCTGCCTACTTCAATTACTGGATTTTCATTAGTTATTGATACATCATCAAGATAATCCGTTATCTGCTTTCTCTGAAAATTATCTACATTATAATCTTCTAAATTTTCCGCCCAATAATATTGTTTTTCCATCTCCCAAATTCCTTATTTTTAAATAAAGGCAGCCTGAAAACACCTTTCAGGCTGCCTGAATTTCACTTCAAATCAAATTACAGCAAATTTTGAACAAACGCTTCAACCGAAGCCAACGCCCCAGCCAATTTCGCCACATCCGAGCCACCAGCCTGCGCCAAATCAGGACGACCGCCACCTTTGCCGCCCACTTGTTCCGCGACAAATTTCACCAAATCGCCTGCTTTTACTTTTGCCGTCAAAGGTTTGGATACGCCAGCGCACAAAGACACTTTGTCATCGTTTACTGCTGCAAGCAATACAACAGCTTTATCCGATTTGCCTGTCAAATCTGTAACGATGTCGCGCAATGCAGCTGCATCTGCTTCCATTTGTGCTACTACCAAATGAGCCGCACCCAAGTCTTGCGCTTTGTCCAATAATTTCGCACCTGCTTGTACCGCTAATTCTGCTTTGGCTTTGGTTAATTCTTTTTCGACCGCTTTGGCTTGCGCAGCGTTAGCTTGGATTTTCGCTAACACGTCGCGTTCTGTTTGCGCTTTTACTTCGGCAATGATGTTTTTTAGCAAAACTTCTTGATTTTGTACCAATTGCAATGCGTTGAAACCTGTAACAGCTTCTACGCGACGGATGCCTGCGGCAATGCCACCTTCGCTGATGATTTTGAACAAACCAATATCGCCTGTGCGCCCAACGTGGGTGCCACCACACAATTCGGTAGAAAATTCACCCATTGTAATCACGCGTACGAAATCGCCATATTTTTCGCCAAACAACATCATTGCACCTGTTTTTTGTGCATCTTCCATGCTCATGGTTTCCACTTTTACTGGCACGTTTGCCATAATCGCAGCATTCACGCGGCGTTCCACTTCGGCGATTTGTTCGGCGGTAATCGCTTGATTGTGCGAAATGTCAAAGCGAGTCAAATCAGCATTTTGCAGGCTGCCTTTTTGTTCTACATGCTCGCCCAATACATCGCGCAGAGCTTGGTGCATTAAATGCGTTACGCTATGGTTGCGCATGATGGATTCGCGCAAGTCATTGTTGATACTTGCTGTAACGGTATCACCCACTTTCAGGCTGCCTGAAATCAACGCACCAAATTGTCCGATAACCGCTGCTTTGATTTTTTGCGTGTCGCGTACTTCAAATTGATTTTCGCCTACAAAAATCATGCCGACATCGCCCACTTGACCGCCCGATTCGGCATAAAATGGTGTTTTATCTAATACAATGACGCCTGTTTCGCCTTCACGCAATTCACTTACTACTTCACTGTCTTTGTACAAGGCAATGATTTTTGCGCTGCCTGAACGCTCGGTATAACCTGTAAATTCAGTATCTTGACCATCATAAGCCAGTTGCGTGTCGGCTTTGAAATTTTGTGCGGCACGAGCGCGAGCACGTTGGGCTTCCATTTCTCGGTTAAAGCCGTCTTCGTCCAAATCAATGCCCAATTCACGCGCCATATCTGCTGTCAAATCATAGGGGAAGCCGTAGGTATCGTACAATTTGAATACATGTTCGCCTGACATAATCAATTTGCTGTTGGCGATATTGTCCATTAAAAAGACATTTAATGCAGTCGCAAATGGTTTAATTGTATCGGGTGCATCTGCGTGTTCAATCGCATCATTTAAACTAATGGTAATACTTTCGTTCAGGCTGCCTGAAACTTGTGGACGAATCACAATTTGTTTCAAATTATTGTTGCTGCGTGAAACGGCGGTAAATTCTACACCTTCCGCCGTTTTCAACAATAAAGGTTGTCCCACACCATCAACAGGCAACAGGCTTTCTAATTTCACAAATTTCATGCCACTCCAAACTTGGTTAAACAAGCCCATGCCTGTTTCCAATGTTTGACCAAAACGCTCTTCTTCGTTACGCAAAGCAGTCATGATTTTGGTTTGATGTTCTTTTAATTCGGGATATGCATTCCCCATTTCTTCAACTAAATCAGGTACTAATTTATAGAAAAATGCTTGTTTTTGTCCCAATTTGTAACCATGTCGCACGGCACGGCGGATAATACGGCGCAACACATAACCGCGACCTTCATTAGATGGCATCACGCCATCTGCAATCAGGAACGAGCAGGCGCGAATGTGGTCGGCAATCACTTTCAAACTTGGCACATCCATGCTGAACGCTACGCCTGTTTCACGCGCTGCTGCTCTCAGTAAACTTTGGAACAAATCAATTTCATAATTGCTGTGAACGTGTTGCAATACCGCCGCCATGCGTTCCAAGCCCATGCCTGTGTCCACGCTTGGTTTAGGCAATTTGTGCATCACGCCGTTTTCATCGCGGTTGAATTGCATGAATACGTTGTTCCAAATTTCAATCCAACGGTCGCCATCTTCTTCCGCGCTCCCTGGAATGCCGCCCCAAATTTCTTCTCCGTGGTCGTAGAAAATTTCGGTACAAGGGCCGCAAGGTCCTGTGTCGCCCATTTGCCAGAAGTTGTCGGATGCATATTTCGCACCTTTGTTGTCGCCAATGCGGACAATGCGGTCAGCAGGTACGCCAATTTTTTCGTGCCAAATGTTATAGGCTTCGTCATCTTCGGCGTACACGGTTACAAGCAAGCGTTCTTTGGGTAAATTCAACCATTCGGGCGAAGTGAGAAATTCCCAAGCATAAGTAATGGCTTGTTCTTTGAAATAGTCGCCAAACGAGAAATTACCCAACATTTCAAAAAATGTGTGATGACGTGCGGTGTAGCCCACGTTTTCCAAATCGTTGTGTTTGCCACCTGCGCGTACGCATTTTTGTGCGGTGGAGGCACGAGTGTAATCTCGTTTTTCAAAACCCAAAAACACATCTTTAAATTGGTTCATGCCTGCGTTGGTAAATAAAAGAGTAGGGTCTTCATGGGGTACGAGTGAAGAGGAACGGACAATTTTGTGTCCTTTGCTTTCAAAAAATGAAAGGTATTTTTGGCGTAGTTCGTTGGTTTTCATATCGTTTACGTTTCGTTAAAAATTAAAGTTGAGAGAGGGAATGAGGCAGCCTGAAAAGATTTGTTTGATTAGAATTTCAGACGAGAAAATAAGTTGTTATCTTACTGGAATTTGTATTTTTTGCCTATATTTTGCAAAGGTTTCAGGCTGCCTTTTGATATATAGTTGTTTCAAATAAAAATAATACAGAGTTGTTCGTTCATTTGTGTACAATTTGTATACGATGGTCTCTGTCACTTTGTTTTATTTTAAACAACTATATATCAAAAGGCAGCCTGAAAAAATTATTCAGTCAAATGGTATTTTTGTAACAATTCACGATATGCAGTTAAAGCAATTTCTTGGCTTTTTTGTGCTATTTCGCCTTTTTGTTCCACATCTTGTACCAGTTTTTCGTGGTGGTCGGCATCGCTTTTATCAGCAAGAACGGCAAATGATGCGGCTGTGTAGGTAGCAAAATCTTGCAAGGAAATAGCCAATTTTTCGCGAACTTGATTGACTTCGTTATGGCGAATAACCAAAGATTGCATACGCGTGGCATATTGTTGCGTAATAGGGACTTGTGCATACATGGCTTGCGTGAAACGAGTATCAGCATCTTCTTGGTTTAGGCCTTCTTTCCGCCATTGCAATGTTGCGCCCACTTTTTGGCGTTGATGCGCCATATCTTCTTGAATACACATAAATTCTTTTTGTAAATATATAGCTTCTGATTTGGGTAAAATGCCATGATGTTCCGCTTCGGCAGCCTGAAAACAGCGTGTATAAGCGGAAATATCGTTGTGGGTCATGGATGTGGTTCGAGGTGTATGTGTTTGATTGCAAGCGGCAAGTACGCTGGCAACAATCAATGAAATAGGTAATGTTTTAGACATATTATTCTCGTAGGATAGGTTTCAGGCTGCCTGAAAATCTGTATTTATCAATCTTAAATAGAATACAGTTTCTGAAAGTTTACAGGCAGCCTGAAAAAATTATTCAGCAAAGTATTTATCTTCAATTTTTTTGTATTCGCCGTTTTCACGGATTTTTTTCAGCGAATCATTCAACATGGTTAAAGTGGCGGTATCGCCTTTTCGTAATGCGAAACCATAATTTTCAACAGTAAAATCTGGTACTTGTACCATTTTGAAACCTTTGTCGCCATTATTTTTGATGTAGTTCGCAACCACTGCGCTGTCGCTGATTGCTGCATCTACGCCACCACTTTCCACTTCTTTCATTAGTAATGGAATGCTTTCAAAGCGTGCAATATTTTTACTGGTGGCACCAAAAATTTTTTGTGCTGCTAAATCACCAGTGTTGCCATTGACGACACCAACGCGTGCCATTTTTGTTAAATCTTCTACAGATTGGATGTTTTTAGTAGGGGGAACCAAAATGACTTGGGTAATTTGATAATAAGGGTCAGAAAAATCCATTGATTTTTTGCGGTCATCGGTAATCGTTACCGCAGAAGCTAATACATCTACATCGCCATTGCCAAGTGCGGCAAATAGGCTATCCCAAGGGCGATGTGTAAATTCTACTTTAAAGCCACCTTCTTTTGCCATGGCGGTCATGACATCTACGTCAAAGCCGTGAATTTCTTTTTTCTCGTTGAGTGATTCAAACGGTGCAAATTCAGCATTCATGCCCACGCGTAATGTTTTGCCTTCGGTTGATGGATTAGACGCTGTCGTGTTGCTTTGTCCACCACCACAGGCGGCTAATGTCAATGCTGCACAAGAAACCACTGTGCATAACCACTTCTTACTTGTCTTCATGGAACTTCTCCTTGAAAGTGAAAATGAAATACATATTTTATATGTATGCGATATGCAGTTAAATTTTATCACTAGCCCAGTAGCTTGAAAATGATATTTAGGATAAGGCAGCCTGAAAATATCAGTATCGCAATTAAAATATAAAAAAATGCTATAATTACAAACTTTATTTTCCATTTTGTGCACCACGAATAACCATGAATCTGCTGATTACACAACTGCGTCCTGCTACTTTTGAAGATTGCGATGAGATTTACGAAGTTCATCGCCTTGCTGTGCGTTACACTTGTTTGCATGCTTATACGCCTGCTATTTTAAATGCGTGGTTGCAATTATTGAATGTAGAAGGTTATCGTGCAGCGATTCAATCTAATCACAAAACATTATGGGTTATTGAGTATAAACATCGGATTAGCGGTTTTTTCTTGTTGGATTTTCAAGAAGCACAACTGGATGCCTTGTATGTTCACCCATTTTTGCATGGTAAAGGTTTAGGAACTGCTTTATTACAACGAGCAGAAACATTGTGTTTACAAGCAGATTTGAGTATTTTAAGTTTGTATGCATCAACCAATTCCACATCGTTTTATGAATTGAATGGATATGAGAATTTAGGTGAGGCTGTGATGCCATTTAATGCAGATATTTCGGCAAATTGTTCTTTAATGAGAAAATTTTTATAAATAAAAACAATACTGTAAATCTTATTTGGTGGGATTGGATTGACAAGTGATTATGTCATAAATATAATCCAAATCTTTCCTGAAACGGAGTAATGGCTGAGAGGCTGAAGGCACTCCCCTGCTAAGGGAGCATGTGGACTAAAATCTGCATCGAGGGTTCGAATCCCTCTTACTCCGCCAAGATTTATACAAAACCCACTAGTTTTTAGTGGGTTTTATTTTATTTGTATATTTTCTAATGCTATTTAGACATAGCATCTTCATTATTCATAGCTTATAGTCGTTTCAAATTAACACAGACAAGACAACAGTGACTGCTGTGTACACCTAGTATAGTGAATTCAATTTAAACCAGTACAGCGTTGCCAGCTCCCTTATGTACATGTTACACGGCGGTCGCTGTCGCCTTGTCCTGATTTAAATTGAATCCACTATAAATCAATGAAGTATAGTCTCATTATTGATAACGAGAAAAAAATTTTATATATATCATCAATTTATTCTTTTTGTGTGCTAATATGCTATTTGCCAAGTTGTATTGATGGTTTTAAATATTTAGAACCTGTATTCGCTATTTTAATAGTTTATTTTTATTGTTATTTTATGGAAATCAAACCATTATTTTGATGAATACAGATTTTTAGATTGTGTCATTAAGTTTTAACAAACTCAAAAGGATTAAAATCATGCAGGCAATTTATGTTCAGGAAAACGAATTACGTTCTTATTGTCAACGCGCTTTTGAAGCCTACGGTTTTAGCAATCAAGAAGCTGAAATCATTACCGATGTATTGGTTACGGCAGATTTGTATGGCATTGAAACGCATGGCTCACAGCGTCTAGAAATGTATCGTCAGCATATTCAAAAAGGCTATATCAAGGTAGGTAGGCAGCCTGAAATTGCTTTTGAAACGCCTATTTCTGCGGTTGTAGACGGTAAGCAAGCAATGGGTCAGTTAGTTGGCAAGTTTGGTATGGAGTTAGCCATTACAAAAGCCAAACAGTCAGGCATTGGTATGGTTACGGTACGCAATTCTAACCACTACGGTATTGCGGGGTATTACAGCAATATGGCTTTACCACACGGTTTAATTGGGGTATCCATGACAAACTCGTTTCCGATTGTTGTACCGACTTATGGTCGTTCACCCATGATGGGAACTAACCCGATTGCAGTTTCCATTGCCGCTGAACCTACACCATTTTATTTAGACATTGCGACTTCGGTTGCAGCAGTTGGTAAAGTTGAAGTGTGCAATAAAAAAGGTGTTGATTTACCAACAGGGTGGGGTATTAATGAACAAGGAGTTGATGAGTTAAATCCAAAACACTTGATTGATTGTGTCAGAAGTCGTATGGGTGGCTTGTATCCTTTGGGTGGTTCGCAAGAACTATTTGGTAGTCATAAAGGTTATGGATTAGCTGTGTTGGTGGAATTTTTAACTGCATCACTATCACAAGGGACAACGGCGAATCATGTACAAGAAAGTGATGTCATGGGTGTTGGTCATTATTTTATGGCGATTGACCCGAAATTATTTGGCAATCCAGATGAGATTACGCGACATTGGAGTAAATATTTACAAGAATTGCGCGATAGTGAAAAAGCATTAGGTCAAACACGCATTTATACTCATGGGGAAAAAGAGTATGAAACAGAAGCCATATTGCGTGAGCGTGGTGTTCCTATATTGCCTAAAACCATTGAGGAAATGAAACAGTTAGCCGAACAATTAAATATTGAATGGAATATTGCGGCATAAGATTCTTTTATTAAAAAGGCAGCCTGAAAAGCTATTTAAATAGCTTTTCAGGCTGCCTTTTCATCATTTAGGTTAAATTTTATCAAAATAATGCAGTTTACCTATTCTCAAAAGCGTAAATTTGGGCGAAAATACGCTATTTGTCAGAGATATAAAAATAACCGAGCCTGAAACACCACAAGGGTGGGCAGAAAGAAGTTTCAATATGACACTAGATGAAATTACAATAGCATTAACTAAAATCAAAGGAGTTTTGGGCGTGTCCATTGTGGATTATGGCAGTGGCATGATGATGGCTTCACGCAGCAATGATGAGCAATTGGATTTAGAAATTGCTTCAGCTGGGTGTGTCAATATTATTCGTGCAAAAATGAAAATTTTGCGCCGTTTGGAAAATACCGATGAATTGCATGATATTCAAATTAATCTGCATAAACAAATTCATTTAATTTGCCCATGTACACAAAAAGAAAATACTTTTGTTTATTTGGTAGCAGACCGTGCAGTGGCAAATTTATCCATTTGTCGCCGTTCGGTATTTGCAGCCGAGAAGTTAGTAGATTTTTAATGGATAATTCAAAGTGATGCAGCCTGAAAAACAATTTGTGTTTTCAGGCTGCATTTTATTTTGGTAGGAACAAGATAGAGCCATTTATAGTGAATTCAATTTAAACCAGTACAGCGTTACCAGCTTCCTTATGTAACGCGAACTCGGGATAAGCCTTTCTTACTTCATTGGTAACAAAGACTTTTTTCCAAACATCATTGGCTTATAAGGAAACAGGCAATAGGCAGTCAAACCTGAAATCAAATTCAAGATAAAACCACGCTCCAAACGATGCCGAGTATGTTCAATTTGACACAAATTTTTCAGTTGCCCAAAAATGGTTTCTATAACACCACGTTTTTTAAGCAGCTTTTTCTGCTCACTTGTGTATTGTTTGGGTTTCATGCCTTTTTTGATGCCCGTTAGTAAAGTAATGCCATATTTCTCTTTAAGCCAATCACTTAAATCTTTTCCAATATAGCCCCTATCCGCCACCAAAATGCCGAATAGGTGCTTTGCCATTTGTTTTAAACCTTGACGGTCATCCACATTGCCTGCGGTTAAGCAAAAATTGACCAGCTCACCCAAGTGGTTAAATACCGCATGCAATTTGAAACCGTAAAACCAGCCTGTACTGCTTTTGCCCCTTTGCGCGATGTTTTTAAACACTTTATGTGAGTGAATACGGCGATTGTGGCAAACCGACAAAGTGGTTGAATCCACCACACCTATACCTGTGCATTTGCCCATTTGGGTGGTTAAAAATACCAACATAGCAGGTAAGGCTCGTGTAGCCAGTTCCAAAAAGCAGTTATAGCTGGGCATATTAGGGAAGTCTCGCTGCCAAATGGATTGGACTTGCCATTGGTAATAGGTTTTGAAATCACGCATGCGATATTGATGAAAAGCAATCAGTACGGTCATGATTTCTGCGGTACTGATACAACTTAGTCTATTACGAATTTTATTGTTTTTAATCAATTTGCTATTAAATTTGGGTTCAAATTCTTTGCAAAAATCATCAATTTGGCAGAAAAGTGCGGTAAGATAATCCATGTTAAAGGGCTTTCGTGATGTTTGGTTGTGTGCAAACAATAGATTATCACGTTTGCCCTTTAATTTTTATGAAATTTCTTATCCCGAGTTCGCGTTATGTACTATGTGTACACGGCAGTCGCTGTCGCCTTGTCCTGATTTAAATTGAATCCACTATATCTCACATTATTTGGCAAATTTTTCCAATGCCGCTACGGCTGGCAATTCTTTGCTTTCCAAAAATTCCAAGAACGCGCCGCCGCCTGTGGAAATGTAGCCGATTTGCTCGGTAATGCCGAATTTCGCAATTGCCGCCAAAGTGTCGCCACCGCCTGCAATGGAAAAACCGTTGCTGTCCGCCACCGCGCGTGAAACCACTTCCGTGCCACCCGCAAATTGTGCAAATTCAAACACGCCCACAGGGCCGTTCCACACGATTGTGCCAGCGTTTTTCAAGATTTCTGCCAATTGTTGCGCGGATTGTGCGCCAATGTCCAAAATCATGTCGTCTGCTGCCACATCGTCAATCGCTTTGTGTTCGGCTGCAGCGGATTCAGCAAATTCTTTGGCGGTAACCACGTCCACAGGCAAAGGCACGACACCGCCTTTGGCTGCCATTTTGGCGATGATTTTTTTCGCGTCTTCCACCAAATCGGGTTCGGCTAATGATTTGCCAATCGGTTTGCCTTGTGCCAACAAGAATGTGTTGGCAATGCCGCCGCCCACAATCAACTGGTCAACTTTGTCCGCCAAACTTTCCAAAATCGTCAATTTGGTGGACACTTTGCTGCCCGCCACAATCGCCACCATTGGGCGTGCTGGCTCTTTCAAGGCTTTGCCCAAAGCGTCCAATTCCGCCGCCATCAAAATACCTGCTACCGAAACAGGTGCAGCCGCCGCCACCGCTTCCGTAGAAGCCTGCGCACGGTGCGCTGTACCAAACGCGTCATTCACAAACACATCGCACAACGCCGCATAAGCCTTGCCCAATTCCGCGTCATTTTTCTTTTCGCCTTTGTTAATGCGTACGTTTTGCAACAATGCCACTTCGCCAGCCGCAACAGTGGGTTTGGCTTCGCGCCAGTCGTTTAACACACGCACGTCTTTGCCCAATAATTTGCCCAAATGCGCGGCAACGGGGGCGACATCGTCTTCGGGGTGGAATTCGCCTTCGGTGGGGCGACCCAAATGGGTCATCACAATCACGCCCGCGCCATTATCCAAGCAATATTGGATAGACGGCAAAGAAGCGCGAATGCGCGTGTCATCGCTGATGTTACCGTCTTTAAATGGTACGTTTAAATCGGCGCGGATTAACACGGTTTTGCCGTTTACATTTTGGTCGATTAATTTTAAAAAGCTCATGGGTTTATCCTTGTTTTTAGGTTTGAGAAATAGGGTTTCAGGCTGCCTGAAACAAAATTTAATAAAATCAATAATTACAAATGCAATACATCATGCTGTTCTTCGCCATCAATTTGTTGAACAATATGCCATTTGGAATTGTCGTTCAAGGTCAGCCAACGGCGTTCTTCGGTGCGGTAAAACCAATCTTTGTCGTTTTGGTAGAACACTTGAATATCGCGCGCTTCCATAATATTCAAAATTTCATTGGAATGCGAATGGGTGTCGTCAAAATCGGTGATGGCGCGTTGCCCCATTTCGCTGTATGTCGCATTCAAATCCAGCAGTAAATCATTGATGGCTTTGTCTATTTTCTTCACGTTCAAGCCAATGCGTTGTGCTTCTTTAATTAAAATCGGGTAGCCGTGCGAAGGGTAGCCTGAATTGAGCATATTGGCAATGTTGCGCACACGCTCCGTGTCGTCAATATGATAGCTCAACAATTCTTCGCACAAACGAATGGACAAGGATTCCGCTCTGTCCACCGCACCAATCACAAGCGGATGAACATATTCAAACAAAGATTTATACGGATTGGAATCGGTATCTTTGGTATTGTTTTGCCACAGACGCACTACGCGGTTGAGTTCGTCCAAACTCACGGAAACGCGGTCGTTGTCGCGGTCTAACGGCGATAAATCGTGGGTTAATGACGTATCCACCGAACTCAAATAAGCCATGGTTCCCATGTGAATTTCGTCTGCGCCAATCGCCATCATGGTCGCGGCAGAAGCGCATTCCAATGGAACAAGGCTAACCAATTTTTTGCAATGCCCACGAATCAAATTAATCATCCGCAAGGCATCGCGTCCCGAACCACCATCGCTTTTGATAAAGAGGTAAATGGTGTCATGTTGTTTGATTTGTTCCACAATGTGATACAACGCCAGCACATCATTGCCGCAAATGCTGCCCATGCGCCCATTCCAGTAGCACAGCAGGGGCGCGTTAAGCTGATTTTCAATTTCGGCAATCAGTTGCTGGGTTTGCGAAAACAGGCGTGGGGGTTGTTTGATGGCGATTTCATTCATTTATATTATCCTTTATTGATTTTTTTTCATTAGGAAACAAGCTTTCAGGCTGCCTGAAAGTTGTACAATATTTTTGCGTAGATTGGGATATAGCTATTCTATCAATCATTTTTTCAGGCTGCATATTAACCAAAAGGCAGCCTGAAAAATATTTTCAGGCATCGGGCAAACGCGACATCCAAATGCCGACACATAAACAAATCAAACCTGTGGATACGCCGACATACCAGCGTTCGGGAAATTTGATGAGCAAGCCGATAGATGAAATGCTCATCATTGTCCATGCGGTGTATTTGCCACGTTTGGAGATGGCGCGGCGTTCTTCCCAATTTTTGACCATCGGTCCGAAGTATGGGTGGCGATGCAACCATGCGTGAAAACGTGGCGATGCGCGTCCCCAGCAAGCGGCGGTTAATAGGATAAATGGGACGGTGGGCATAACGGGTAAAAATGCACCGATAATGCCAAGTATGAGTGAAATCGCACCCACGAGCCACAATAATCCGTTAATCAATAAACTACGAACGCGACTTTTGGGCATCAGCAAAATTAAACCGATGGGAATGCCGATGAGTATAGTGGTTAAAATGCTGAAAGTGTATGCGCCCATGGAATGCGAATGTGGCATGATGTGCGGTACAAAAGCCATAATGGCGCATAATAAACCAAGTACGATGCAGGTTATACCGACCATAATGCGCAGCAATATTTCGCGGATACGACTGGCTGGCATCGTCCAAATCATGATAAATGGAACGATGAATAATAGGGCGGACATTGTCCAAAATAATAATTCTCTTTGATAAAGTGTCATGTTTTTTCTTTGTGATAAGGGCAGCCTGAAATCCCTAATTTTGCCCAGCCTTCGTGTCCCATTTCTTCTAATGTTTTGATATTTCGTTCAAAAATCAGTGAAGGGTCGGGGAAGGCTTGTACGGCTTTGGCGATGCTATCTTCGCGGATAAGATGTAACGTAGGGTAGGGGCTGCGGTTGGTGTAATTACTGATGTCGTCGGCTTCGCTATCGGCAAATTGAAATTGAGGATGAAAGGGTGCAATTTGAATGATGCCTTCGACTTGATTATCGGCAATCGCTTGGTCTGCGAAGTCTAATACATCGTTGAACAGCAAAAAATCGGGAAATAGGGTGGGATGAACGAGTAGGGTGGTTTCCAATTCTTCTGCTGATGTGTTTAGCAAACGCTGGATTTCGCTGTCCAAATCTTCCAAAAATGCGTCCAAATGTTTGGCATGGCTGATGGCGATGCGGATTTGTTTCTTGGCGTGTGGTGCTTTGGCAAATGGGCAGAGATTTAAGCCGATAACGGCTTTTTCTAGCCATTCTGTTGTGTGTTGGATAATGGTTTGGTCGTTCATAATGGGCGTGAAATATTAGGTGTTGTGCGCCATTTTAACATATTTCAGGCTGCCTTTTGCGGCTGAATAAATGGGACAATTTTCATCGTGTGCGCCGTCTAAATAGCCTAAACTCATCAGAAATTCGCCCACAATTTCGCCGCCGACAAATTTGAAATGTTGTTTGAATAATTTGACCCATGCGGTTTTTTCGCGTGGATGATGTGCGTCTAACCAGTTTTTCAGGCTGCCATATTGTTGTTGTAATAACAAAATTTGTTGTGCGTTGTAAATGGCGGCGTGGATTTTGAGTCGATTGCGGACAATGCCTGTGTCGGCAAGTAATCGGGCAACATCGTTTTCATCAAATGCGGCAACTTGAGCGATGTTGAATTGTGCATAGGCAGCCTGAAAAGCGGCGCGTTTGTTGAGAATAATTGTCCAACTTAAACCTGCTTGGTTGATTTCTAATATTAGCCGTTCAAATAAGGCATTATCATCGTGTTGGGCGAAACCGTATTCGGTGTCGTGATAGGCTTTGTTGGGATTGGTGGTGTCGTGGGGTAGGGCGTTGCAAAATTCGCAATAAGTCATGGATTTTCCTTGTTTATATTGTCATTTAATATACAACAGATTGGCAATAAAATATTTTCAGGCTGCATTTTATTTTGATGGATGAAAGGCAGCCTGAAAGCTCATGCAGACTGTTTTTGCAACAAAATATCATTCAAATTGTTTTCCAGCCAATCCACCAAATGCTGAATTTTTTCAGCAGCCTGAACGCCATGCGCTGTCAGCGTGTAATCCGTGTGTGGCGGTACTGTGTTGTAGGAATGGCGAACCAACATCCCGTCCTGCTCCAACTGTTTCAGCGTTTCCGACAACATGCGTTCTGATACGCCTTCAATTTCGCGGCGCATTTCGCTAAACCGCTTCGTTCCCGTCAGCAATACAATCATCACCAACACACCCCAACGGCTGGTTAAATGGTTCAAAATTTCACGGCTGGGGCAATTTTTGGACAACACGCGACCTTGTAATTCTTTCATTATTTTTTCCTTTTAAATCATTTTGTTAAAAAATATTTCCATACTTACAAAAATGTATGTACTTACAATAATCAATTTGCCTACTTATAATACGCTTCATGGATAACAAAATCAATTTCCCCAAAGAACATTTATTGATGAAGGATTTAAATATGAAAAAAATTGCAGTCATCGGCGCGACAGGTTTGGTGGGTAACGCGGTGGTTCAAGAATTGGCAAGTCGCGGTCATCACGTTACCGCTTTTGCGCGAAATATTGATAAAGTGGCGCAAGCCAATAATGTGCAAGCGGTGGCAATGGACGTGAATGCCCCTGATTTTTCTGAAAAATTGGCGGGATTTGACGCGGTAGTGAATGCGTTTAACGCGGGTTGGGAAAACCCCAATCTTGCCCACGATTTGAAAACGGGGCACGCCAACATTTTGACTGCCAGCAAAACCGCCAATGTGCCGTATCTTTTGGTGGTGGGCGGTGCAGGCAGCCTGAATGTCGCGCCCAATTTGCAACTGGTGGATACGCCTGATTTTCCTGCGGAAATTTACCCTGCGGCAAATGCGGTGCGCGAATTGTTGGACGAATTGCGCCAACGTAAAGACATTAACTGGGCGTTTTTGTCGCCTGCGGCAATGTTTGCGGTCAATCCCGTTTCTTTTGAGAAAACAGGTGCTTACCGTATTGGTGGGGACGATGTTTTGATGAATGCGGACGGCTCGCCAGCCGACATCAGCGTGGCGGATTTGGCGGTGGCGATTGCCGATGATGTGGAACGGAAAGTGCATTTACATCAACGCTTTACCGTAGCGCAAGCCTAAATCAAAATTCAGGCAGTCTTTCAGTACACGACAAAAAATGATTTCCGTAGGTCGGGCATTTATGCCCGACATAAGCAATCACGGCACATTGTCGGGCATGAATGCCAGACCTACAAAATGTCGTGTACTGTAAGGCAGCCTGAAACATCATAAAATGGTTTTTTCAGGCTGCCTGTTTTATTTTTTGAAAGAAAAATCATGAAATTCATCTATTTATTTGACCCATTATGCGGTTGGTGCTATGCGGCATCGCGTGGCATTCGGGCATTGGCGAAAACACATCAAGTTGATGTTTTTGCAACAGGATTGTTTGCCAATACAGGCAAAGTCATGGACGAACCATTCGCGCAACACGCTTGGGCAAACGACCAACGCATTGCCGAAATCACAGGCTTGCCGTTTAGCGAAACCTATCGCCAAAAGATTTTGTTGAAAAAGGGCGAGTTCGATTCCTTTAATTTAACAATGGCTTGCTTTTTGTTGAATGAAAACGCGCCGTCTGGCGTATGGTTGCCGACTTTCGCCGAAATGCAAAAAGCGCGTTATGTGGACGGCTTGGATACCAGCCGTTTGGACGTGGTGCAAATGTGTTTGCGCGATTGGTGCGAGGACGATGTGGCATTTGAATTGGCGGATTCATTGTTGGGGGATTGCGAATTGGTTGATAAAACAAATGCTTGGATAAAACAAGGTCAAATCTTCGCACAAAAATTTGGCGTGAGTGGCGTGCCGAGTTTAATCGCTGAAGTGGACGGCAAATTTGTGAATGTGCCGAGCCAATTTCTTTATCAAGATGTTGAAAATGTGGTGGAAAATATTAGCCAATTTTTAAAATCAGTTTAATATAGTGAATTCAATTTAAACCAGTACAGCGTTGCCAGCTCCCTTATGTACTATGTGTACACGGCGGTCGCGGTCGCCTTGTCCTGATTTAAATTGAATCCACTATAAAATCAAAATAATTCAAAAACATCGTTTTCAGAAATAGGAAAACGATGTTTTTATTTTTTATTGTTTTCAGGCAGCCTGAAAAAATTCAACCCCCTTTATTTTATTGACAAACCTCCCCCACAATTTGCCGTAACCATTGATGCGCCACATCATATTGCGTGCGTTCATGCCACGTCATCATCATGGTAAAACCTGCGATGTCAATCGGCGGTGCTTGCAAATGCACATTCGGCAAAGTCTGTGCGAAATGCGCTGGTAAAACCGCCACCAAATCCGAACCTTGCAATAATTCAGGCAGCAAAACAATATTGTTCAATGAAACCATGACTTTGCGATTTAAACCCAAAGCCTGCAACGCCAAATCGGTCGCACCACTGAACTCGCCACCGTTGTAGGAAAACATCGCAAACGGCAACTGACTGAACCGTTCGGCGGTCAAAGGCGTATTCGCCAAAGGGTGTTCACGGCTCATCGCGCAAACATAATGTTCGTCATACAATTTTTGCTGGTACATATCGGGTGTAACATGAAAATGGCTGACCAGTGCCAAATCAATTTTATTTTGTTCAAACAAAGTCTTAATATTTTGACCTTGCACAGGCAACAGCGCAATTTGCACATTGGGGGCAAGTCGTCTTAATTTTAAAATCAAGGGCAAAGCAATAATCTGTTGCACATAATCGGTTGCGCCAATCCGCAAAGTCATCGCCAAATTTTCAGGTTCTAAAACAGGCGGTTGGAGCATGGACGTGATGTCTTGTAAAACTTGCCGTGCAATTTGTCCGAGTTGCAAAGCGCGGTCGGTGGGTTGCATACCGTGTTGTACGCGCACAAAAAGCGGGTCGTGGAAACTGTCGCGTAAACGGTTCAGAATGCCGCTCATAGCAGGTTGAGTTACGGACAATCGTTGCGCGGCGCGGCTGACATTGCATTCATCCAATAAAATCACAAAGGCTTTGAGTAAGTTTAAATCCAGTTTTCTTATATCGTTCATTTTTATACCCAATTATCAGAATAATCAATTTGAAATAATATCATCATGCTTTTATGATTGGCAACCATTGATATTATGAAGGATGATTCGTGTCGAATACCGTCAAAATTCCCAAACTTTCCGCCTTAAATCTGACCCCGAAACGTGCAGGGCAAACTTCGTTGGATGCGATTAACAGCATGATACGCTTGGCACAATATTTAGAAAACCTTGATTTTTAACGTTTTTGGATTGCCGAGCACCACAATATGTCTCATTTGGTCAGCTCGGCAACCCAAGTGTTGATTGGGCATACGCTGTCGCACACGCAAAAAATCCGTGTCGGTAGTGGTGGTGTGATGTTGCCCAATCACAGTCCTTTGCAGGTGGCGGAACAATATGGCACTTTGGCAACACTTTATCCCAATCGTGTGGATTTGGGTTTGGGGCGCGCCCCTGGGACTGACCAAATGACGGCAATGGCGTTACGGCGTGGACATCGTGATGTGTCCATGCACTTTGCTGATGATGTGATTGAGTTACAAAGGTATTTTGGCGATGAGACCCAGCAGGGTTATGTGAAAGCTTATCCTGCTTTGGGTTTGAATGTGCCACTTTATATTTTGGGTTCAAGTACGGAAAGTGCGTATTTGGCAGGGCGTTTGGGTTTGCCGTATGCGTTTGCGGCGCATTTTGCCCCACGAATGCTGGAAATGGCGGTGGAAATTTATCGTCAAGAATTTAAACCGTCTGCCGTGCTGGATACGCCTTATGTGATTGTTTGTAATAATGTTGTAGCGGCAGACAGCGATGATGAAGCCCACTTTTTAGCCACTACCCAACAGCAATTATTTTGGGATTTGGTGCGTGGCGAATCACGCGGTATGCAACCGCCTGTACCCGATATGGACGTGCTGTGGTCGCCACAAGAAAAATTGGCGGCACAATCCATGATGAGTGCATCTTTGATTGGCGATTCAGGCAGCCTGAAAACCCAATTACTTGATTTTCAAAAACAGATTGCGGCTGATGAAATCATGGTCATCAACTATGTTTTTGATGAAACCAAACAATTCCACTCTTATTCATTGCTTAAACAAATTATTGAAACCATTTAAAAAAGGTAATCCTATGACCGACTTATTTACCCCTTTTACACTGAACAATGGCGTAGAAATCAAAAACCGCCTTGTGGTCGCTCCGATGACCCATTTTGCGTCCAATCCTGACGGCACGATTTCGGACGCAGAACGCCAATTTATCGGCAATCGTGCCAATGATTTTGGGCTGTTTATCACGGCAGCGACTTTGGTCAAACACGGAGGTAAATCCTTTGTGGGTGAACCAGAAGCGACAAGCGATGCGGTGCTGGACAGCCTGCGTGAAACCGCCAATGTCATTAAAAATCAAGGGGCAAAAGCCATTTTGCAACTGCATCACGGTGGCAAAAAGTGGAATGCCGACATCAATCAAGGCTTTGACGCCATTGCCCCAAGCGATTACATCAAGCCTGACAATGACGCGTCCGACAACCATTCTGCCCGTGCGATGACGGGGGCGGAAGTGGATGAGATGATTGTGGCATTTGCCCGTTCAGCAGAATTGGCATTACAGGCAGGCTTTGATGGCGTGGAAATTCACGGGGCAAATGGCTATTTGATTCAGCAATTTGTCTCGGGCGACAGCAACACCCGCACCGACAAATGGGGTGGCGACATTCACGCTCGCACCGCATTTCCATTGGCGGTCATTCAAACCGTGAATGAAGTGAAAGCCAAACACAATCGCCCTGATTTTATTGTCGGCTACCGTTTTTCGCCCGAAGAACCCGAAGAAAATGGGCTGACAATGGCGGATACTTTTGTACTGCTCGATAAATTGGTGGAACAACCCCTGCAATATCTGCACATTTCCTTGTGGAATTTTTATAACAAAGCCAGACGCGGAGCGGACACGACAAAATCTCGCATTGAGCAAATTCACGCCCATATTGGCGGGAAATTGCCATTGATTGGCGTGGGCAATTTGCTCTCGGGAGCGGACATTCGTGGGGCTTTTGATACTGGTTTTGCTGAATTTGTGGCGGTGGGCAAGGCGGTGCTGATGAATCCGAATTTGGCGACTTTGCTTAAAAATAATCAAGACGAACAAATCGCCACGCGACTTGATTTAAGCCAGCCTGAAAAATATGGCTATCCGCCTGTGTTGTGGCACATTCAACAAAATAAACCTGCCTTTTTACCGCCTGTGGTGGGCGATGAGAATTGGCAAGCTGTCAATATTTAATTGATTTTAAACACCGTCTGAATGAAAATTTGGACGGTGTTTTTTTATTCTACTCTAAGATCAGACCTATAATAGGCTATCACCTTACTCCTTAATAAAACCTCTTTTTCTCCAACGTGCTTTGACAAAATCTTCAAAATTAAATTCCCCTAAATTCAGCCCATCAACATGGTCAGTAATAATGATTTGTGGAGAATAACCAAACTTTTGTTTTAAATCATGGCAATATATTGCAAGTTGCTTAAAAATATTGGTAACAGATTGAATATCTTCATCAAAGGTTTTTGGATCGTGTTCCAATTCCTTAATATCTTTCTCATCAAATTCAGCAAATGTATCAAATTTAAAGTTAGGAAAGTACACCTGAGTTGGTTGGTCTATCATTAATATAGAAGGAATAAGGCATTCTTGTTTAAGCAAACCATCAGATGCGCGATTATCCAATTCAATAAAATATTGATGTAGTGCTAAAAATAATGTCAAATGACTATAAAGCCAATTTGCGCCACTCCCCATTGAGCGCAAATAAATTTTCTCACCATTTGTTGTTTCATGGTATAAATTAAAGTTTTCAAAAGAAAATTTCAATTTAATCGGGCGATAAGAATCCTCAAAATCAAAATTCCTTCCAATTTGACTCATAATTTCATTGACACGATGATTTGCCTTATTGATATTATTTGATATATTGTAAATATTTAATTTATTTTCTAATTCTTTATAAATGGCTTTGAGCTGCTCAATTTGATTGTCTAAATCTGTATGATTTTTTAAATTAATTATATCCAAAATAGAAAATAAATTAGATTTTATATTTAAAATATTTTCCAGTGTAGCCATGTTTTTTTGTACAAGTTGATTATTTCCTTTTATTTTGCTCATTAAGTTTTCGGTTTCTTTGATTTCATGATTTAGTGTAGATATTTCTTTTTCAACATCTTTTAATGCAAGTTGCAATTCGGCTTTTAGTCCTTTATTTTCAGAAATGCTAGTATTAAATTTATGGATTGCCATATTTAAAAGTTTTGCATGTTCCGCTAATGTATCGGATTCATTTTGACAAAATGGGCAAATATCCTTTTGTGGATTATTTAATTCAATTTTTTGCAAATGATGAAAATCATTAGAAACAGATTCTTCCAAATTTAAACTATGCTTAATTTGGTTTCTTTTCATTGACAATATTTTTCTATTATGGGTTTTTTCTTCCAAAATTTCACTGAGATGACGATAATAATTGGATGATTCATCGGAGGTTCTATTAATGTGATCATCACAAATCATTTTGTGAATTTCTTCCTTAAAGGATTCAATATGAGTATCAATAAGGTGAAATTTGGGAAAATCATCTTCATCAATACCCATTAATGAACGCAAGGAAGATAACAGGGGATGAATCATGTTTTTGTATTTTTCATATATTTTTTCTTGTGATTTTTTCTCTCTTTGTAATGATTTAATCTGATATTCAATATTTTCTTTCTCTTTGCTAATAACAAAATAATCCTGATTAACAAAACCTAAAAATATTTTGGTATGTTCAATCACTTGGTCGCGTTTTTCTTTTTCATCAAATCTATAAAATAAGGCATGTTTATTAGCAATCAAATTTTGATGTTGAAGCATAAATGACATAAAACTACGGATACTTGGCGTTGGTGATTTACCCTTGATTTCCTTAGAAATTTCAGACTCATCAACGTCATTGATACCAATAAATAAATTTTTTAGGTTACCCTTAAAGTGTTTAATGTTAACAGCCTTAATTGAAGCAAAATAATCAAAATTAATTAAATCTTTTTGATAGTCTTGCTCGTGTTTTAAATAGCAATCAGTGTGTTTTTTAGCATGCCTTCCCAAAACAAAATATTTATTATACTGTTTTAAATAAATATAATAAATTTCTGCATTATCAGTAATTACACCTTTTGGTACAGTATATTCCCCACTTACAAAGCAATAATCCACAATTTCAATCAAGGCACTTTTACCAGTAGAAGATTTTCCGGTAATAATATTTAACCCCTCATCCAATTCAACTTTATGGATTTTTCCCTCAGTATCCAATACACCAATCTCGCATAGCATCATTCTCATAACTTCACTCCTAACAATGAATAAATTTCACTTTTTGAACTGCGACTAAATAGCATTGCTAACTTTTTTGCCACCAGTGTATTTTGATTAACATCAATACTGTCTTTACTTGAAACTATATTGAGTTTATCTGGATTTAGATAAAGCCAATTTTGATTTAAACAATATTGCAAACTACTAAAACCCAATTCTTTTAAGTTATCAACTCTTTCTTGGAAATCCAGAAGTTCTCTTTGTTCTTTAAAAATAGTGTAAATAGAACTGTTGATATTATTCTTTTTAACTTTATCACTATAATACGAATGTGTACAAATTGGTAAAATAAGTGGCAATAGCAAGATATTTTCAGTTTGATTTTCCAAATGGTGATAAAAACAATAAATGTACTCGCCGTATTTAAATGGATTGTATTTAATATGATAAATAGCATCAACAATATTCATTGTGTTGTATCCCATTTTAAATTTTGCTCATCATCATCCATAATATCGTGGATTAAACCATTTTTGTAAGCCATATCAGGGCAATAATTTTTTAGCGAAAATGGATTTTCACCCACCGCATCATCATAAAATGTCTGAGGATGAGTTTGTTCTCTTTTTGCTTTTGCATATTGACGATTCAATTTTGAAGCAAGCATATTTCTATAATTATTGGTATATGCTCGGTAGGTTGAAGAAATATCCAAATCACGATTTAAAGTGTGTATTAACTCCAAATAGTTTCCAATGGCTTCTGGTAAAACATCATCATATTCTATATTTTTTATTTTAGATACAAATAGTTTTGATTGGTATCTATCTGCATCTTCAGCAGATACAGGTTCCCCAAAAAATTCTGGAAAAGGCAATTCGCTAGAGTATATCCGAGTTAGTTCCAATCGTTTTTCGTGGAATTCCTGATATGAGATAATCCATTCTCCTTTTTGTGCCTTTCTATATAAAAAACCAGTTAAACCATCAATATATTGATTTTTATATTCATCTGAAATATAAGATATTTTTTCCAAAAGGCTTTCTCTTAAAGAAAACACATCTTTATTTTCCACAGACAAATAAACCTTAGATAAAATATTTTTTAATTTTTCTTGCGGTGTATTCATAACATTGGTTTTGTATTGCTCAACTTTCTTAACTTTTTTCTTTTGAATTATTTGATTTAAAATTTCCAACTTTCCATTTTCATCTTTTTCATTCCAAGTTTTTAAAAGTGTTCTTGCGCCATAGGATTGTGTGGTGTATAACACCAAATATTGATATGCTTCATATTTAAATTCAGGCTGCACCCAGTTACTGAGTGTCTTCCAAAAATTTTCATGATTATCAGTCAAAGCATCAGAATAATGTTTAACTTCTATTTGTGTGGCAGTTAATAAGTTGCCAATAATGCTAATATCACCATCTGATTCCATTTTAATCTGTCCACCTTTCTTTAAATCAAAACAGTTATTCAAAGTAACCAATGTTTGATAATAAAAAGACAAAGCTGTATCTAATGCAGAATTTTTGGTTGTATTCATTGCCATATTCTCAATAAAATCAGACTAATATATCGGTTTATTCTATCCATAAGCTATCAATATTTCAAGTATTTATCACAAAACCCTTACCCCAATCCCCCGCCAAAATTCATAAGTCCCGTCATAAAATCGGCTTGGGCGAGTATGGTCATTTTCATTCCCTTCTGGCACCCAAATCACCATACCTTGCCGTGCGCGCGTCAATAAAACCCGATGCGCATTTTGAATAAACTTTTGCTCTTCTGCTTGTCGGACATTTTGCCATTTAGTGCCCTTAAAATTTTGATAATGCCAGCCTTTGTCATAATAAAAATTACCGTCCCACGCCACACAGGCAAAATCCAATTCCAATCCCTGCACATCAAATTCACTGGCCACATCTTCTAAAAAATACGATGAACGCACGTCATTTTTATCATTTAAAAACCATTTTTCCACTTCAATTTCATTTTTGACATTAACGCCAAGCGCCTTTAAACGCCGTGCACCTGATGAGGCAATCAAACCAAAACGCTCGCTACCACGCGCTTGTTTGTGTAGCCACATTTTTGCAGTGTTTAAATCTCTGGTTAAAACAATGGGATAATTGTCTTTGATTTCTTGATATAAAGTTTTGGCAAGCGATAAATTATTATCCAAAACTGCATGAATAAATGCCGATACCTTTGCCGAGCGAAATGAACGCACCGACGTCGCCAAATGTAAATGCGGTTCAATAATGCCTTGCTTTTCCACAAACGCACAAAGTTCTGGCGCGTCCAGATAATGCGCCTCATCGACAATCAAAGGCGAATAATGCACCTGCCAATCCGCATAATGCGTTTTAAGCGCGTGCACCCATTCAGACAGTCCAGCCTCGCCCGTATTGATTTCTTGCCCACCGCCAATCAGGGCAATAATCACACACCAGTCTTGATGACGATTCATCACCTCAATCAAAAAATCAGGTTCCGATTGGCAAAAATCTTCGCGCCCACGTTTGCGTTTCATAAATGCGCTGGTTTGAGCCTCGTTCCACGCACGCTGAGCTTCATCAAAAATTACCACTTTTTCGGTAGGTGGTGCCGTGTCTTGCAAATATTCATCACGAAAATGATGAATGTTTTGAATAAAGGTTTTGGCGTGGCTGGTTGCTTCTTTTTTGCTGACAGCCTTGCTATTGCGCGCCAATGCTTCTTGTAAAACCGCCACAAGCGGACCATTGCCCGACAAAAATACGGCGTGTTCATCATCAGCAGTTTGTAGGCGTTGATTGGCAATGTTTAAGCCTGCTAACGTTTTGCCCGCTCCTGGTACACCAGTAATAAAACAAATGGTTTTTTGATGATTTTTCTTAGAATTGTCAATAATTTGACTGATGCAATTTGCCGTCAATGACAGATTTTGGGCTCCCGCATCTGAACGAGTAATTTCACGCACATCGTGTTTTTGATATAAGGTTTGTGCTGCTTCCACAATGGTTGGCGTAGGTTTGTAAGCGGATTGCTCCCAATGGGCAATATCAAATGAATTTTGTGAGGAAAATTGACGTAAAAAACTGCCCAAATTAGCTGCATTTAAACGTATGGCAGCCTGAAAATTTATCGCTTGTTGAATATTATTTTGTGGGTGAGTATTCGGTGCTTTTTCTGCCAATAAAATAGGAATTAATTTTGCTTGATGACTGCCTTCGTGAAAATTACGCATATCCAAAGCATAATCAATCACTTGGTCTAAATCATGAGAACGATATTGTATTTCGCCAATTTTAAATTCTAATAGGAAAATTGTGTCGCCAATAATGACAATATTATCAACGCGCTTGCCCATACGTGGAATGCTGAATTCAAAATAAATATGTCCGTCAATGCCTTGTAATTGATTTTTGAGAATAGCGATTTGTTTTTGCCAAGCATTGCGTTGTAAATCATCTAATTTTTGATGCGTGTGTTGGGCGAGCAATTCACCAAGAATTTGATTGTTGTCAGTGTTTAAAAATTGTGAGATAGATTGACGATAATAGGCGCGGGTCATATTTTATTCCGAGTAATGTAGATAAACAGGTTCTGCATGAGGAGAATTTTATGTTATTTTATGGTGAGATGAAAGTAGATTTTATTTTTTAATATAATCCCTTAGCTGTTGATGTGGGATTGATAGATTTAGCTTGGGGGCGGTGAGTGGTGTGGTTAAAAATGGAGATTTTTTTATCAAGATATTATTTAAAATAATATCTAATTATCAAAATAATCAATTTGAAAGAATATCATCATTCGCCTAAAATGATGATAAATTTTCATCACTTAGGACTATCCCAATGGCAAAAATCCGCCAACTTCTTACCCCTTTTTCCATTAAAAACCTTGAACTCAAAAACCGCGTGGTTATGCCCCCAATGTGCCAATATTCCGCCACAGACGGCGTGCCAAACGACTGGCATTTGGTGCATTACACCAGCCGTGCGATTGGTGGCGTGGGCTTGATTATTGTGGAGATGACCAATGTCGCTCCCAACGGTCGCATTAGCCCAAATTGCTTGGGACTTTGGAATGACGAACAAAAAGACGCGTTCAAAAAAATCGTGGATAGTGTACACACTCACGGGGCAAAAATTGCCGTGCAAATCGCCCACGCAGGTCGCAAAGCCCAAGACGAACCCAATGCCGTTGCCCCGTCTGCCATTCATTATGGCGAGCTGGATTATGCAGGGCAAAATTTGATTACGCCACGCGAGCTGACCACGCAGGAAGTCAAAGACTTGGTACAAGCCTTTGCGATGAGCATCAAAAGAGCGGTGGACGCAGGGTTTGATGCGATTGAATTGCACGGGGCACACGGTTATTTGATTCATCAATTTTATTCACCCAAGTCCAATCAGCGTACCGATGAATACGGTCAAGATAAAGCCTTGTTTGGCGTAGAGGTGATTCAGGCAGCCAGAGAAGTGATGCCGTCTGAAATGCCTTTAATCGTGCGAATTTCCGCCCAAGAATACGGCAAAGACGGTTTTGACAGTGATTATGGCGTAGAAATTGCCAAACGATTTTCAGACGCAGGGGCGGATGTGTTTGATGTCAGCGGTGGTGGCGATGGCGTACTCCATAAGGGCAATCACCCTGAATTTTATGCAGGCTATCAAGTGGATTTGGCTCGCAAAGTCAAACAAGCGACAGGCAAACCTGTGATTGCGGTCGGTATGCTGGACAATGTGGCGGTGGCTGACCACATTTTGGGCGTGGGCGATGCCGATTTGGTGGCGGTCGGACGAGGTTTGCTCCGCGACCCGTATTGGGTGCTAAACGCACAATATCAGCAAAATGGCTCGGACAGTAGCGAAATGCAGTTTGTGCCAAGACAATATGTGCGTGGGTTTATGTGATTTTTTCAGGCTGCCTGAAAATCAATGTTAACTTTCAGGCTGCCTGCAATCTATTGGCAATGCACATCGCTTATCTCATAGCGCAAATCGCCCTGTGCATGCACATCAAAAATCACGACAGCATTTGCCGCACGCAAACCGTCAAATAATGGCTCACGACAATACAAACCGTTGGCTGCCTGAATACTCATCATGCCACGACCTTTGTCTTTGATTTTCACAGTAACCAATTGATTATCAAAATGAACTGCTTCAATCTCGTGATGACCTGTAAACGCTGTTTTGGGCAACTTTTGTTGTAGCATAAACACCGCATCGCTTAACGAAACCGCATGATTGCCAATATTTTCTGCCGTTTGGCTATGGGCAGTTGTGGCGGGGGCTGCGGTGGGCGTGGTTTGCGTTTTCAGACTGCCTGAAACGGTTGGCTCGGCAACAGGCGTGGGTTTGGGTTCACTGGCTCGCCAATCCGATACGCACGTTTTGATGCCAAAAATCACCACCATTGCCACAGCCCATTTTGCCCATTTGTGCCAAGCTGGAGGTTCGTCAGTTTCATAATCATTATCGTCTGCAATGATGTCGCCAAGCTGTTCATATTGTTTATTTTTATCAATCAGATAAGTGTAATCCTGATTTTTGTGGCGCAACAAATAATCAATGACCCAAAATTGAATATGCGTAAACCGATTTTCGTCTTTTTGGGGCAATGTGCCATCGGCAATCAACGCCTGTAAGCGTTTTTGGGCAACGCTATCGCCCGCTTGCCATGCCATTTCCAAACATTGTCGCACCAATGCCAACTGCGCCCCACGCTCTTTGGGGTAGCTTTTTTCGGCTTCTTGAATGTCAAAAACAGAAATATTTCCCTTATTCATCAAATGGATAGATACAGGTAAGAAATCTTTGTTCAGTTGTTGTTCAAACAATTTGCTGGTGATTTCTGGGGCTTGCAAAACCAGTTCGGCTCGCCAACGCAAAGCACGACTGTCACCCAAATCGGCGGCGTAATTAAGCCAGCCTATGCCTTCTTCAATGCTTTGCGGGACATTTTTACCCGTCAAATACATCAATGCCAAAGCCAATGTGGCAGTGGTGTTGATTGTGCTTGGTCGTTCAGGTTCGCCGACTTGCCGTTCATTTTGTAATAATTTGGACAAAGAAGTGTTGCCGTGCGTGTGTAGAAATTGCACCAATTTTGCCGTCTGTAAAGGCGATAAATTTTGCGAAAGAGTGGTTGCTACTTTGGGCAAAGGCTTGGCGTTTGGCAAGCGTGACACATTGATTTCACGTTTTAAATCGTCCAAAAATGGGGCGAGATTGATTGTGCGTAATTGTTTGTATAAATTTTCAGGCAACTTAGACTTTGCCAAGTCTTCTGCTAATTCAGGGTCATCGGTTTGTATCTCAAAAAATTCATACCAACGGCGATATTCTTGCTGTGCTTTGTTTTGGCAGCATTTTAAAAAGCGTGTGTCATCACTTGAAATCGTTGGCGGATTGTCATCATTGGGTTTGCCAAATTGGGGCAATTCTTCGGCTTGTGGCACAACGAGTTCTTGATAATCTTGCCAAAAATGCTTGGCTTCATCGGCAGATAAATTCGCCCACATCGGCACAATTTCTTGGCTGGCACACTCAGAAATTTCCAACCATTTTTGGTAATACTCGGTGTGCGCCCAAAATTTCGCAGGCAAAATCATCACGTCATCGTTATCATCATTGATGACAATCGGAAAAATCGGCAAAGTCAGCATCGCATCAGGCAAATGCGGTCGCCACACAAACACGGTGCTCGCGTGAAGCTGGATGTATTCCACATTTGGGAAATTCAGGCTGCCTTTAAAACGGGTACTTTCATTTTTCAAATGCGTGGCGTATTGTTTTAATTGGGATGTTAAATGACTTGGCGTTTTATTTTTCAATGAAAACAAATCGCTGGCGATTTCACGCAATAAACGTGGTGGCGTACGTCCTGCTTTGTCATAAATAATCTCGGCTGGACAACTGGTCGCGTTATCTTCTTCAAAAAGCATCTTGTTGGCTTGCACCAACGCGCCCCACACCACGCGACCTTTTTGGTAAAGCGTAGGTATGGCTTTGATTTGGCTTATCAAATCATCGCCAAACAGCCATTTGGGCGGCAAAATCTGCAAATAACTTTGCCAATGTGCCGACAAATCTTGACAGGCAGCCTGCAAATCAAACGGCAAAGATTGAAACGCAGGTGGCACAACTTCGTCTGGGGCAAACGCCTGATAATCGCCTGTAATGGTAGAAAAATAGACGGATTTTTCAGGTTCATCAAATTCAGGAAATAGGCGTTCTAAAATGGCAACGAGTGGAAAATGCTGATTAATATTATCGGCACGATGATAGGTAGCAACAAAACGGTATTCGTCTATGGTGGGGAAAATGTTTTGCATTTCGGGATTTTCAGCGATGTAGCTTTCGTAAGCCTGCCAAATGGGCGCAACGCCCGCCAAACGTCCGCGCATTTCGCCACAATAAAATGCCAATAAAACCAAAAAATGGCTGTTTTCAGGCTTTCTATTGACTAAAAATGTTTCTCGGTCAAGGGTTTGGCTTTCACGAATGCGGTCTAACATGGCATCAATGCGCTTCAAACTGGCTAGGGTGTAATCCAGTTTGCAGGCTTTGATTTCGCGTTCAAACAGCCAGCCTGTTTCATCTGCTGTGCCGTTGAGAAAAGCATGGAGTGTACCCAGAACTTCGTCATTGATTTGGGCGGATTGGTAGTCCGCTAGAAAATCTTTTGAAAATATGGACATGATGATAATTGATTATAATTAAAGGGAATATGATTGGGATTATACCGTATTAGCAAGGGTTTCAGGCTGCCTGAAAAATGATTTTGGAACCGAATATGAAATTTATCCTATTGTTTGGTTTGCTTTTTCAAAAAGTCAGTGGTGGTCATTGGTGACTCTTAATTGGGATAAGCAGATTGGTAATAAAGATATTTGTCAATACTTTGCTGATTTTATTGGGTATTTTATCATAAATCGGGGTTGTAATGAAAAATCATTCTGGCTTTGGTGGAAAAGTGGGGGATTGATGTGAAGAGTTTGAGGAAGTAATGGGGGATAAGAGAAACACCATTTTCAGGATTGAAGCGGTGCTTTTTATTTTAGACCACAAAAAATACTTGTCCAGTTTTCGGTTGTTTTTGTATAAATTAACCCATAAAATAAAGCACCTTCTTTATTTTATGATGAAAAATGAAAAACTTATCTTTAACACACGAGCGAATGTACCAAGCCATTTTGGAAAAAGATACGACATTTGAAGGCATATTTTTTACGGCTGTAAAAACCACAGGCATTTTTTGTCGTCCGTCTTGTACTGCCAGAAAACCCAAAAGCGAAAATGTAGAATTTTTTGCGACCACCAAAGAATGTATTTTAAAAGGCTATCGCCCTTGCAAAGTTTGTCGTCCATTACAACATTTAGACCAAACACCTACCACAATTCAAGCCATTCTTGATGAATTTACCCAAAATCCCAGTCTAAAATTCACAGATTTTGAATTAAAACAACGAAATATTGACCCCAAATTCATTCGCCGTTGGTTTTTAAAAAATCACGGTATGACTTTTCACGCTTTTTGTCGTATGTATCGCATTAATTCTGCCTTTAAAAAAATTCAATCAGGCGAACAAATCACCCATACCGCCTTTGATTTGGGCTTTGATTCATTAAGCGGTTTTTCAGACTCTTTTAAAAAAATATTTGGCGTTTCTCCCAAACAAGGCAAAACCCAAACCCTGATTAATTTAAAAAGAATAGAAACACCGCTTGGCACAATGATGGCTTGTGCTACTGATAAAGGCATTTGTTTATTGGAATTTACCGACCGAAAAATGCTTGAAACAGAATTAAAAAATATCGCCAAACGCCAAAATGCCATTCTTATTCAGGGCGACAATCCATTTTTTGAAATTTTGGAAATGCAATTAAAAGAATATTTTGCCCAAAAACGCACCGAATTTAGTGTGCCATTGCATTTGATTGGTACGGATTTTCAACAAAAAGTTTGGCAAATTTTACAACAAATTCCTTATGGAAAAACTTATTCTTATGGACAACAAGCCAAAATTTTGGGCAACCCCAAAGCAGTTAGAGCGGTCGCCAATGCCAATGGAATGAATAGCATTGCCATATTGGTGCCTTGTCATCGTGTGATTGGTGCAAACGGTGAATTAACAGGGTATGGCGGTGGACTTTGGCGAAAACAATATTTATTGGAATTGGAAAAATCATGATGTTAGCAATAATGCAAACAAGCAGGTTTTAAGGCATTAAGCAAGCAATGGAGAATAAAATATAGTGGATTCACTAAATCAGGACAAGGCGACAGCGACTGTCGTGTACTCATAGTACATAAGGGAGCTGGCAACGCTGTACTGGTTTAGTGAATTCACTATACATCTGATTTTCAGGCAGCCTCACAGTACACGACAATTTTTTACTTGCCACAAATCCATTCCCTCCTCCGTTTATGACAGGAGGAGGGAGCGCATTCCAATCATACAAACATTTTTTGTCGTGTACTATGAGGCAGCCTGAAAAAACATTTATCATTTGAAATAATACCTACCTATCAAAACTATCAATTATTCATAATAAACCAAATCTTTTATAATGCCCCCATTTTCAGGCAGCCTGAAAAGCTGATTTCCCCTATTTTTGGAGTAATTTCTATGACTTTTTTTAATAAAGATGACATCATCAATGCGTTCCATTACCGCGCATCCACACGTTCGTATGACGGCAACAAAAAAATTCCTGCCGAAGATTTTAACTACATTTTGGAATTGGGTCGTTTAAGCCCAAGCTCGGTGGGTTCGGAGCCATGGCAATTTTTGGTTTTGCAAAACCCAGACTTGCGCCAAAAAATCAAACCCTACTGCTGGGGTATCCCAACCATGGAAACGTCCAGCCACATCGTGGTGATTTTGGCGAAGAAAAATGCCCGCTATGACACACCTTATTTTGGCGAAATCATGGACAGACGCGGTTTACAAGGCGAAGCGCGTGAAAAAGCAATGCAAGTTTATAAAAAATTCCAAACAGAAGATGCACACATTGCTGACAATGAACGCACTTTGTTTGACTGGGCAAGCAAACAAACCTACATTGCCCTTGCCAATATGATGACAGGTGCAGCGATGATTGGCGTGGACTCTTGCCCGATTGAAGGTTTCGCTTATCAAGAAGTGAACCAAATTTTGGCTGAGGCAGGTTTATTTGACCCTGCTGAATGGGGCGTGTCAGTAATGGTAACTTTTGGCTATCGTGATAAAGAAATCCGCCAAAAAGCCCGTAAAGACTTTGATGAAGTGGTGAAATTCATCGAGTAATTTTGATTTAAACACACCGCTCTTTCAAATTGGGGCGGTGTTTTTTTGGAATTTTTTTAATCATGAAAATCAAATTTTTAACTGCTATTTTAGCCAGCTGTCTGACAATGACCACTTGGGCTGACGGCATACACACAAACCCCATTAAAACCACGCCTTTAAATGACAAAGTCCATATGTTGGAAGGTCAAGGCGGTAATATTGCTGTGATTGAAAATAATGACGCTTTATATGTCGTGGACACGCAATTTGCCAATATTTATGCTGATATTAAAAGTGAAATTGGCAAAATCAGCTCAAAACCTGTGCGTTATGTCATCAATACGCACGGACACAATGACCATACCAATGGCAATGCGTCTTTTGTCAAAGATTTTAATGCGACCATTATCGCTCATCACAATACCAGCGATTTAATCACTGCTTATAATCAAAATAATGCCACGCCCAATACGCTACCGCATTTGACTTTTGATAGCTCTTTAAAATTGGCAGGCGATGAACCCATTCATTTGATGTATTTTGCTAATGCTCATACCAATGGCGATATTATTGTACATTTGCCAAAATCCAATATTATTCACGCTGGCGATATTTTATTTTTTGGGCGTTTTCCGTTTATTGATGTCAAAAATGGCGGAACGATTGACGGTATGATTCAAGGCTTAAATGGCATTATCGCCCTTGCCGATGACAATACCAAAATCATCGCAGGACACGGTAATTTGGCAAGCCGTAGCGAGCTAATCACCCATACCAAAATGCTCAATACCATTAGAAATCGAGTCGCCAAACAAAAACGCCAAGGCAAAACACTCGCCCAAATTCAAGTGTCTCGCCCCGCCAAAGAATGGGAAAGTAGCCATAATTGGAATTTTATCAATAGTGAAAAATTGGTAGAGAGTATTTATCAAAGTTTGAAATGATGGCTTAAAAACACCGTTTAAGTTTGATTTTAAACGGTGTTTTTATTTTCAGGCAGCCTGAATTTTCCCCAAAACAAACTCCACAAACACCCGCACAATCGCAGACGGATAACGCTGGGACGCATAGAGCATAAACAATTCATAATTGGGCTTGGCAAGCTCTGGCAAAATCTCCACCACACGATTGTCCTGTATCCATTCATTTGCCGTACAATCAGAAATTTGCCCAATCGCCTGCCCCTGCAAAACCATATATTCCACCGCATACGCATCATTGCTGGCAAACAAAAACGGCAAAGCGATTTTCTCTTTATTCATTTGAATGACGACTTCGTTTTCACCATTTTTTGCCCAAGTAGCAATGGGGAAATTTTTCAATTCTTTCAAAGTCTTGGGCGTACCAAAACGAGCCAATAACTCGGGGTGTGCCACCCATTTTGTGCCAAGCGTGGCGACTTTTTTGGCGATAAAATGCTCACCGTGAAGCTCGCCAATCCTAAACGCCACATCAATGCTGTCGGCACTCAAATCCAAAATGCGTTCGGTCATCGTGGCGTGAATTTGCACATTGGGGAATTTTTGTTGAAACTCGCTGACCCACGCCAGCACAGGCTCGCATTTGGGCGGAGCGGAAATCCGCAAAATGCCTTTTAAATTTTGTTCATCGTCAAACAAAACCTGCTTGGCATTCAACAAATTATCAATGGACAAATGCACTTCATCATAGAGTTTTTGCCCTGCCATTGTCGGTTTAACGCCCGATTTTTGGCGGTCAAAGAGTTGAATGTGTAAGGATTTTTCTAGCTCGGCAATTTGACGGCTGATGGTGGCAATTGGTACGCCCAGTTTTTCGGAAGTTTTGGAGAGACTGCCGTGTTTAATCACGGAGACAAATAAGGATAAGGCGTTTAGGTTCATTGTTTTGAGTGCTTGAAAATTTGGGTTATTGTAGCAGATTTGGGTTTAAATTTCCAAAAATGAAAATCACTTTCTCATTTTTCGCCATTCTTATTTTAATTTCATTGCATTAAAATACGCCCATTATTTTCACAAAAGGTCAAACCAATGAGCAAACAAATCCAATTTACAAAAACAGGTTCGCCTGATGTCTTGCAAATCGTTGATGTACAAACGCCTACCCCCAAAGCCGATGAAGTACAAATCCAAATCCACGCCATTGGCTTAAACCGTGCCGAGATGATGTACCGTGAAGGGGCGTATGTGATTGAGCCTGTGTTCCCAGCCACTTTGGGCTACGAAGGGGCGGGCGTGGTAACAGCGATTGGCGATGGCGTGAGCGAATTTGCCATTGGCGATAAGGTCAGCGTCATTCCGTCCTTTATGTTTACCGAATACGGCACTTATGGCGAAGTCGTCAATATGCCCAAACACGCCGTGGTCAAGCACCCCGACACGCTGACAATGGAGCAAGCGTCCGCCAGTTGGATGGCGTTTGTTACCGCTTATGGCGGACTGTTGGAATTTGGCAATCTGCAAAAAGGCGATGTCGTGGTGCTGGGCGGGGCAACCAGTTCGGTCGGCTTGGCGGCAATCCAAATCGCCAAAATGCAAGGGGCAACCGTCATCGCCCTGACCCGCACCCACGCCAAAGGCGATGTGCTGTTGGACAAAGGGGCGGATTTTGTGGTCGCCACAACAGAAGACGATGTAACCACCAAACTTCTTGAAATCACAAACGGCAAAGGCGTGAATGTGGTGTTTGACCCTGTGGGCGGTCAAGGGGCATCGCACATTTTTTACGCAATGGCACAAGACGGTCGCTACATCATTTACGGAGCATTAAGCCACGATGACATTGCCGTGCCTGTGTTCCCGATTTTGGGCAAACATTTGACGGTGCGGGGTTATGAACTCTTTGAAATCACCACCGTGCCTGAAAAACTCGCCAAAGCCAAACAATTTGTCTATGACGGCTTGGCAAGCGGTCAATTACGCCCAGAAATTGACAAAATCTTTGCCTTTGATGAAATGGTCAAAGCCCACGAATATATGGCAAGCAATCAACAGATTGGTAAGATTGTGGTTAAGGTTTGATTGTTTTTTAAATGAAATGGAATGCCGTTTGAACAAGTTTTTCAGACGGCATTTTGTTTTCAGGCAGCCTGAAAATTAATTTTTAAATAACCTTTCCAAAAACGAAAACCAACTTCCCAATTTTCGCCATTCAAATTTTAAAAATTAAATCTTATAATACACTCATTCCATTTAACAAAAGAGAAAAATTTATGAAAACCCTTTTAAAATCAACCGCCATTGCGTTGGCATTGTCTTTGTCTTTTGGTTCTGTGGCAACCGCCAAAACGCCCGAACAGCCTGTAAAAGTAAGCATTACAAAATCAGTCGTACAAAAAATCAAAACCCTTGACGGCTTAAATTTGCATTTACAAAAAGACATTCCAAATGCCAAGCCCAAAGCCGTTGTCGTGATTTCGCACGGTTTGGCGAGCCATTCGGGGGTGTTTGGCGATTTTGCCAAAACAATGAACAAAAATGACATTGCCGTGTATCGTTTTGACCATCGTGGACACGGCAAATCGGACGGACGAGACAGCATTCATATCAACAGCTATTTTGAAATGGTGGAAGATTTACGCCTTGTCGTGGCAAAAGCCAAGCAAGAAAACCCAAACACACCTGTTTTTGTACTCGGGCATTCTATGGGCGGACACATTTCGGCACTTTATGGCACCAAATATCCGCACGATGTGAACGGCTTTATTTTGGCGGCGGGCGTTTTGCGTTATAACACAATGAATTTTGGGCATTTGCCACGCCCCGAGCCTGCGAACAGTTTTGTGGACGGTTCGGTGTCTTTAACCACGCTCAATATCCCATTTGAAGGGGCTGGTTTATCGGTGGCTGGCGACCCGTTGATGTTGAACAAATTTTCGGTGTCTTTCCCCAACGGCTTTAAAGAAGGCATCAAATATTTAAAAGACAATGACGACAAATTTGTCGCCCCTGTGATGTTGATTAGTGGTAATAAAGACGTGTTTGTTGCCCCCAAAGATGCCATTGATTTTTATAATGAAACCAACTCGGTGGATAAAAGTTTGATTTTGTATCCAAACTTTGGGCATTTGTTAATGCTGGAAAATGGCGGACAAAAAATCAACGATGATGTGGCAGAATGGATTAACGAGCGAGTGAAATAAGCTGTTTTAATCATTTAGGAGAATTTTATGCAAAACCGCATTACCCAAATTTTGAACATCAAATATCCGATTGTCCAAGCCCCGATGTCGTGGCTGACGGACGCTCATCTGGTGGCAAGCGTGGCGGACGCTGGCGGACTGGGCTTTTTAGCCCCACACGCAGGGCAAACAAGCAATCCCACTTCCAACGAAGAAGTGTTAGAAAGAATGCGTAGCGAAATCCGCAAGGTTAAGGCTTTGACAGATAAGCCGTTTGGCGTACCGTTTATTTTGTCTTATGATTTTTCGCTCATTCCCTTAATGGTGGATTTGCTGATTGAAGAGCGTGTGCCTGTGGTGTTGGATAACGGCTATTTAGATGCCGAAATTTACGCCAAATTCAAACAGGCGGGCATTAAAATCATCTGCCGTTTGCCCAATCCCAATTTGGCAGACGCTTTAAAAGCCCAAGCGTTGGGGGCGGATATTTTGGTGCTGACGGGTTTTGATGAAGGTGGTACATTGCCAATGAAAGAAATTGGTAGTTTCTCGGTGCTTGCTGAATTTGTGGGCAAGGTGGATTTGCCAATTATGCTCGCTGGTGGCATTGCCGATAAAAAATCGGTTCAGGCTGCCTTAACTTTGGGGGCAGAAGGCGTATGGATTGGCACGGCATTTATCGCCACAACCGAATGCCGAAGTCATCAAAAAGTCAAAGAATGGATTGTGAATGCAACCGCCAATGATTTACTCTTATTCCGAACTGAGCCGTATTATTACCGCTCCTTGCCGACCACATTGGCAAAACAATGTTTTGAAATGAGTGAAGCAGGGACAACTCGTGCCGACATCGCCAAAGTGATGAATGCAGGTACAGGAATGCGTTTGGGTATGCTTGAAGGCGATTTTGAAAAAGGCTATGTGTCGGTCGGCAATGGCATTTCACAAATCCACAAAATCAAAAGCGTAAAAGAATTGATTGATGAGTTAATGGTTTGATTAAAGAACACCGTTTGGATTTGGGTTCAAGCGGTGTTTTTTTATTGGAATTTTGGAAAATGGTTTTCAGACAGCCTGAAAATATATCTTTCCATATTTGAAAACCAATTTCCCACAAATCGCCATTCTTTTACCAATTTTAAAATTTTATAATACGCTCATTCCATTTAACAAAAGAGAAAAATTTATGAAAACTCATTCAAAACCAACCCATAAACTGCTACTGGGCATTTCCAATAGCGAAAGTTACGGCTTTCACCCTGCGGCGTGGCGGTTGCCGTCTGCCCCTGACAATGCCTTTACCGACATTGATGTCATCATTAAAAAAGCCCAAATGGCGGAGCAAGGCGGTTTGGATTATATTTTTTATGGCGACAGAGTGTTTTTGCACGAAGATTTAAACGAGCGTTCGCCCTTGTTTGCCAGTATTGAACCAATGGTTTTGCTATCAGCGATTGCCCCTGCCACTAAACGCATTGGACTGGTAACATCAGCGTCCACATCGTTTAATGAACCCTACACTTTGGCAAGACAACTTCGTGCCATTGATGTCATCAGTGGTGGACGAGTGGGCTGGAATGCCATTCCCAGTTATGAGCCACAAGCCTTTGCCAATTACGGCAAGCCTGTGCCAAGTAGCGATAAAAAATACGAAAGACTGCACGAATCGGTGCAAATTACCCAAGCCTTATGGGGCAGTTGGCAAAAAGAAGCAGGCGAGCCTGACAAGGCAAGTGGGCGTTTTGCCGATATGCGATACATTCAGCCGATTAACCTGCAAGGCAAGCAAGTGGGGTCTTATGGACCTTTGCAAATTCCGCCGTCAAAGCAGGGGCAACCTGTGATTTTTATGCCCTTTGCCAGTGGTAAAAGCATTGAAGCGGCTGCCTTGTATGCCAATGCGATGGTTGCGATGCCGTCCAATATTGCAGAAGGCAAACAGCAAATTGCCATTATGAACGATATGGCAAAACAAGTGGGGCGTGAAGTCAATGAAATCAAACTGTTGGCATTTCTAAATTTGAGTTTGGGCGACACCGAAGAAGATGCCGTTGCACACCGTATGACATTGGACAGTCAAATGGGTATGGATTGGATTATGGGGCATTTGGCGGTGGTGTTGGGCATAAACCTTGACCCCAGCCAAATTGACACGCCATTAACCGAAACACAAATTGCGTCCTTACGCCCACGCTTACGCACACCCCAAAGCCATAAAGTCATTGAACTTGCCAAACAAGGCAAAACGCCACGCCAAATTTTAGCCTATGGGCTGTATGAACCGATGTTAAATTTAATTGGCAGTCCAAGCCAAGCGGTTGATATGATGCAAGAATGGCTAGAACAAGGGGCTTGTCAGGGCTTTACGCTGATTTTAAATGACAACCAGCACGATTTGCCGATTTTGATTGAGCAGGTCATTCCGATGTTAAGGGAGCGGGGATTGCGAGCCGATGATTATCTTGGCGAGACTTTGCGAGACCATTTGGGGGTAGATGAACAACTGGGGCTGGACAGTAGAATAGTTAGGAAATAAGGTTTGGGGAAACACCGTTTGGATTTGGGTTCAAGCGGTGTTTTTTTATTGGAATTTTGGAAAATGATTTTTCAGGCTGTCTGAAAATATATCTTTCCATATTTGAAAACCAACTTCCCATAAATCGCCATTCAATTATCAATTTTAAAATTTTATAATATTAGAGTGAGGAATTAGTTATCAAAAGTATAGATTATTAAGTTAATAATTTTGATTCTAAGAGAGCTAAATATGCCACTTATTGAAAGTAAGAATGTATTTTTATTTCAATAAAAATACATGCAAATACCTTACTATTCTTTTAATTTAATTAAATATTCAACCAATTCAATAATTGATGTGCTTGGATTGTCTGTGTTATTTTTTATCGCTTCTTCATTAGCTCTATGAGCATTTTTTATGGCAAATTCAAGTTTGTCATGCAATAAGATAAAGATATCCTCTTGTCCCTTTTCATAGGTTGGGATATATTTTTTAAGCTCTTTAATAACATTATCGGCAATACTATTTTTACCAGATGCCGAAAATGGCTGTGTTGTATAAACAAAATGTAATAATAACCAATACTCAAAACAAGGAACAGAACAAACTACAAAGAATGGCTTTTTGTTTTTCCCTGTTGATAATTGTTTGATTTTATTGATAGCATTCTGATATTTTGGGTGTGTATCTTTATCAAACACACAATAAACTCTATCAAAGCAATTTCTATCTTGCTTGGATTTTTCATACTCTTCAATGGCTTTATCAACGATACTCATTGGGTCAGAACCGCAATCACCTGTTATCTTAATGTTTGCAGTATCCAATTTATAAGCCGAACGCAAACCATTAAAATAAAATGGTTCTGTTTTCTCACCTTCACAAACAATCAAAACTCTATCATGATTTTTTCTTTCAGTTTTCTTGCGTTTTTCTTTGGCGGCTCGTAATTTGCGTTTTTTAAATAAATCATCACTACCCATTATTTATTGCTCCAAAATAAAATGGTCAATAAATGGCACTGCTCCATATCCGCCCGACAAATAAACATTTTCTAAATTCTCTTTACCTTTTTTGGGGCTGAAATCAGATAAAGGATACAAAATAGAAGATTGTTGTTTATTGCGTTCACAAAACCAAATTTGATCTCTACGAAACACATTTTGATTTAGAATAGAAGTTTCATGTGTTGTAAAAATAAGTTGGGCGTGTCTTGGGTTGGACTTGGGATTATGAAATAAATCAACCAAAAATTGTACTAATTTAGGGTGTAGATTTTGATTTAATTCATCAATAAATAAAATCCTGCCATTCATTAAAATATCTAAAATGGGACCAGAAAAAGCAAAGAATTTTTGTGTGCCATCTGATTCTTCATCAAAATCAAAATAAACAGGATTGCCCAAATCGTCATAATGCAACAATTCAATGCTATCAATTTGTTTGGTCCCTTTTAAGGCTTTTACCAAATGATTTTTTAACTCGGAAGGCATATCGTCGGGCAGTTTGGATTCATCAAAATCTTCAATTTGAACTTTAATATCATGAATATTAAAATCAGCAGTCCTTAGCAGGCGAATGATTTCATTTTTTTGTTCTTTGGTGCATAGTTGAGCGGTATAGCTCGGGCTTAATCCATCAACACCAATAAATGCCAATGTCTTATCAAACCAGTCAAACAAGGGTTTTAATTGCTCACTATTTAATTGCACTGCAGTAGATAAAAATAAGGCGTTATCTCTTGTAGATTCTTGCCACAAGCGTTTATTACCCAAAAATAATGAACTAAATTGCCAAGTATGGCGTTTTTCATCATTAACCCAAACCCGTTCAAACCATTTTTGTGGGCGATTTTTTGGATAGGCATAAAGCCATTCATCATAAATTTGATATTTATCTGCTGAAAAACCATACTGATAGCGGACACCATCAATGACGAAAACCACTTCAAACTCAGATGGTTCTGTGATGTTTTTTTGATTAAGTTTAAAAGGTGTTACATCAAGTTCATCGCCACGCTGCGATGTGGTTGTTACAATCTGTTCCATCAAGCGGAAAGCCTTAATGAAATTGGATTTACCACTGGCATTTGCACCATAAATGGCAACCGAGTGCAATAGATGCAAGTCCTTTGCCTTTTCAACCGAATAGGCGTTATTTGGCAACTCATCGCTGTGCGATTTGACCATACTCAAAGTTTGTCTTTCATCAAAAGACAGGCAATTTGCCACGCTAAATTCAATTAACATATATTTTCAAGCTATTTTTTGGAAAAATTTTCCATAAATTATCATAAAATTTAAAAATATTCAAGTGGTTTTGGGGTTATGTTAATTTACACACAAAAAACCGTCTTGGTTGACGATATTTTTGAAAAACAAGGCATTAGCCATAGGTTCGCAATTAGTCAATCTTTTGCAAAGGAAGTATTGTAAGAGTTGAGATGTAATTGTATTAGATTGGTTTTTGAGTAAGATAAGTCACACGCCCCTGAATGTAAGCATTTTTGTAAATTTTTACAAATTTCTTAGACAGCCCGAGCATATATCTTTCCATTTTTAAAAATAAAATTCCCAAAAATCGCCATTCAATTATCAATTTCAAAAATTTATAATACACCCATTCCATTTAAGCAAAAAATACGGAGCAAACAATGACCCCTTTATTCACCCCCTACACCCTAAACAATGGCGTGGTAATCCAAAACCGCCTTGTGGTCGCCCCAATGTCGCATTACAGTTCTAATCCTGACGGCACATTGAGCGAACAAGAACGCAGATTTATTGCCAATCGTGGACAAAATATGGGACTGTTTATCACGGCGGCAACGCTGGTGGCAGACGGTGGCAAAGCAGGCTATGGGCAACCTTATGCGATAGACGACAGCCATTTGGACAGCTTAAAGCAAACCGACCAAATCCTGCAAAATCAAGGCACAAAAGCGATTTTGCAACTTCATCACGGTGGTATGCACACCATTGCCGAGTTAAATGGCAAAGATAAAATTTCAGCCAGCACAGACTTGGCGACTGGTACTCGCTCGGCAACGGTGGACGAAATTCAAGGCTTAATTCACGCCTTTGCCAATGCAACCGATTTAGCCATTCGGGCAGGCTTTGACGGTGTGGAAATTCACGGTGCAAATGCCTTTGTGATTCAGCAATTTTTCTCACGAGAATTTAATCATCGCACCGATGAATGGGGTGGAAGTCTTGAAAATCGCCTGCGTTTGCCTTTGGCGATTGTGGACGCAATCGTAAAAGTGCGTGAAAAACACAACAAGCCTGAATTTATCATCGGCTATCGTTTTTCGCCCGAAGAAGCAGGCGAGAATGGGCTGACAATGGCGGATACTTTTGACTTGATTGATGCTTTGGTGGATAAACCATTGCAATATCTACATATTTCGTTGTGGGATTTTTATAGCAAGGCACGGCGTGGAGCGGATACAAACAAAACCCGCATTGAACAAATCCACGCATGCATCGGTGGTAAATTGCCACTCATTGGCGTGGGTAATTTGCTGACAGGCAAGGCGATTGAACAGGCGTTTGCCACAGGGTTTTGTGAATTTTTGGCACTCGGCAAGGCGGTAATGTTAAACCCAAACATTGCCACGCTGTTACAAGAACAACGCTATGATGAAATTGAAAGCGTTTTTGACCCCAAAAAACCAGACCGTTATAGCTACCCCGATTTGCTTTGGCAATATAATTGTGCTGGTGTTAATTGGTTTCCGCCTGTCAAAAGTTAGGAGTAATGATGTTATTGATTATTTAAAAATAAACACCGTCCAAATGAAAGTTTGGGCGGTGTTTTTTATTGATTTTGTAATATTTTTGCCTTTTCCAATAAAAAATCAATCCACACCTTAATCCGCCCAATTTTCTGGCTATTTTGCAAAAAATACAGATAAACAGGCGGATACTCTATCCAATGGTCTTCTAAAATCGGCACAAAATCCGCCCTATCTGCTTTCAGAGCGAGCGTACTTTCAAAAATCCGCCCAATCCCCAAACCTTGCCGTGTTGCGTCCACCATCAAATCCACTTCATCATTGACAATCAAAGACATCGGCATTTCAATGGGGGTGGTTTGTCCGCCTATCATCAATTCAAGTGGTAACAGACGGTTAGCCGTAATAAAACGGTAGCCAATCAAACGATGTTTGGGCAAATCCTTTGGCGTGTGCGGTATGCCGTATTGTTCAACATAAGATTTTGACACCATTAAACAATCTTTCATTGCTGGTAACAAAAGTTTTGCCACCACACCGTCTTCAATTTTGTCGCCAAAACGAATGCCCACATCAAAACCTTCTTGCACCACATCAACTGTACCGTCAAATACCGAAATTTCAAGCAAAACATCAGGATATGCCTGACAAAATTCAGCGTAAAACGGCTTAATGAGCAAATGATAAGCAAATCTTGGTACGGTCATTCGCACCAAACCTGACGGTTTTTGGCGTAAATCTTGAATGCTTTCAATGGCACTCGTTAAGTCTTTGATTAAAGGCTTGGTGTCATCATACAAACGCCGTCCTGCTTCGGTTAAAGTCAGCCTGCGTGTGGAACGATGAAACAACGACAAGCCCAATTCTTTTTCCAATGATTTTAGCGTATTGCTGACAGACGGCACGGAAAGCGACAAACTCTTGGACGCTTTGGAAATATTGCCCTGTTCCACAATGGTATGAAAAACCGTGAGATAACCGTAGAGTGATGGCGTTATCATTTTTAATTTTTCCCTAAAACTGATTGAGCGATTACCTATCTTATCATTAAAAATAAAAAAGGTATAATGTGTTTTATCAAATTGATTTTTTTTATTTTTTCGGAGTTTTTAAAATGTTAAAGCGTTTTTCTGTTGCTGTTATGGCAGGTGTTTTGGGGTTTTCGCAAATGGCGTTGGCGGACGCAACGAATGTCCAGCTTGCCCCCAAAGGCGAAATCAAGGGCAAAATTTTGGTCGTTGCATCAGGCATTAACGAGATGAAGTTTAAAGACGGTCGCCCCCACAAAACGGGTTATTATTTGGGCGAGCTGGCTGTGCCTGCCCAAGAATTCATTAAAGCAGGGTATCAAGTGGATTTTGCCACGCCAAACGGCACAACCCCTGCACTGGATAAAAATTCCATTAACTTGTCCATTTTTGATAACAATCCTGACAAATTAGCAGGGGCAATGGCGTTTGTGTTGTCGCACCCGTCTATGCAAAAACCGTTTAAATTAAATGAGATTGCTCGTTCTATCCGCACGCTCAATCAATACGATGCGGTGTATGTTCCCGGTGGACACGCCCCTATGGTGGATTTGATGCAAAACAAGGATTTGGGCAAAATTTTGCGTCATTTCCACGAAACAGGTAAAACAACGGCTTTATTGTGCCACGGCGGTGTGGCTTTAACTTCGGCTTTGGATAATCCTGTGGCATTCAGAAAAGCGATGGTTAAAGGCGACACCCAAAAAGCCCAATCTTTGGCAAAAAATTGGATTTACAAAGATTACAAAATGAATGTCTATTCCACCGCCGAAGAGTATGGCGTGGAAAATTGGCTGGGGGCAAAAATTGAATTTTATATGGAAGACGCTTTGCGTAATGCTGGCGGTAAAGTGATTGTGGGCGAACCTGATAAGCCGTTTATTGTGCAAGACCGTGAGCTGATTACAGGGCAAAATCCGTATTCTGACCATTTGCTTGCCGAGGCGGTGTTAAAAAGATTGGCAGAGCAAAAGGCAGGGAAGTTTAATCGGTATTGATTTGATGTTTTTGTAAAAACCCCGCCCAAGTGAACATTTGGGCGGTTTTTTTTATTTTAAAAATAAAAGTTTCAGGCAGCCTGAAAAAATTACTCCTTCAACGCACCCAAAACGAGTTCAAATGCCCTTGAATGATAGCCACGATTGGGATAATACGCATAAAAAGGCGGATAAATCATTCTATATTCGCCCAAAATTTCCACCAATTCGCCTGTTTTTAATTCATTTTCTATTTGCGATACGCCCACCAAACCAATCCCAAAATGCTGTTTAATCGCATTCAATAGATTGGCATTCATCAACATTTGGCTTTTGGGCGTATAAACCACCGTTTCGCCATTGACACAAAATTCCCAATCAATCGGCATTTTCTCTTTACCCAGTTGCAAATTGATTAAACGATGATTGTCCAAATCGGCAATCGTTTTTGGCATTGTTTTATTTTTCAAATAATTAGATGTGGCAACCCGAGTAATTTGCACCGCTTGGGAAATTTTAACCGCAATCATACCGTCAGCCACCGCATCGCCAAAGCGAACGCCCATATCAAACCCCTGCTCCACAATATCCACAAACCGATTATCGCTATAAAGTTCCACAAAAATATGCGGATAATCGGCTAAAAGTGGCGAAAGTTTCGGCAAAATCACGGTTTCTATGGCAAGCTGGCTGGCGTTAATTCGCACCGTGCCTGTGGTATTTTGTTGATTGTCCGCCAATTTTTCCAAGCCCTGCCCAATCGCCAAATAATGCGGTGCGATGTCGTTATAAAGCGATAAGCCTTCTGGCGTGGGCGATACGCTCCGTGTGGTGCGGTTTAACAGGCGGATATTTAAGCGGTTTTCAAGCTGGCTAATGCTTTGCGACAAGGCGGATTTGGATACGCCCAATTTCTCACCTGCTTTGGTAAAACTACCTGCCTGCACCACCGCAATAAATAAATGCAAATCGTCAAAATGGGGCATTGTTTGGTTTTCCTAAACAGTCTGTTCGTATTTTTGGGATATATTTTAACAAAATAACAGGTTAAAATACACGCACTATTTTTACTTGAATGGGAAATTTTATGAAAAACATTAATTTATCCAATGGCTTACAAATGCCTGTTTTGGGCTTTGGCGTGTATCAGGTTGAACCTGCCCAAACCGAGCAAGTGGTCATCAATGCCGTGAACACAGGTTATCGCCACATTGACACCGCCGCAGGTTATTTTAACGAAAGTGAAGTCGGCAACGGCATTCGCCAAAGCGGTATTGACCGCAGTGAGCTGTTTGTTACCACCAAACACTGGATTAGTGCCACAGGCTATGAGGCGACTTTGGGTATTTTTGAACGTTCTTTAAACCGCTTGCAAATGGATTATGTGGATTTGTATCTCATTCATCAGCCTTTTGGCGATGTGCATGGCACTTGGCGGGCAATGGAAGAGCTGTATCAAGCAGGCAAAATCCGTGCGATTGGCGTGAGCAATTTTGGTGCTGACCGTTTGGTGGATTTGACGGCATTTAATCAAATCAAGCCCATGGTCAATCAGATTGAAATCAATCCGTTTCATCAGCAAAATCAAAATGTCAATTATATGCAGGCGAACGATATTGTACCGACCGCGTGGGGGAGCTTTGCCGAAGGCAAATACGACATTTTTAACCACCCTATTTTAACCGAAATCGGCAAACCATACGGCAAAACCGCAGGGCAAGTTACACTTCGCTGGCTGTATCAGCGTAACATTGTTTCACTGACAAAAACCGTACGAAGCGAACGAATGGCAGAAAATCTCAATATCTTTGATTTTGAACTGACACAAAAAGATATGATAAAAATCGCCACGATGGACACGGGTGTCAGTGCATTGGCGACTTCGTTTCCGAGTTATTTTGACCATAGAGACCCTAATTTTGTCGAAATGATGATGCAGTGGAAAGATTGGGATTTGTAAGGTTGTAAGATTGGATAATGCCGTCTGAAAGAGAAGTTTTTTCAGACGGCTTTTTATTTTGGGGAAAACCTGCAAGCGATTGGATTTTTCTGATTTTTTACAAAAGTTTTCAGCCAGCCTGAAAAGCCATTCCGCCAGTCTAATTGTTCCAATTTTCTAAACAGTCTATTCGTATTTTGGTTATATATTTTAACAAAATAAAGGGTTAAAATATACGCATTGTTGGTTGCAACACCGCAATCTTACCGCCCTTAATTCTTGAATAATCAAAGGTCATTGCTATGTCAAACATTCTTATCGTGTCAGGACACCCTGATTTAAAAAACTCTATTGCCAATCGCACCATTTTGGATACGGTTGCCAATACTTTGCCCAATGTTCAAATCCGTAAATTGGACGAACTTTATCCAAACTTTCAAATTGATGTGCCAGCCGAGCAAGATGCCCTATTGTGGGCGGATGTGATTGTTTGGCAATTTCCCTTGCATTGGTACAGCGTACCTGCTTTGATGAAAAAATGGTTTGATGAAGTGTTTTTGCACGGCTTTGCCTACGGTTCAACCGCCAAATTACATGGCAAAAAACTGCTCTTATCATTCACAACTGCAGGTACACAAGCCGATTATCAAGTCAATGGCGATTATGAGCATAGCATTGATGAGTTTTTAACAGGTTTTGTGGTAAGTGCCGAATTTTGTGGATTAAAATGGCAAACACCGATTGTGGGTTATGGATTTTCATTCATTGACCCAACTGATGAAACTGCTGTGAATGCTCATAAGGCATTGGCAACACAATATGCCAATCAATTGATTGATGCTTTAAAATGATGGGAAGTAAAAATACAGCCTAATGGTAGTTGGGCGGTGTTTTTTATTTTAAAAATAAAAGTTTCAGGCTGCCTGAAAATCTACATCAACCAATTTTCAGACCTTAACCCTTCAACCCGTTCAAATTCTTTGATATTATGGGTAATTAAAATCAAATTTTGGGCAATGGCTTGACCTGCAATCAGCGTATCATACGCACCGATTGGTGTGCCTTGTTTTTGTAAGTTTGCCCGAATTTTGCCTGCGTGATAAGCGTCTTGACTGTTAAATGTCAGGGTGGGAAAGCGTAATTGGCTTAATTTATGCAAATTTTCATCAACCTTTTGGCTGTTGTATGCTCCAAATGCCAATTCAAATAACACAATGTTGGACAATGCAAAATCATTGACCGAATGCTTTTTCATTTGTGCCAACAAGCCTTGATGTTGTTTTTGAAAAGCGATGATGATATTGGTATCCAACAAATATTTCATTCAAAAACGCTCCAATCTCGCTCTTGTGGCACATCATTTTTTAGCTCCAAAATGGCTTGTTCCATTGTGTCATCAAAAGGTTCTAACTCATTGACCCAGCCCCAGTCATCGGCAATCGGCTCAATAATCACTTGATTGCCGTGTTTAAAAATGCGAACTTCTTTGCCTTCAAAACGAAACTCTTTGGGCAATCGCACGGCTTGGGAATTGCCTGTCCAAAATAATTTTGCGGTAGTCATTGTTTTCTCCGAAATAGCTATGTTTTGTATCTATTATGCAAAAATTAAGGGTAAAAAGCAAGGTTTTGAATGTTTTCAGACAGCCTGAAAACCTGATGTATCACCCCCAAATAATACCCAACTATCAAAATTATCAATTAGCCAAAATATCTGTAAATCGTTATAATTATTACCATTTCAAACAATCAGGTATCCTAAAAATGAACACCATCAAATCTCGTGCAGCGGTGGCATTTGCCCCCAACGAACCCTTAAAAATCGTAGAAATTGATGTAGAACGCCCGAAAAAAGGCGAAGTCTTGGTCAAAATCACCCACACAGGCGTGTGCCATACAGACGCCTTTACCCTATCAGGGGCTGACCCTGAAGGGCTGTTCCCTGTCGTCTTGGGACACGAAGGGGCAGGCGTGGTGGTGGAAGTGGGCGAAGGCGTTACCAGCGTGGCGGTGGGCGACAGCGTGATTCCACTTTATACCGCAGAATGTGGCGAGTGCGAATTTTGTCAATCTAACAAAAGCAATCTGTGCGTATCGGTGCGAGCCACGCAAGGGCAAGGCGTGATGCCAGACGGCACCAGCCGTTTTTCTTATGAAGGCAAGCCGATTTATCACTATATGGGCTGTTCCACATTCAGCGAATACACGGTGGTGGCGGAAGTATCGCTCGCCAAAATCAATCCCAAAGCCAACCCAGAGGAAGTCTGCTTGCTCGGCTGTGGCGTAACCACAGGCATTGGGGCGGTGCATAATACCGCCAAAGTTCAGGCAGGCGATAGCGTGGCGGTGTTTGGCTTGGGTGGCATTGGCTTGGCGGTGATTCAAGGGGCGAAACAAGCGAACGCAGGGCGAATTTTTGCCATTGACACCAATCCTGATAAATTTGCCCTTGCCAAAGAATTTGGGGCGACTGATTGCCTAAACCCCAAAGATTTTGACAAACCCATTCAACAAGTGCTGATTGAAATGACCAAATGGGGCGTGGACCACACTTTTGAATGTATTGGCAATGTGGAAGTAATGCGTTCGGCTTTGGAATCGGCACATCGTGGCTGGGGGCAGTCGGTGATTATTGGCGTGGCGGGGGCAGGTCAAGAAATTAGCACCCGTCCGTTCCAACTGGTTACAGGCAGAACTTGGAAAGGCACGGCATTTGGCGGGGTCAAAGGGCGTAGTCAATTACCACAAATGGTGGAGGACGCAATGTCGGGTAAAATTCGCTTGTCGCCCTTTGTCACGCACACAATGCCCCTTGATGACATTAACCACGCATTTGAGTTAATGCACGAAGGTAAATCTATTCGTAGCGTGATTCATTATTGATTTTAAAATAAAAATGCCGTCTGAAAATATTTTCAGATGGCATTTTTATTTTATTGAGTTAATATCTTTGACTATTTCTGAAAGTATTGAAGCCTTACAATACCATTCATTACTATCAAACAATATTGTTTTCCAGTAATGAGTGGTTTTGCATGTGTTTTGTTTAAGGTATAAAATACCATTTGTTAATATTGAACACTATCGTTTATTAGTATCAAACAAATTGTAAAAGGAGAGAGTGAATGCTCTTAAAAACAGAAATTGCACAAGCGGTTGAAACTCAACAACAGCAACTATTCACGCAAAAGACGTATCCTCGCCAGATGCTGGAAAAAATCAACATTTTGCCCAATTTTGCTTTGGTAGTGTCGGGAATTCGCCGTAGTGGAAAAAGCACCTTACTTGCTCAGCTGATTGAAAAGCAAGAACAAAATAACTATTTGTTTCTCAATTTTGATACGCCGAAGTTATTCAATTTTGAGTTTAATGACTTCGCTTTATTAGACGAAATAATCGCTGAAAAACCGCAGATCCAAACCCTTTATTTTGATGAAATTCAAATCATTGAAGGTCGGGAAGTTTATGTACGAGGCAAGCTGGATCAAGGTTTTCAAGTGGTGGTAACTGGCTCAAATGCCTCATTATTAAGCCGAGAATTGGGCACAAAACTCACCGGACGACATATTAGCAAAGAACTTTTCCCCTTCTCTTTTATGGAATTTTGTGAATTTCTAAGTAAAGAAAAAAAATGCTGAGTCAGTGAAAAATTATCTGCAACAGGGCGGTTTTCCGCAATATTTGCAATTTAATGAAGATGAAATTTTAAATAGCCTGATTAACGATATTTTATATCGGGATATTATTGTACGTTTCGGTATTCGAGATGAACGCTCTATGAAACGTCTGTTGCTGTTTTTGGCGGGCAATGTGGGCAACCTAATTACCGCAGGCAAGCTTAAACAAAGCCTTGAAGTGAAAAGTACCGCTACTGTGCAAGAGTATCTCTCGCATTTAGAGCAAACCTATGTGATTCAAACGTTACCGAAATTTGCCTATTCCTACAAAGTACAGCTTGCCAATCCGCGTAAAGTCTATTTTATCGACAATGGTTTGCAACGCGTAATTAGCCCGTCTTTTAGCCAAGATCTCGACAGAAAACTGGAAAATGCCGTATTTTGGGAACTGAGACGACAATTTTCGGAGATTTATTACTACAACGAAAATCACAAAGAATGCGATTTTGTTGTCTGCCAAAACAGCACGCCTGTGCAATTAATTCAGGTTTGCTGGCAACTCAATACCGAAAACCTCGCCTGGGAGCGAGACGGCTTGCTAGATGCAATGAGTTTTTTGGGGATTAAGTGGGGGACTATTATTACGCTGGATCAGACAGATAAAATGATTGAGGGTGATAAAACGATAGAGATTTTGCCTTTTTGGAAGGTGTTTGGGGAATGATGAATGCCGTCTGAAAAATTGGTTTCAGACGGCGTTTTTGTATTGAAAGAGCGGTGATTTCCTGCAAGTTTTATGGCTATACCCTAAATAACATTCCAATTTTAAAAGTTTTTATGGTTATAACCATAAAAAGTGATGACAGGTATCCGCTGTTCGGGTAAATCATACGGCAATGAAGCTGTTACGAGCGGAGCTGAACACATAAGAAATTGACTTCATTACCCACAAACAGAATGAAAAAATCTATATCCAAGTTGCCTACAAACTAGAAAGCGAACAAACCGTGCAACGGGAATTTTCTCCCCTGTAAGTCATTGCAGACAATCAACCGAAATCTGTGATCACGATGGATGATTTCTGGCAGGAAAATATTGATGGGATTGTACATCGGCATATCAGGGAGTTTTTGTTGGGGAAATAAGCAATTAACTATGCTCGGAATTAACTAGATTTTTGGTTTTGATGAGATGGGGGAAGCCCGCGAATATATGGCGAGTAATCAGCAGAGATTGAGAAAATTGTGGTGAGGGGTTAGGGGAATATGCCGTCTGAAAATGGGTTTCAGACGGCGCTTTTTCATTTTAAAAGCGATGATTGTTTGCAAGTTTTATGGTTATAGCCATAATAAAGTTAGATAGGCATTGTGTTAGCCTAATCTAGATTTAATTTATCTAAATTAACCCAGTTCCTCCATCTCTGATCTTTTTGGAACAAGCTTGGATAATAAATTTTTGTATTCAAATCATCAAATGATAAAGCATTATTTTGTTTTAGCTCATCAGCTATACAGACAGGTTGCATTCTAGATAAATGAAAATAAATGAACTTATCTAACTCAACGATACTACTAAACCAAAACTTGTTGAAATATATAATCTTATTTATTTCATTTTCAATAAAATCAGACCTTTCTTCATCTGTTATTAAGTCTTGAAAATACTTAGTTATAGCTCTGTCTAAGCTGCTTTTTTCAATTGAGTATTTACTATCAAAATCCCAATTTTCCCATTTTTGATATGCTAATTTACAAAAATAATGAATACTTTCTTGTTCAGCATGTTCAAAGAAATATTTTAAGCAATCTTGAATATCCTTAGGCGGAGTAGACAATTCCATGCTATCAATATAAACTTGAAATTGTTCTTGTGCCGCAGAAACTAAAAAACGTCCTAGCCCAGGTTGTAACCATCGGTATCTTGCTGGATATTTATTAAAAACCTTAAACCATTCAACTGGGCACTCATACCAAATTTCTGATAATTGAAATTGCTCTTGCTCTAATTTATTACGAATTAAATAGCCTAAATCCAATAATAATAGAAATTGTGCAAGCTGATTATTGGTTTTCAATGCAATGCTATGCTTATATTTTTCTGGGAGCAATGCCAACCAATAGAGAAGTTGCCAAATTCTTTTTTCATTATTAATAAGATTAAGTATTTCATTATTATGGTGTTCTGCGATAAATAAATATGTACTATGCCGGTGTAGAGATAATTGTCCACATATAGAAGATATTTGATAATGATTAGTTTCAATTTCTTTCCATTGGCAACTTTCTAGGGATATATAAAGCTTTTCTATTACTTCTCTTTCATTAATATGAGCATTGTGATTAACTAGTAAATTAGTATCTATACTATTTAGATAAGATAATGCTAATTTAGCACTAGACTCAGAAAACGCATAGCCTTCTTCATAGCTAATTTTCCAAAAATGTGGAATACAGCAAGTTAACTCAAAAGCAATTTTTTGATTTTTAGGCGTAGCTTGTTCATCTTGTAATATTCTTATAATCCAAGAAATACTTTTTATAAGTTGTTCTTTTTTTAATAGGCCATCTATGTAAATAATATCTTTCTGATAGTCTATGCTTTTAGGATAATATCCATCAAGAAATTGCCAAAAAAGTTCCCTTTGTTTCCATTGCCATTGTTCAAAGTTAAAATTACTTTCAAAGTATTGATATACTTCATCGGGTATTTCCCGAATAACATCGGACATTTTAGCCAAATTGAATATTGCTTTTACGGTTAACTGTTCTTGGATTTCCATATAATATTTTCCTCATTTACGATTGACTGTTCCCACATTTCTTCAAAAACATCAGCAATGATTTGTCCATCTTCTACTTCGTGAATGATATGATGGCTTGTTCCCAAACTGTTTACTGATGTTCCTAATGACCAAGCTCTAGCAGGATTATCTTGATTTTTTGGAAATATAATGAATCTGTCATGAAAGTCCCCTACCTTAGATTTATCAGCATTAAGAAATATTAAGTCTAGCCAACCTTTTTCAATAATGGCTTGTTCAAGCTCACTTTTGTATATTGTTTTAATGTTATGCTCTCCTAAAGTTTTTAACCCTGTCAGTGCTTTAATTGGAGTATTTGCATAAGGATTAAAAAATACAGTTTCTAATAAATCTTTAGAGTTCAAGTAAGGATCCCACAAATAAACTCCATTTTCACCGTATCGTTTAATTAACTCTCGAATAAATGCCAACGCTTCTTCACGCATATTCTGTTTGAACTGTCGGAGCTTTAAGGAATCACGTAATTCCTGTTTCTCAAACTTTATCAATCGATTTGCAACCCAATCACGATAATCTTTAGATGATTTACCTATCTGACTTTGTGAAGCTCGAACAAATATATTGATTCTTTGCTCTTGACCATTAGGCAACTTAAAAATTCTTTGGTTTGTTTCTTGAATACCAATGGAAAGATTCACACTTTCCACAAACGAAGGAATCACTCCACCAGAACAAATAATCTGCTTATCTTCATCCCAAATTGTATAGTATCCAATCCCATTAATTTGCTTAAAAGGAATTAGATTTTCTCCTAAAGTAAGATGTAACTTCTGAAAATCAATAATACTCCCATTGTTTCCTCTCCAAAAAACACCTGTTAAATTCAAAGGTTCTATGGAAGGATTGATAGATAAATTGGAAATTAACTGATGACTTTCTTTATCTATTCCTTTAATTTTAAAAGCAACTGATGAACAAGGAATTTGAACAATAAAATTACCTAACCTATCTGAATGACTACCTATTTTAATTGGTAAATGTTCTTGTAATTTTTCTGATATTTCCATAAGAGCTAAATGATTTTCCATTAACCCTTGAACATGCTCTTTACTCTCATCAAACCATTCAAAGAGATAAGAACCACTAAAGAAATTATTCTTTAATAAGCCTAAAAATTCATTTTTACCTTTTTCTAAGGCTGGAATATAAACTTTTGGAATACTCCTTAACTGCCCACAAGAAAGTGGTTTTTGTTGGCTGTTTTTCCATTGGCTATTATCCAAATTATTTACTCTATCAAGAAAATCATCTATAGAGAGAATGCTTCTAAAAATACCGAATTTAAGGGATTTATCTTTTTTTAGTTGAATAGGATTAGGCGTAAATTTTTCATCATTTACTAAGTCAAGTTCTAATTCTTGAGCGACAGCTAAAGTAAATATATTGAATGGCTGCTCTTTGCCTTTTATGCCAACAATTTCAAAAAGCTCAACGTATTTAAATAAGCCGATAGATGGCATTGTTAATATTTCTTTAATATCAACAAAACTCATTAATTTCTCCTTGATTAAATTTGTTTGATTCACCATTTAAAAAGCATTTTTTAATATGATAACTATTTGATATATTTAATAATTCCATTATCTATTTTACTTTTTTCCTAAAATAGAAACCCGTACAACGGCACATTCACCAGCCAATCCTGCTTCCTAAAATCCGCCATTGAAAAGCGTATCGCCTGTTCGGGTTGGAATTTTTCCACATACACTTTCAAACTTTTGGCTTTGAGATTTTCTTCCGCTTTGACTTCAATCGGGATTACGGTTTGTTTGCATTGCAACACAAAATCCACTTCCGCCGTGCCTTTTTCGGCTGCCCAGTAGAATACGGGGTTTTCTTGGGTGACGATAAGCTGTTGCAGTACATACTGCTCGGTTAAAGCCCCTTTAAATTCGGTAAAAATACGGCTGCCTTCTAACAGTACGCTTGCATCCAAATGGCTTTGCGCCGCCAGCAAACCTACGTCCAAACCGTATAATTTAAAGGCGTTATCTTGATAGGCAGACAATGGCAAATGAGGCTTTTTAATGCGTGGTACGCTATGCACCAAACCACTGTCTTTTAACCATTGTAAGGCGATTTCATATTCTTTGCTTCTTGCTCCTTTTTGCAAATTAGCATAAATAAATTTCTTATTTTCTTTGGCAAGTTGCTCTGGAATGGAATGCCAAATTGACCGTACTTTTTGTACGGTTTGCCCATCAAGAATGTGTTTGGAAAAATCTTGCTCATACGCCATCAATAAATTCTTTTGTATTTGGCGAACTTCATTGATATTTTGTGTTTCTACAAAAATTTTAACCGCTTCTGGCATTCCTCCCACAAAATAATACAGGCGAAGAAGTTCAATATAACTGGTTTTCATTGCTGTAATTAATGTCCAATCTTTTGATTGTAATAATTGCACCAAATTTTGTTTGTCAAGTGCCATTAAAAATTCGTAAAAATCCATTGGATAAAGCAATAAAAAATCCACTTTGCCGACAGGAAAAGACACTTGATGATGTAATGATACGCCCAATAATGACCCTGCCGAAATAATATAAAACTGCGGGGCATTTTCATAAAAATATTTGAGCGATGACAATGCTTGTGGCACTTCCTGTACTTCATCAAAAATAATCAGTGTGTTGTGGGCTTGAATGTCCACACCACTTTCAATTTTTAGCCCAAGTAGCAAACGATTGATGTCATAATCTCCTGAAAACAGCGTTTGCATTCTGGGGTTATTGTCAAAATTGATGTACGCCACTTGGGGAAAGGCTTGCTTACCAAAATGCTTCATTGCCCAAGTTTTACCCACTTGCCTTGCCCCTTGAATAATTAAGGGTTTGCGGTTTGGTTTTTGCTTCCAATGTTCCAAGGATTGAATGATTTTACGGTACATAATTGACTCTTTTTACGGTTTTAACAACCATTTTACAAGTAGAATTACATTTTTTCAAATGAAAATTTGTTATTTTTTACATTTTTATTAAGGAAAAATTGGTTGATTGCTACATTTTTTTGGTTAAAAATGAGATTTTGATTTTTCAGACAACCCAAAAACAACTTATCACAAACACTAATACCCACATATCACAATTATCAATTTTTATAATAAGGCAAATCCTTGTATAATAAGCCTTTTATTAACCAAACAACACAATGAAACTCTCCGCCCTAAGCCTTGTACCTGTCCGACAAGGACAAACGCATAAACAAGCCATAGACACAATGCTCCGCGAAGCTCGCCTTTGCGAGACGCTTGGCTTTGAACGCTATTGGATTGCCGAACACCATAACATCAACGCTTACGCCAGCACAGCCACGCAAATTTTGGTAGGGCAAATTTTGCACCACACCACACGCATTAAGGCAGGAGCAGGCGGTGTGATGTTGCCCAATCACGCCCCATTACTCGTAGCGGAGCAATACGGCACTTTGGCAACGCTGTACCCAAACCGCGTGGACATTGGCATAGGGCGGGCAAGGGGAAGCGACCCGATGACCGCCCGAGCCTTACGCAGACAGGCGACCAACCACGAGCAAGATGTCGCTGATTTGCAACGCTATTTTGGGGTGTATGAGCCACACGGTGTCAATGCCATACCTGCGATGAACACCCAAGTTCCGCTTTATATTTTGGGGTCTAGCACGGCAAGTGCTTATTTTGCTGCCGAGCGGGGCTTGCCCTATGTGTTTGCGTCCCATTTTATGCCAATGGAGCAAAAACAGGCGATTGCCATTTATCGTGAACGCTTTCAGCCGTCCGCCCATTGCCCCAAGCCTTATGTGATTATTTGTTGGAACATTGCCGTTGCTGATACGGACGAAGAAGCCCATTACAATAACAGCACGCTGATTCAACTGTTTTTAAACGAACAACGGGGCATTAACATTCCTATTCAGCCCCCTGTGGCACACATTGACTATTATTCCGCCGGCGAAGAGCAGTCAATTGCAATGCAAACGGCAGGGATTTTTATTGGTAGCAAACAAACCGTTGCCAAACAATACGCCAAGTTTCGCCAAGAATTTACAGGCGTGGACGAGATTATGTGTACAGGCTATATTTGGGACGAAGACAAAATGCACCAGTCGTACCGTTTATTTAAAGAGATTGTTGATGAATACGAAACCCAACACGGAGCAAACAATGAAACACCTAGAAACCTACCGCATTTTTAATGGCGAACAACAAATTTGGCAACATTTTTCAGACTGCCTAAATTGTGAAATGACTTTCGCCATTTATTTACCTGACACCGCCAAAACCGAGCGTTTGCCCGTGCTATATTGGCTATCTGGCTTGACTTGCACCGAGCAAAATTTCATTACCAAATCAGGTTTTGCCCGTTATGCCGATGAGCATAATGTGATTGTTGTCGCCCCCGACACTTCGCCACGCGGTGAAAATGTGGCGGACGATGACGCTTATGATTTGGGGCAAGGGGCAGGATTTTATGTCAATGCCACACAGGGCGACTGGGCAAAGCATTATCAAATGTATGATTATATTGTCAAAGAATTGCCTGCGTTGATTAACGAGCATTTCCCCACAAATCGCAAACAATCCATTTTTGGGCATTCAATGGGCGGACACGGGGCGTTGATGATTGCCTTTAAAAATCCTGATGTTTATCAAAGCGTTTCGGCATTTTCGCCCATTGTTGCACCCAGCCAAGTGGCGTGGGGACAAAAGGCATTTACCGCCTATTTGGGCGATGATAAAAATGCGTGGCAAGACTATGACAGCGTGGCGTTATTGGAAAAATATCGCCCCAATTTGCCCATTTTGATTGAGCAAGGCGATAAAGATAAATTTTTAGCCGAGCAATTAAAACCCGAACTATTTTGCCAAATGGCGGATAAATTGGGCGTGGCATATCAATTTAATTTGCGAGCAGGTTATGACCACAGTTATTATTTTATTTCTAGTTTTATTGGCGAGCATATTGCTTTTCACACCAAATATTTAAAATAAGCATAAAACAGATGCCGTCTGATATTTTGGACGGCATTTGTTTTCAGGCTGCCTGAAAATCAATCATCACTTCAACTAATACCTACCTATCATAATTATCCATTATCACCAATAATTCAAATCCTTTATAATACCCCTATTTTTTAACCAGTTAGGAACACAAAATGACCCACCCTGTAAAATCCTACGCCGCTTTTTCGGCAACCACCCCACTTGCCCCTTACGCCTTTGAACGCCGTGCTTTGCGTGAAGACGATGTTTTGATTGATATTTTGTATTGTGGTGTGTGCCATTCGGATTTGCATACCGCCCGCAATGACTGGGGTTTTACCCACACTTACCCCATTGTGGTCGGACACGAAATCATCGGGCGAGTTACCCAAGTTGGCAAAAACGCCCATAAATTCCAAGTGGGCGATTTGGTGGGCGTGGGCTGTATGGTCGATTCGTGCCGTACTTGCTCGCCTTGTGAGCACGGTTTGGAACAATATTGCGAACACGGCAACATCGGCACTTATGGCAGTTTTGACCGCTTTGACGGCACGCTCACGCACGGCGGTTACAGCACGGGCATTGTGGTCAGCGAAGATTTTGTGCTTAAAGTTTCTGAAAACTTGGACACCAAAGCCGTTGCTCCGCTATTGTGTGCAGGCATTACCACTTATTCGCCCCTACGACATTGGAAAGTGGGCAAGGGCAGTAAAGTTGCAGTGGTCGGCTTGGGCGGACTTGGGCATATGGCGGTCAAACTCGCTCACGCAATGGGGGCGGAAGTAACGCTATTTACCCGTTCGGCAGGCAAATCCGATGACGCTTACCGTTTGGGGGCAAGCCGTGTGGTGTTGTCCACCGATGAAAGCCAAATGAAAGCGGTTGCCAGTACCTTTGATTTGATTATTGATACCGTGCCATATACCCACGATTTAAAACCCTATATCCCCACTTTGGCATTGGACGGTACGCTGGTGCTGGTCGGCTTGGTTGGCGAACTGGAACAAACCATTAACACCGTGCCAATGATTATGGGTCGCCGTAGCATTTCGGCATCTGTGATTGGCGGCATTGCCGAGACGCAAGAAATGCTGGATTTTTGTGCCAAGCATAATATTGTGCCAGATGTGGAAATGATTGCAATGCAAGACATCAACACCGCTTATGAAAGAATGCAAAAATCCGATGTGAAATACCGTTTTGTGATTGATATGGGGAGTTTGAAGGGGTAATTTGGGGATAAGGGGGACACCGTCTTGGGAAAGGCGGTGTTTTTTTAGTAAAATGAGATTTTGGTAAAAATATGTTATAATTACACAGTCGGCACAATCTTAAATCAATATTTATTGTAAGTTATTTATGAAAATTTTTATACTATACCCGTCTTTGGCTTTGTTTTTGTTTTTATTAACAAATTGGTTGGGTAAATATTCCGAAAATTTAGGGTATAATCAAATTGACTTTATTGTAGATAAAGAAGGCTCTATCGCATTTAATTTTAGTTTAAAAATTCTTACATCGGTTGTTTTTATTATTGTTATTTCATCATTTTTTTATTTTTTAGGGTTTGATTATTATGTAAAAAATATATACCTAGTTGTTTGGTATTCTGTTTGTATTAGGCTTATTTTTAATATTTTTATGGATAGATACCATATTATCAATAAGCCGATTTATTTTTTTAATGCGTTTTGTATTTGTTTATTTAGTTATATAACATATATTTATATTATTGAGCCCAAAAAGCCTATAATTCCAGACTTTAATACTTTATCTAATGAATTATGGATAATTATATTGATATTTATTTATAACACGATAAACAAAATAGAAATATCAGAATCCGCAAAAGAAAAGAGATTGAGAAATTATATTTTAGTAAAGTACAAAAATATAAATAAAAAATATCAAAATATAATTAATGATAATTTGAATCAATTTATCCTTAGAGAAGATTACCAACATTTTGTAGATACAATAAATTTAGATAATAAAGAGATTTTTATTGAAAAAAATAAAAAGTTTTTAGAATTTTTAACTTATTCTGTTATAATTTTTGAAAACTTCAATAGACCTTTTTTGTTTAGAAAAGTAGAAAATTTATTTGCAAAATACACTCAATATGGTCAAACACTTGGTATAATGCAAGTATCAACCAATGAGATATTAAGTGATTTAGATAGCATAAACATTGGTATGCAAAAGATATTTGATAAATATTATCAAGAATTAACTTCTAATGGTCAGCACCCCTATCAAATCTTAGATAATATAATATTTGATTATAATCAAAATGACATATATCAATACTCAATCTTAAATATAATGAGAATTTTATCGAAAAAAATATATGGTTCAGATATCTACGAAGAATGGTGCCAGCAAATTTACATATTAAATAATGGGACAGATGGCGAATAAGAAATAAATATGGGCTGGTTATAGATTAAACCAGCCTTTAAAATTCAATTAACCCAAAATCCAACTTAACTTTGGTTTTCATCAGATTGTACTAATGGGAAAATTTTTAAGTATAACCCCACCTTATACCCACCCATAACAACTCTCAATTTCTCAAAATAACTCAAATCCCTTATAATATCCTTTATTTGCAACCCCAACCAAAACCATTAGGCATTTCCCCTAATGGTTTGATTTATTTAATCAACAATGAAACTTTTATTGAAAAAAATCCTGAAATTCACCCTAGCCACTTTGGGCATACTCGCCCTGATTGTGGCGATTTTGGGCGTGATGTTGTACCGCAATTTGGGCGATTTGCCTGACGAGAGCCGTTTTGCCCATTTGCCCTATTATAAAAACGGGCAATTTACCAATCTTTATACCGATGATTTGCCCTATTATCCCGACAAAGCGACTGGCAAAGGCGGTTTTATTCGCCACGATGGTTATACACCGAATGGTCGTTTACCGATGATTTTATTGGATAAAAACAGTTTCAGGCAGCCTGAAAACTTTGCCTATTATTGGCTTGGGCACGCCACCGCCATTTTGGAATTGGACGGACAACGCTTTTTGACCGACCCCGTGTTTGACAACGCCAACCCTTTGAATTTGCCCCTGATTGCCCCTCGTTTTCAAGAAGCCCCAATCCGTCGTGAAAACCTGCCCGACATTGATGTGGTGCTGATTAGCCACGACCATTACGACCATTTGGAAGCGACCACCATTCGTCATTTGGCGGACAAAGCAAAACGCTTTATCGCACCGCTTGGTGTGGGGGCAAGATTGCAGTCGTGGGGCGTGTCGTCTGAAAAGATTATCGAACTCGGTTGGGGCGACAGCACGATGGTTGGCACGGTCAAACTCACCGCCGAACCGACCCAGCATTATACTTCTCGTTGGGTAAATGACAGGAACAAAACCTTATGGGCGTCTTTTGTGCTAGAAGGGAGCAAACGGCTGTATTGGAGCGGCGACACGGGTTACGCCCAGCATTTTAGCGACATCGGTAAAAAATATGGCGGATTTGACATCGCCTTTATGGAAATTGACGCGGCGAATGCAGGCTGGCCAAAAACGCATATGTTCGCCCATCAATCAGTGCAAGCGACCCTAGATTTAAATGCCAAAAAAATCGTGCCAATGCACTGGGGCGTGTTTAGTCTTGGCAGAAATCCGTGGTACGAGTCCATTGATAATGCGGTAAAAAGTGCCAAAGAACAGGGTCTGCCCATTGATGTGCCCAAAATGGGCGAGAAATATGCGGACGGTTTTGTGAATGATAATTGGTGGGAAGCGAAACATTTAAGACGCGAGTAAACCAAGCCCATTTTTCAAAAAAATATACAGAAAAATGGGTATAATGGTTTGAATTTTATTCATCATTAAGTGAACACAATGCAAGAAAATCTATTCACTTTAATCAACATCTACCTTCAAAAAGTTGAATTTTGTGTAGCAGAATTTCAAAAAACCTTTGGTGACATTTACCCCATCAAGGCTTGGAGAGACAATCTGATCGCCAGAACAGGTCAGCTTAATCATGGTTTGTCGTATGAATTTCACGGCATAGGTTGCACTTTTTTACTTAACGATGAATATTTTGTGGATTTTGACTTTACCCCTGATTTGGGACACAACGGCTTTGATTTGTGGCGATTAAAACAATTTGTTTTAGACAACAATGATGTAAACATCACCAAACTGTATCCCGACATTGATTTATTGGAACGCGATTTTCATCAAGCCTTATCCAATCATCGGATTATGCCGATTGCCCATTCTCGGCTTTTTCGTTTAAATCAGGACAAGGCGACAGCGACTGCTGTGTACACCTAGTACATAGTGTAGAAATAAACCGAGTTGTTTACACAACAGGTTGAGAAAAATAAGCTTGTAACACTTCAAATGGCGTATCGCCATTTAAGGAACTGTGCGGCTTTACAGTATTATAAAAATTCACAAAACGACATAATTCCTTTTGCCGATGCAATGGATCAGTAAACTCTGTTTTCTCATACCACATCTGCATAATCGTTCGTATTACGCGTTCCGCTTTGCCATTGGTTTGTGGACGTGCTGGGCGAGTGAATTTTTGATTGATATTGTTTTCAAAACACGCCACACCAAACGCATGATTTGCCGCACCTTTGTATTCACTACCATTATCTGAATAAATGCAGTCAATTTGGTATGGGCAAGGCTCTATGACTTGTTCAGTTAGAAATTTAGCCGCACTTGTAGCAGTTTTATCAGGCAAAATGGCAGCATACAACTCACGAGAAAAATCATCAATAGCAACAAACAGATACTCACGTTTATCCGTTGCTTTTTGTCCTTTAAGTAAAGGTAAGCGTTTGGTATCTACATGTACCATTTCGCCAGGATAAGATTTATTGTATCGTTGTGCTTGCTTTTTGAGTTTCTCTTGAATTTCTCGTTCTACTTTGGCTAATCGTTTCATACCGTATTTTGCTTGTTTGAAACGATTGTTGGTGCTGTTTTGCGGTTTAAGTAGGCGAAGACGAGCGGCTTTCAGTACACGATAAATGGTTTGGCGACTAACCATAAAACGGCGAGCCAGTGAAGTAACGCTTTCTTTGTTTTGCGTATAAGCTAGCCAAATGGCTTGACGATGGTGTGGGGTAAGGCGAGTGTTCTTATGGATATTCATGGCAGTATTGTCTTTCAATACTGTAAACAACGCTAGTAATTTCTACACTTTACTTTATTTGGGTCTTGTTCTTTGTATGTGGTGGTCTTTTTTTACATGTGATACCCATTCTTTTGAGTGCATAAAAAATGGCTGATTTTGAACAATTAAAAAGTTCAGCTATTTCATGTAAATAAGCATCAGGGTGTTGTTGCACATATTCAGCCAATTTTTGACTGTTTAATTTATTTGCATTTTGTCCCTTTACTTGATGATTTAAGCTGCCTGTTTGCTCTTTTAAGCGTATCCATAGGTAGAGCGTATTTCTGGATATTTGGTAAGCTTGGGCAACTTTACTGATATTTTTGCATTGTTCATAATAATTTAATGCTTTATTTCGCAGTTCAGTTGAATGTGCCATTTTTTAAATCCTAGAAAATAGGGTATTGTACTATTTTATTTTGAATTGACTATAATAGAAAAGTTGGATTGCCGCCTACGCGGTAATGATGGTGTAGTTGATATAGTGAATGCAATTTAAACCAGTACAGCGTTGCCAGCTCCCTTATATACTAGGTGTATACGGCGGTCGCTGTCGCCTTGTCCTGATTTAAATTGAATCCACTATATTTTTAGGGGTTTTGCAAAGGTTTCAGCCTTACAGTGCACGACAATTTTTTGAAGTTGCCACTAATCTGTTCTCTCCCTCGCCAGCGTGGGAGGAGATAGGTTTCAGGTTGCATGAAAGATTTTTGTCGTGTACTGTAAGGCAGCCTGAAACCTTATTCCGCCAACAACTTCAACACCTTCCGCACATTCTCAATCCGTGCCACCACATCTGCGCTTTTGATTTCCACGCGCAATCTATCGCCACCTGCCATGCGCCAACCTTTTTCGCGTTGCATGATGGCGATGATTTTCATCGGGTCAAGCACCATTTGTTTGCCGAAACCCAATGTCAGCGCGTCCGCAGTCGCGTCCACCGTCTCAATCCCCAAATCCCGCGCCAATACGCGCAAACGATGACTTTCCACCAGCGTATTCACAGGCGTTTCAGGCAGCCCAAAACGGTCAATCAATTCTTCGTAAATTTCATTGATTTGATTGATGTTTTCGCAAGTCGCCAAACGTTTGTACAACACCAAGCGTTCATGAATATCAGGGCAATAACTTTCAGGCAGCAAAGCTGGCGCGTGCAATTTAATCTCGGTACTCACGCCCAAAGGCGAGTCCAAATCAGGCATGCGCCCCTTTTTCAAATCGCGCACGGCTTGTTTCAACATTTCCGTGTACAAAGTCAAACCGACTTGCGCCATTTCGCCCGATTGCCCTTCGCCCAAAATTTCGCCCGCGCCACGAATTTCCAAATCCTGCATGGCAAGCGCGAAACCTGCGCCCAATTCGTCCGCCGCCGCAATCGCGTCCAGCCGTTTTTGCGCGTCTTTGCTGACAAATTCGGGTGTAAAAAGATAAGCATACGCCTGATGATGACTGCGCCCCACGCGCCCACGCAACTGGTGTAACTGGGCTATGCCAAATTTGTCGGCACGATTGATGATAATCGTGTTGGCGTTCGGAATGTCAATGCCCGTCTCAATAATGGTGGAACAGAGTAAGACATTGAATTTCTGTTGCAAAAATTCGCGCATGACCTGTTCCAACTCGCGTTCACGCAACTGTCCGTGCGCCACGCCAATTCGCGCTTCGGGCAAAAGTTCAGCCAGCTTGTCGCGCATATTTTCAATCGTATCTACTTCATTATGCAGGAAAAAAACTTGTCCACCGCGTTTCAATTCGCGCAACACGGCTTCGCGCACACTGCCATCGCCAAACGGTTTCACAAAAGTTTTCACGGCAAGTCGACGGCTGGGCGCGGTCGTCATCAGCGAAAAATCGCGCAAACCTTCCAACGCCATGCTCAATGTGCGCGGAATGGGCGTGGCGGTCAGCGTCAGCATGTCCACATTGGCGCGCAGGCGTTTCAACTGCTCTTTTTGGCGCACACCGAAACGGTGTTCTTCGTCAATGATGACCAAGCCCAAGTTTTTAAACGAAATATCGTCTTGCACCAATTTGTGCGTGCCGATGACGATGTCCACCGTGCCGTCCGCCATGCCAGCGAGTGTGGCTTTGGTTTCTTTGGTGCTGTTAAAACGCGACAACGCTGCCGTTTTCACGGGAAAATCGGCAAAACGGTCGGCAAAATTCTTGGCGTGTTGTTCTACTAAAAGCGTGGTCGGGGCTAACACGGCAACCTGTTTGCCGCCCATCACCGCGACAAACGCGGCGCGTAACGCCACTTCCGTTTTGCCAAAACCGACATCGCCACACACCAGCCTGTCCATTGGTTTGGATTGGGTCAAGTCTTTCAATACGGCAGCAATGGCTGCGGCTTGGTCTTCGGTTTCTTCGTAGCCAAATCCATCTGCAAATGCTTGGTAATCCAATTCATTGATTTCAAATTTGAAACCCGTTTGCGCGGCACGTTGGGCGTACAAATTGAGCAATTCGGCGGCGGTGTCGCGGACTTGTTCGGCGGCTTTGCGTTTGGCTTTGCCCCACGCGCTTGTGCCGAGTTTGTGCAAAGACACGTTTTCTGCCGCGCTGCCTGAATAGCGGCTGATTAAATGTAATTGAGAAACAGGCACATACAGTTGTGCTTCGTTGGCGTATTCCAGCAACATCATTTCCGTGTCGCCATCGCCAAAATTCATATTGACCAAGCCTTGATAACGCGCAATGCCGTGTTCTTGGTGGACAACGGGGTCGCCCAAATTGATTTCAGCCAAATCGCGCAGGGCGGTGTCGGAAATTTTGGCGTGTTTCAGGCGGCGGGATTTGGGGCGAGCAAGGTATTGATAAAGTTCGGTTTCGGTGATGACAGCAATTTTCAGGCTGCCTGAAACGTTGTTTTTCAAATTTTGTGAACGGGATTGTGCCAACGCATTTTCAGGCTGCCACAAATCTGCCCCCTCCCCCGACTGGCGGGGGAGGGCTGGGGTGGGGGTGGTTTCGCCGATTTGCCCCCACCCTAACCCTCCCCCGTTTGGGGCGGGGGAGGGGACAAGATTGCTGTTTATTTGAAAACCCTGCACCAAAGGCGCAACGCAAATTGCCAACGGATTTTTCAGGCTGCCTGCAACAAATTCCGCCCAATTTTCCACAATATGCGTTTCCAAACCATTTTGTTTGAAAAAGGCGGACATGGTTTCGCGCCTCCCCAAACTTTCGGCGCAAATCAAAATTTTGCCGTCAAAAGCAGCCTGAAAATCCGCCAATGCCGCCAAAGGCTGTTCCGCTTGACGATTTACCGCGAGATTAGGTAAATCATGTCTTTCATCACATTGTGTCCAAATTTGCGGATAGGGTTTCAGGCAGCCTGAAAATTGGTCGGGCGACAAAAACAAATGTGGCGGCGTGAGCGGCGGATAAGTCGCATCGCCCTGCGCGAGTTGGTGGCGCGATTTCACGTCCGCCCAAAAACGATTGGCATGGGCGTGGACATTGTCCGTGCAAACCACAATCGCATTTTCCCCTAAATAATCAAACAGATTGGCGCAATCTTGTTCAAAAAACAAGGGCAGATAATATTCCACGCCTGCACCAAATTGCCCATTGCCGACCGCTTTGTACACGGCTGCGGCGGACGGGTCGCTGTCTATTTCTTCGCGGAAACGGCTGCGGAAGATTTTTTGTGTGTCTGTATCTGTGGGGAATTCGTGGGCGGGTAATAATCTGATTTCGTTGATGTTTTGTAAGGTTCTTTGCGTTTCGGGGTCAAAGGTTTTGATTTGTTCAATTTCATTGTCAAACAAATCAAGGCGATAGGGCAATTCCGCGCCCATGGGGAACACGTCCACAATCCCACCGCGCACGGCAAATTCGCCAGCCGCCAAAACATTGTCCACGCTGTGATAACCTGCTTCCACTAAATTTTTCTTTAAAAAATCAATGTTAAGCGTTTGCTCGACTTTCAGCCAAAACGTCCGCGCCAACAAAAACGACACGGGCGCGAGCTTTTGCATGGCTGTGGCGACTGGCACAAACAGCGCGTTTACGCCACCATTTTTCAGTTGCCACAAAACGGAAAGCCGTTCAGAAACAAGGTCTTTGTGGGGCGAAAAATGTTCGTAGGGCAAAGTTTCCCAGTCGGGGAAAAACAGGGCGTTGTCTTGCGGTCGGAAAAATTGCCACGCTTGGTGGAGACGGTGGGCGGTTTCGCTGTCGGCGGTTAAAATCAGCTTGGTGGAATTGGGTGGCAAATTTTGTGTGAGTAAATAGATAAGTGAGCCATTGGATAATTCTGTCCAGTATGATTTTTGTGATACGGCTGGAATAGGGTAGTTCATGTTTTCAGGCTGCCTCATAATTTTTTAAGATGCTTTATTTTAGCTTAATTTGTTTTGGATGTTGTTACAGTAAATAATATATAGGTAGTTCAGATAAAAATAATACAGAGTTACCAACCTTCTTGTATACGACTTGTACACGGTGGGCGTTGTTACCTTTTATTTTAACCGACTATAATAATTTATGATAAAGGCAGCCTGAAAAATTGTTTTCAGGCTGCCTTATATTTTTATGCAGCTTCTTTAAATGCTTTATCAGCACGTTCAAAACGTTCAACCATTTCGGGAGTGGGTTTGCTTAATAATGAGCCAACAATAATGGCGATTGTGCAAATGATGAATCCTGGTACCATTTCATACATGGCACTACCTGTTAATGGTTTCCATGCAACTACGGTTATCGCGCCGCATAACATACCTGCCATAGCACCTTGTGCGGTCATGCGTTTCCAAAATAATGAAATCAATACCACAGGACCGAATGATGCACCAAATCCGGCCCATGCGTTTTCTACCAAACCCAATACTCGACTATTGGGGTCGGAAGCGATAATCATGGCAATCATGGCAACGGCAAATACCATTAAACGTCCGACCCAAACCAGTTCTTTTTGTGCGGCATTAGGGCGTAAGAAACCTTTGTAAAAGTCTTCGGCGATTGCGGTAGAGCAGACTAATAATTGTCCAGATAGTGTGGACATTACAGCTGCTAAAATGGCAGATAAAATGACACCTGCAATCCATGGACTGAACAATAAGGTGGTCAAAGAAATAAAGACACGTTCGTGGTCGCCGTTCATGATATTTACAGAATCAGGATTCATTTGGAAATAAGCAATACCAAAATAACCTGCGGCACATGCGCCAGTTAAGCATAAAATCATCCATGTCATGCCGATTCTACGGGCATTTGCCATGGTTTTGGCACTATCTGCTGCCATGAAACGCGACAAAATATGAGGTTGTCCAAAATAACCCAAGCCCCATGCTGCGGTGGAAATGATGGTAAATGCGGTTTGTCCTTCAAATAAACTGCTGTAATGTTTACCTGATGCTGCAGAGGCAGCCTGAAAAGCGGCAGAGACTTCATTGGCACCACCGAGTGATAAATAAACAATGATTGGCGTTAAAATCAATGCGAAAATCATTAATGTAGCTTGTAGCGTATCTGTCCAACTGACTGCTAAAAAACCACCGATTAAGGTATAGATAATGGTTGCGCCTGCACCCAACCACATGGCTTGAGTATAGCTTACATCAAATAAGCTCTGGAACAAACGTGCGCCTGCTACTACGCCTGATGCACTGTAAATAGTGAAGAAAAACAAAATGATGCTGGCAGACATGACTTTCATAACGTGCCCTGTCGCACCAAATCGGTGATAAAAATAATCGGGTAGGGTGAGTGCATTATTGTTAAATTCGGTTTGCACTCGCAATCGTCCTGCTACTAACTTCCAGTTAAAGTATGCGCCGACAACCAAACCAATCGCAATCCAAGCCTTGCTTAAACCGAATAAAAAAATGGCTCCAGGTAAGCCCATTAATAGCCAACCTGACATATCTGATGCACCTGCGGACATGGCGGTTACAAAACTACCAAAACTACGTCCCCCCAATACATAGTCGTCAAAATTGCGTGTAGAAAAGTAGGCGGCGACACCAATCAGCAATACAACGATGAGGTAAATGCCGAATGTTACATACATTGGATTAAAATTGCCCATAATATTTCCTTTGCTAAATAATGGTAGGGCAGCCTGAAATATATTGTTGTAAATGTTTCAGGCTGCCTTTGAATGAGACGTAAATTACATGATATTGTATGAAAAAACAAGTTTTTCTTAACAAAAGAAAACACCACTTTACAATAATGTGTAAAGTGGTGTTGTTTTAGATTAGTTAATTTGGATTAACCACCCAATTCATTTAGCAGTTGTTTTGCTTGATGTTGAACATCGCCACTTGATTCATTAATCAATTCACGCAAAGTTTCGCGTGCAGCAACGGCATCATCAATTTCTAGATACATTTTAGCTAATTCCAAACGCGCTTCCATTGGTGCAGTCATATCTACAGATTCGGAAACGAAACCAACTTCTTTTGGCGCATCTGCAATATCCCAAGAGGAAGTATCGAGAGACTCTTCAACTGTTAAAGTTGGAGGCGTTGCAGGTTCATCCATGTTAAATGATAAATCATCAAAAACAGGTGCAGCCTGAACAGGTTCTTCAATATTCAGTGATAAATTATCAGTAATAGGTGTATCTTGAACAGGTTCATCTACATTAAATGACAAGTCATCAGCAACAGGTGCAGCCTGAACAGCTTCTTCAATATTCAGTGATAAATCATCAGTAATAGGTGTATCTTGAACAGGTTCATCTACGCTTAATGATAAGTCATCAGTAACAAGTGCAGTCTGAACAGGCTCATCTATACCAACCGATAAATTATCATCAAATGCCATGCCGATTTCGTCAGCAACAGGAATGCTGGTTTGTGGTGCTTCCACTGTCATATCTAGGTCAAAGTCATCTAATGAAACTTCGGTTACAGGCTCTGTTGGCAACTCTAAACCAAAATCATCAACAGCGATATCTGGTGTATCTAATGAGATAACAGAATCTGCTACTTCAGGAATATCATTTAGATTGATATTGGCTGTTTCGACAGCTGGTGCATCCAAACTGATAGCGGGTTCTTCAATAGTTGGTAATTCTAAACCGAAATCATCAACTGCAATTTCAGGCGTGGTAGTTTCTGTTGGTAACTCTAAACCAAAATCATCCACTGAAATTTCTTTGCCTGAAACATCCTGAACAGCTGTCTCAGTAGGTAAATCCAAACTGAATTCATCAAGTGAATCTATAGGCGCGCTTGGAGCATCTAAATTCACAGCTATATCAGATGATGTATCTACATTATCAGCAATTGTTGCAGCCACAACTGTTGTTGCAGCACCTGCAACCGCAGCAGTTGACAAGTCTAAATCAAAATCTAATACTTCATCATGAATTGTAGTATCAACTGCTTCAGACGATGTGAAATCTACAGAGGTTTCTGGTAGATTAATGTCAAATTCATCTAGGGAGTTTGTAGTTGCTGTTTCGGTTGGCAAATCTAAATTGAATATATCATCAATAGATTCAGGCGAACTTGTTTCCGTAATAGGTGCAGTTTCTTCAACTACAAAAGTATTATTCGACCAATCTTCTTCAATTTCAACTGAATTTGTAGTCGCAACAGCCGATGTTTCACTTGTAGTAAAGGATTCATTAAGTAACCATTCTTCATCAGAAGATGATTCAAGAGTATTGGTAGCAGTTGATGGTTGACTCAATAAATTAGTATTTACCTCCCAGCTTTCTTCTGTTTCAACAGCCACAGCCGCTGGAATTACTGGTTCTTCAGATACAGCCCAATCAAAATCTTCTTCTGGCGCTGTAGTGTCTACGGAAAAATCTGCTAAATTATCAGGTTCAAAATTGTTTAAATCAAAATCTTGAGCAGATGTATTTGATGCAGTTTGAACGGAAGATATCGTTTCTTCTGCTGGTAAATCAAATAGTTCATCACTAGTTTCAAATGATGGGGTTGTTTCAGGTAAATCCCATTCGGCTTCAACATCCGATGCTTGTGTAGCTGTGCTTGTTGCGACAGGTGCAACAGCCCACTCTTCTGAATCATCATCAAAACTTACATCTCCATCATCTTCATCATCTGCAGCATTGGCTTTGCGACGACGATTGATTAAGTAAGCTGCACTACCGCCTAATACTAATAAACCAGCACCAATAGGCAAGCCTAAACCTAACCAGTCAAAACCCTCTTCTTCCACAGGTTCTTCTGCAGTAGGCATAGGTGGACGTTTTTGGGGTTTGGGTGGTGCAGCCGTAACTTCTGATGAGGCTGCAACTGTGGATGTTTGAGATGCTTGTGAGGCTACTGCAGTAATAGCGCTACTAGCAACACTAGCTGTTTCTGCTGATGCAATAATAGGTGTTGATGCAGCAGCAACCTGTGTAGCTGACGCTACAGTGATAGGAGCAGAAGCAACTTCTGTTGTTTCTTTTGGTTTATTGTCCGATGCAAATGCGGGGGTTGTTGCTATTTCAACGGGTTTTTCAACTTGTTTCTCTTGAATTGGCTCCTGTTGTGTATTATCTGATTGAGTAGGTTGTGGTGATGCAGCTTGGTTTTGTTGTGTATTTGCAACAGTTTCAGTTTGCGATGGAGGCACAACCGCTTGCGATGGTTGAACAGATGGTTTAACTATCGCAGATTTATTTGTATTTGGCTGAGCTGCCAAACGTGGTGAATGTGTTTTATGAATACGGCGGTTGCTATATGCATACCATTGCGATGCTGTTGGAATGTACAACGTTACATTACGGTATATGGAATTAGGATTGCCATTGCGGAACGCGCGTGGGTTAGCAGCAACAAGTCCGCGCATTGCACGTTGTACACTCATGCCATGTGGACGATAACGTGCAGCAATAGAGGCTAAACTTTCTCCATTGTGTGCACGATAGTAACGTGGACGTACGCTACGAACACGTTGTTGTGCTGTAGGAGATTTGCGCACATATTCAACGCTGTTTTCAGGCTGCATTTTAGCTGTTTGGCGATTAGGATTGTAATCGTTGCTAAAAGGACCTTGTGGCACAGAAATAGTTGTTTCTGCACGTTTATGTATTTGTTGAGCAGATGCCGTATTGGTACGCGTAGTTGTTGCTTTGTTGGCTGCACGCGGACGATAATTAGCAGGATTAACCATAACAGTATATTGGCGTGTTTGGTTACCTGCTTTAACAGTTAAATTGACTACTGGGTCGTTGATGGCTGCGGAAGAGCGTAAACGAATCAAGGCTTTATTGTTGCCTTGTGGTACAACTGTACCTTGAATGCCGTTACCTGATACACTCACAGAACCGCTTTTAATCAATGCTTCAGCTTCACGACCTGTAACCACAATGCTGCCTGAAAATGGCTCGCCCAAATTAGACTGCACATTCAAGCCGCCCACGCCAGCAAATACATGAGCCGTAGCCATCAAAGATAACGAGGCTGCAATCATTTTTGTATGTGTTTTCAAAGTTTCTCTCCCTAACCGCCATCAGCAAAAAATCACAAGCGGCTATTCAGTTGGCTTAACAATAATAAAATAACCGTTATGATAGCGTTTTCTCGGATTCTCTGCCATAAAAAAAATGCAGTTTTTGGGTTGAAATAGAGATTGATATAAATGAAATGATGTACAAATCTTTTCAGGCTGCCTGAAAACGTATTACTATATTGTTTTTGATAACTGAAGCAGGGGTAGAAATCATGAAAATCTTATTATTAGGTGCACCAGGTGCGGGTAAAGGTACGCAGGCGCAATTCATCACTCGTGAATTTGGTATTCCGCAAATTTCAACAGGCGATATGCTGCGTGCAGCGATTAAAGCAGGTACGCCGTTGGGTTTGGAAGCAAAAAAAATCATTGATGCGGGTGGTTTGGTGCGTGATGACATCATTATTGGTATGGTTAAAGAACGCATCGCGCAAGCCGATTGTCAAAATGGTTTTTTGTTTGACGGTTTTCCGCGCACTTTGGCGCAAGCAGAAGCGATGGTTGCGGCTGGCGTAGATTTGGATGCGGTAGTGGAAATTGATGTGCCAGATGAAGTGATTGTGGAACGCATGAGTGGTCGCCGTGTGCATTTGGCATCGGGTCGGACGTATCATTTGAAACACAATCCGCCCAAAGTGGCTGGCAAGGACGATGAAACGGGTGAGGATTTAGTGCAACGTGATGATGATAAAGAAGAGACGGTAAAAAAACGTTTGGAAGTGTATCATGAGCAAACGGAGGTCTTGGTGGGCTTTTACAGTCAGTTATCGGGTGAGCATGCGCCACGCTATATTAAAGTGAATGGTACGCAGGCGGTGGATACTGTGCGTGAGCAAGTATTGACACAGTTACGTGCGTAAATATGAATGTAGGCAGTCTGAAAATATTTTTCAGGCTGCTTTTTTATTTTTGTAGATAAATACATAAATTTATTATAGTGGATTCACTATAATATGATTATTTTTCAGGCTACCTTGATAGCAAATTTATATTATAAGGCAGCCTGAAAATTACAATTTTTTAAGGATAAATCATGAAAAAAACATTTTTGGCTGCTTTGTTGTGTGTAATGACGATGCCAACATTTGCAGCGGATTCAGACTCTTATTTTATGAATGAAGGTGACCGCCGATTATGGGGTAAGGATGAGGTGGAAAAGGAATTTGTGGAAAGTGTCGTGGATTTGCCACATGTTCCTGATGCACGACAAGGTGATTGGTTTGAGATTTATGTGGACAATATGTTTAAGGGTAAACCGCAAATTTTACTCAGTAGTATCAAGGTTGTGCCAGATGGTAGTGTTCGTTATTTATTTAATAATCAATCGTTTGGTGGGAGTGATAATATTACTGCGGAAGGCTTGCATTGTGTAACGGGAACAAAATTATTGGACAGCGAGGGTTCTCGTATTAAGACATTTGCTTATGCGGATACGGTTAATCAGCGTTGGATTCAGCCGCGCAATGCACAGTGGAAAATATTGGGAGGGCAACGTAATAGCAATGACCGTGTGCGCCGTGTATTGTACGATGCGTTTTGTTTGAATGATAAGAAAGTCATGACGGAAGATGAGTTGCGTGAGAAGATACGACAGCAATCGTCTAAACCGAAATTTGAATATGGTAAGTAATGTGAATTCACTATAAATAGGATAAATAATTCGCTGTAGAGTGTGCTATTGTCGTTTATGTGGCATTAGTATTGGTTTTCAAGCTGAAATTTTTTCAGGCTGCCTATTTTATATGGCAAACAATATGATGGCAGCCTGAAAGATTATGCCACTTTTCAATATTGCATCAGGTGTGCAATAGGCTGCCTATTCTGATTATTTAGTTAAATATTATTATTTTATAGTTGTTGCAAATTGAAATAGAACAGGGCGACAACGCCCACTGTGTACATCTAGTACATAGGGACGTTGACAATGCTGTATTATTTGTATTTTAAACGACTATAAATCAATCTTCGCCCCAAACTTCTTGGGCAATTTCTTCTACCAAGCGCACTTTTGCCCATTGTTCTGCTTCGGTCAAAATATTGCCTTCTTCGGTGGACGCAAAACCACATTGTGGCGACAAAGCCAGTCGTTCCAAAGGCACATATTTCGCGGCTTCGGCGATTCGCGTTTTAATCACATCTTTGTCTTCCAATTCAGGGAATTTGGAGGTAATCAAGCCCAATACCACGCGACCTTTGTGTGGATTATCGTTGAAATATTTCAAGGGTTCAAAACCGCCCGAACGTTCGGTATCGTATTCCAAAAAATAGCCATCGTAAGCGGTTTTGCCAAATAAATCTTCCGCCACAGGGTCATACGCGCCCGTCAGTAAATAAGACGATTTGTAATTGCCGCGACAAACGTGGGTGGTAATTGTCATATCCGCAGGTTTATCCGCCAACACAGCCTGAATATTTTCCAGCGCGTATTGTTTATTTTCGGCAAAATCAGGTTTATCGTGATTGTTGCACAATGTACCCCAATACACGTCATCTAATTGCAAATAACGGCAGCCTGCATCGTAAAATGCGCGAATCGCATCTTTGTATGCTTGGCGCACATCTTCGCAAAAGGCTTGTTTATTGGTATACACACCCGTATCCCAAATAAACGGATACATCAATTGATTGATGCTGGGAATGGTGTATTTGACAATGGCACGGTCGCCGACTATTTGCGCTAATGCTTGGTAATGCTTGATAAAGGGGTGATTGTGATTCCAAGACACTTTGCCATTGCAACGGGTATTGTATTTGCGTACTTCTACCCCTTTGAATGCATAACCTTGTTCGGGCACAAAGCCTTCAATACCATTCAAGTTTTCCAAAAAATCAATGTGCCACCAAGAACGGCGAAATTCGCCATCGGTAACAACTTGAATGCCTGCGTTTAATTGTGCATCTACCAATTTTTTGATTTCTTGATCTTCCACTTGGCTTAATTGTTCTCGGTTGATTGTTCCAGCGGCAAAATCGGCACGCGCTTGTTTTAATGCGGCGGTACGCAAATAGCTGCCAACGGTATCGGCGTGTAAGGGTAGGGTTTGGCTCATGGTGATTTCCTTTGTTGATTATGGTTGTTTAAAATAATAACAATATTAATTTGGATGAATTATAGGTGCTGAATGCTGGCATATTAATGTGTATGAAGCTTATCTGACAAATGGTAAATTTTCCTTTATTGAATGAATATAATTCATATAAATAGGCAGCCTGAAACCTTGTATGGTGTATTTCTTTGCGATATATAGTGGATTCAATTTAAATCAGGACAAGGCGACAGCGATCGCCGTGTACACATATTACATAAGGGAGCTAGCAACGCTGTACTGGTTTAAATTGAATTCACTATACATTCAAAAATTTTTGCAAAATCTCAATTTTGCTAACGATTTCTGCCCGAAAAATCAATGTGCATTTACATCGCCCCAATGATTCATTTCTGCCGCAATCGCTGTGGTGCGTACTACATCAATTTGTTCCGCAATCACTTTGGGCTTATCAGCAAATTTTTTTGCAATTTCTGCCGTATTTACTGACATCGCCACCGCCAACATCGCCAGCAAATATTCGCGTTGCGGATACACTGCTGTTTCGCGCCCTAAACGTCCCTGCATATCTGCTACGCATACATTTAAGGCAGCCTGAAAACGTTCGGGACGACGAATAGCATCTACTTCTTTTAATAAATTTAATATCTTAACTGGCTTTTTTATCATACCAACTTGGTGGAAACGAATGTGAAATTTGCACACCAATTCTGCTAATTCCGCACAATTTTTTGGCACACGCCAACGAGTATTCACGGCACGGACTGGGGCAATACCACGTTCATCATGTCCAATGTGTTTGGGTAAAATTTCTTCTGGTGTCAATGCTTTACCTAAATCATGTAGCAATGCCGCATAGCGTTCAGGTAGCCTGAAACCCAAATCTGCAGCTCTTTGCAGTACCAATAAAGTGTGTTCGCCTGAACAAATTTCGGGATGAAATTCCGCCCGTTGTGGCACACCAAATAGCGCATCTACCTCGGGCAGTAAAACGCGCAATGCGCCACATTCTCTTAATATTTCAATCATTTGTCGTGGATTATTTTCCATTAAGCCTTTGGCAAATTCTTGCCACACGCGTTCGGCAATTAAAGCGTCCACTTCGCCCGCTGCCACCATATCGCGCATAAGCTGCATGGTTTCGGGCGCAACGGCGAAACCATATCGCGCTGCAAATCGTGCGGTACGCAAAATTCGTACAGGGTCTTCGGTAAATGCAGGGGAAACGTGGCGTAGAATTTTGTTTTGTAAATCTGATTGTCCATTAAAAGGGTCAATCAGATTGCCCTGTTCGTCTTGTGCCATTGCGTTAATGGTTAAATCGCGGCGGAGTAAATCTTGTTCTAAAGTAACGGATTTATCGGCATAAAAGGCAAATCCTGCATAGCCTTTGCCTGTTTTGCGTTCGGTGCGGGCGAGCGCGTATTCTTCGTGGGTGGTCGGGTGCAAAAAAACGGGGAAATCTTTGCCGACTGGTTGGAAACCTTGTTGCAATAAATGGTCTGCGTCCGCGCCGACCACCACCCAATCGCGGTCTTTCACTTCCAAACCGAGTAAGGTGTCGCGGACTGCACCGCCGACTAAATAGATTTGCATAATGTGTTTTTCCTAATGAAATATTTTGTGTATTCTAACGTATAGTGGATTCAATTTAAATCAGGACAAGGCGACAGCGACCGCCGTGTACAACTATAGTCGCAGAACTGAAAAAGCAGTACGGCGTTGCCAACGCCCTTATGTACTATTCGTACACGGCGGGCGTTGTCGCCTTGTACTGCATTTTCATTTCTACGACTATAGTACATAAGGGGGCTGGCAACGCTGTACTGGTTTAGTGAATTTACTATATTAGGCAGCTTGAAAATAAAAAACACACCTAAAATATTAATAGGTGTGTTTTTTTCTTTTCAGGCTGCCTCACGATTATCTGCAGTATTATTTTGGCTTTCTTGTCGATACAAGCGTGGTGTTGTGTGGCAGAATCGTTTGAATGCTGATGTAAAATGAGATGGCGAGCTGAAATTGAGTCGTTCAGCAATTTCTGCTACTGTCATGTTAGTTACATCTAGTAAGCGACAAGCATGTTCAATTTTCTTTTGTAATAAATAGTTGTGAAATGAGCAATCAAAATATTGGCGGAATTTTTGGTGAAAGCTAGAAACAGATAAATGTAATTTATCAGCCATTTCTACAACAGAAATATTACTCTCCAAATGTCCTTGAATATACTCTTCTGTTACTTGGCAGAAACGTTGGTCGCGCTCTTGACGTGGGAATGAATCGCTCAATACATTGTTAGCAGGTAAATTTTTGGACAAGATATCAAAAATAGTAATGATTTTACATACATGGCTTAGTGAACATTCGTTATACAGTTCATTGTATAAAGCATAAACTTCGCTGGTTGCGGTTGAATTGAAGTGTAAACCGTGTTGCGCACGTTGTAATAGGGTGCGAGCATCATCCCAGTAGGCTGAAATAAAGAAATTAGTCGCAGGTGCAAAACGGACAGATAAGCTATCTACAGTTTCTTTACGTGGTGACAAACGGTAAAAAATATAGGGGGCAAGAAATAACAATTCATTTGATGGTAGGGTAATAGAAGTATTTGTTCCCAACACAATTTCCAATGGCTGGGAACCTGAAAAAATCAGGCGACAATAGGGATGGGAACGAAGAACCAACTCATCAATAGTTTCTGATTGTTTATCAAACAGAATAAAATCTTCCACACGTCCATTGCTATTGGCAATCAACGCTTGTTTTGCTCTTGCTTCAAAAGTCATGTTGACTCCTATCGGTTTATTTACTGCATTATCGTAAAGTTTCCTACAAGGTTTATTTAGTGCTGCAAGGAAAGATTATAACAAATTCTAACGATGTTGAATCTCCCAGCATTGATGAATTTTTTTGTTACGAAAATCATCAGGAATGGATTTTTTTGATATTTCTGTTACTTGATAACGTGCTGCAATGTCATCATTCAATGTAAATGAGCGTAAATTGTTGGAGAAATACAAAATACCATCTTTAGCGAGTAAATTCATTGCGCCATCAATTAATTTTGCTTGATCGCGCTGAATATCCAAAATATCCAACATTTTTTTGCTATTGGAAAAACTAGGTGGGTCTAACACGATAATGTCAAATTGTTTATTTTGACGCATGGCATCGGCAAGATATTGAAAAACATCGGCACGCACAATATGGTGCTGTGCTAAATCTATGTTGTTGAGCAAGAAATTTTCACGCGCCCAATCCAGATAAGTATTGGATAAATCAACAGTTTCGCTGTATATTGCGCCACCCGTAGCAGCGTAAACAGTGAAACTGCCTGTATAAGAAAATAGGTTGAGAAAGCGTTTGCCTGCGGCGGTGTCGCCGACAACTTTGCGCGTATTGCGATGGTCTAGAAATAAGCCTGTGTCTAAATATTTGTCTAGATTGACCCAAAATTGGCGACCATTTTCGCTGATGATGAAATCTTCACTAAGAATACCTGTTTTTTCATATTGCGCCGTACCTTTTTGACGCATTCGTTGTTTTAAATGGATATTTTGACGAGAAAATCCCGTTACATATTGAACCGCTTCGCACACTTCATCTAACCATGCACGATATTCATCTTCATGCATTAGCCAGCCTGTATCGTATTCTTGTAGATGAATATGTTCACCGTAAACATCTATGGCAAAAGGGAATTGTGGAATATCTTTATCATAAATACGCCATGCTTCAATGTTTTGACGTTTTGCCCATTTGAGTTGGTGTTTGAGATTTTTGCCTAGTCGATTGATGAAGTCGTTGATATTGCTACTCATGAATTTATCCTCTGTTTTTTGAGATGGGTTTTCAGGCTGCATTTATTGAAAATAGGCAGCCTGAAAACATGAATGGCTATGAACAATAGTCATAAATTGTGCAATAATTTTTTTGTTTAGACAAGTAAAATTACATGCAATTACATAGTTGTCCATGAGAGCGCGGATGTGTTAGGTAATATATTGTTTTTCATATAAATTTATTTATATTTGGTTAATAATAAACAGACAAGATGACAGCATCCGCTGTGTACACTTGGTATATAAGGGAGGCTGACAGCACTGTATTATTTTAATTGACTACAATTCAAGACGTACTGCCTATTGGAGAGTATTTTCAACGCAAAATTGAATGAATTTAGTGGAAAATCCAACCGCGAACGAATAGCCATTAGCTCTATTTAAGTACTGGAATAAAACTTAAGGCAGCCTGAAAATAGGTTTTCAGGCTGCCTTTTGATTTATTGATTTTGTAATAGCCAATGAACGTAGCGACTAACACCTTCATCTACATCAAAGAAATTATCAGTATAACCCGCTTCACGCAATTTACCGATATCGGCTTGGGTAAAACTTTGGTATTTGCCTTTAAGCGCATCAGGGAAGGGGATATAACGCACAATTTCGCGTTCTACCAAATCTTCTAGAGACAAAGCCTGTTTACCTTGTGCAACGCGACAAGCATTAACCGTAGCGGCGGCTAAATCATTGAATGGTTGACTGCGGCCTGTGCCTAAATTGAAAATACCCGATTGATTAGGATTATCCAAAAAATGCAAATTTACTTTGACCACATCTTCTACGCTGACAAAATCGCGTGAATGTTCACCATTGCCATAGCCACCATATTCGCCAAATAAGTTCACAAAACCATTGGTTTGATATTGATGAAAGTGGTGGAATGCAACCGATGCCATGCGTTCTTTATGCTGTTCGCGCATGCCATATACATTAAAATAACGAAAGCCGACTACTTGCGCTGTCAAACCTTGTTCCATGCGCTGACGCACCACTTGGTCAAATAAAAATTTGGAGTAGCCATACACATTGAGTGGTTGTTCCAATTCACGTTCTTCACGGAATGTTTCACCTTTACCATACACGGCCGCACTGGACGCATACAAAAATGGTGTGCGCTCGTCTTGACACCAATCCAACAAATCCAAAGTGTATTGATAGTTGTTTTCCATCATATATTTACCATCGTGGTTCATGGTATCGGAACACGCGCCTTGATGAAATACAGCGCGAATGTCGTCATATGGAAATTGATGTTCACGGATTTGACGGATAAATTCATGTTTATCCAAATAATGCGCGATGTCGCAATCGGCAAGGTTACGGAATTTATCGCCGCGTGTCAGATTATCAACGGCGATGATGTCAGTGATACCGCGCTCGTTCAAGCCTTTAACGATATTGCTGCCAATAAAGCCCGCTGCGCCTGTTACGATGATAGTCATTTTTTATTTCCTTGTGTTATCAATCAATGAATGGTGTAAGATGTGTTGTGTTTGGTGGTGCAAAATCAAATTTGAAAAATGATAGTGCATTTTTATTTTTCAGGCTACATTTTATAGTTGTTTAAAATAAAAATAAGACGAGGCAAAAAAACGACCATGTGCAAATGATACATTAAGGTTTCAGGCTGCCTATTTATGCCATAGAAAATCTATTTTTATGATTCGTAAAAAATCTGCAAAAAATCAATTATTCTGCTATAATTACAGCCCTATTTTTTATAGGGTGCTTGCAAAATTTAGCAATAACCCCCATATAATTCCTATACATCCATTATTCAACGTCTGAAAGTCAAAACGATACGGCTATCGCAGACGCAACCCGTGTTCGCACCTCGCGTGCTGTCTAAAACAAAACGACAGAAATTTTCAGGCTGCCTGAACACGTACTTCTTATTTCAATGAGTTTCCAAAAAATGTCAGAATCCATTAATCAAGACATCGATAACGACGAACAAAATGATAACCGCCCACTCACGCCAGAAGAACAGCGTGAACGTTTGCGTCGCCTCATTATTGTTGGCAAAGAGCGCGGTTACATTACTTATGCAGAAATTAATGACTCACTGCCAGACGATATGTCTGATGCGGAGCAAATTGATAATATTGTCAATATGATTCAAGGCTTGGGTATCCAAGTTACCGAAGAAGCTCCAGATGCAGATACATTGTTGATGAATGAAAATGGCGCAGGTGTAACCGATGAAGATGCGGTTGCCGAAGCCGAAGCTGCTTTATCGCAAGCTGACTCCGAATTTGGTCGCACGACTGACCCTGTGCGTATGTATATGCGCGAAATGGGTCAAGTAGAATTGCTGACTCGCGAAGATGAAATCAAAATTGCCAAAGAAATTGAACACGCGCTGAAAAACATGATTCAAGCCATTTCAGCTTGCCCTGGTTCCATTGGCGAAATTTTGGCTTTGATTGAACAAGTCAAAAAAGATGAAATTCGTGTGGATGAGGTGGTGGAAGCCATTATTGACCCGAATGAAGTTTTGCTGAATGAATTAGGTTTGGGGCATTTAGAAAGCAGCCTGAATACCGACGACGACAGTAATGGCGATGCAGACAGCAGTGAAGAAGGGGGCGAAGAAGACGAAGATGAAGACGAGGGTGCAGCCAGTGCAATGGAAAGCCAAAACTTGGAAGAATTGAAAAGCCAAGTTTTGGAACATTTCAAACAAATTGAAAAAAGCTACGGCTTAATGATTAAGGCTTTGGAAAAACACGATAGTGGGCATGCCAAATATTTGGAACACCGCGATGCCATTGCACAAAAATTGTTGGAAGTGCGTTTTTCCACACGCCAAATTGAGAATTTGAGTGAAAACTTGCGCGGCAGAGTAGACCAAATCCGCAAATTAGAACGAGAAATTCGTGATATTTGTCTTGACCGTGTACGCATGGATAGAGATTATTTCATCCGTAATTTCATGTCCAATGCCACCAATTTGGATTGGCTGGAAGAAGAAATCGCTCGTAAGCATGCTTGGAGTGAAACACTAGACCGTTTCCGCCACGCCATTTTGGAAAAACAAACCATTATGGCAGACTTGGAAAATCAAGCGCGTATCTCTATTGCGGAGCTGAAAGACATCAGCAAAAATATGGTTAAAAGCGAAAAAGAAACCGCTGCTGCCAAACAAAAAATGATTCAAGCCAACTTGCGTTTGGTTATTTCCATTGCGAAAAAATATACCAATCGCGGTTTACAATTCCTTGATTTAATTCAGGAAGGTAATATTGGTTTGATGAAAGCGGTAGATAAATTTGAATACCGTCGTGGTTACAAATTTTCTACTTATGCAACGTGGTGGATTCGTCAAGCGATTACGCGTTCCATTGCCGACCAAGCGCGTACCATCCGCATTCCCGTCCACATGATTGAAACCATTAACAAAATGAATCGCATTTCACGTCAATATTTGCAAGAAACTGGTGAAGAACCCGATTCAGCAAAATTGGCGGAACTCATGGAAATGCCCGAAGACAAAATCCGCAAAATCATGAAAATTGCCAAAGAGCCGATTTCTATGGAAACGCCGATTGGCGATGACGATGATTCGCACTTGGGTGATTTTATTGAAGACGTGAACAATGTTGCACCTGCTGATGCGGCAATGTATTCCAGCTTGCGTGAAGTTACCGCTGATGTGTTGGAAAGCCTGACACCGCGTGAAGCAAAAGTATTGCGTATGCGTTTTGGCATTGACATGAATACCGACCACACGCTGGAAGAAGTGGGTAAACAATTTGATGTTACTCGTGAGCGGATTCGCCAAATTGAAGCCAAAGCATTGCGTAAATTACGCCATCCAACTCGTTCTGATAAACTGAAAAGTTTTTTAGATAGCGAGGAAGGTAAGTAAGAAAAAGGCAGCCTGAAAATGAATTTGATACATTTTCAGGCTGCCTTTTTTCATATGTTTCATGGATAAAGTACGTAGATAATGTGTGGATAAGTCATTTAATCATTTGTTTATAAATGTTAATTTTATAATGATAAAAATTTAAGCAAGTTGATTTTTAGGCTGCCTTTTGTTCACGATTATTGTGTTTTACACAGGGATAATATGTGGATAAGTAAGATAATTATTTATTTTGCCAAATATTTTTCAGGCTGCCTAAAATATAGGCAGCCTGAAAAATAGTATTTATGCGTAATCCGCAATCATCTGTGCCAATAAGGGCAAATCGCGCTTGGTTAAACCTGTGTCAGCGGTACAAAAATAAACGCGGTCAGCATGGCGGTCAAAATAACTGCGGACATCGTCCAATGCTAGCCATGTTTCGCCTTCGCGTCCCGTGTCGCGCAAATAATGTAGGATTTCTTGTTCACGCGAACCGATGCGTGTGGTGGCTATATTTTCGGGTGTTTTGCCAATAACTCGTGCAGCTATGTCTAGTGAAAATGGCTGACGTAATTCGTTTAGATTACGTCCGTATCGCCATGTGGACGAAATCACGAATTCAATATCTGCGTATTCAGGCTGCCTGAAAAATGTTTCAAAAATAGGCAGTTGGCTAAACATTTGGTTAGATTGAAAAGTGTAAGTGGAATGTAATACGCCGTCAAAATCTAAAAAAATTATCATGAATGTTCCTTTCAGGCTGCCTGAAAATTAGCTTTGTGATACGGGTAAACCAAAATGCAAAAACGCAGCTTCGGTTGCCATGCGACCGCGAGGGGTACGTTGCAAAAAACCTTGTTGAATCAAATAGGGTTCAATCACATCTTCAATCGTGTCGGTGGATTCGCCAATTGCCGCCGCCACATTGTCTAATCCCACAGGGCCGCCGCCGAATTTGTGTAACACGGCTTCCAAAAATTTTCTGTCCATCATGTCCAGCCCGATTTTGTCCACGTCCAACATGGATAATGCCGCGTCTGCGATGTCGGCGTTGATGCTGCCAGCCGCGTGCAACACGTCCGCATAATCGCGCACACGCCGTAACAAACGGTTGGCAATGCGCGGTGTGCCACGACTGCGCCGTGCCACTTCCCATGCACCTTGTTCGTCCAAATTCATGTTTAATAATTGGGCGGAACGGCTGACAATGGTAGCTAAATCCTTGTTTTCATAAAATTCTAATCGCGCCACAATGCCAAAACGGTCGCGCAGGGGATTGGTGAGCATGCCCGCTCGCGTGGTCGCACCAATCAGGGTAAATGGCGGTAAATCAATTTTCACGCTTCGCGCCGCAGGACCTTCGCCTATCATAATGTCCAATTGATAATCTTCCATCGCGGGATACAAAATTTCTTCCACGACTGGGCTTAAGCGGTGAATTTCATCAATAAAAAGAACATCATGTGGCTCTAAATTGGTAAGCAAAGCGGCTAAATCGCCTGCTCGTTCCAGTACAGGTCCAGAGGTTTGGCGCAAATTCACGCCCAATTCTTTGGCGATAATATTTGCCAATGTGGTTTTCCCCAAACCAGGGGGACCAAATAATAAAGTGTGGTCAAGGGCTTCGCCGCGATTTTTGGCAGCCTGAATAAAAATGGCGAGTTGGGCTTTGGCTTTGTCTTGTCCGATGTAGTCTTGCAGGGTTTTGGGGCGCAAGGCGCGTTCCAATTGTTCTTCTTGTTTGGATTGGCTTTGGGCGGCGATGATGCGCGGTGTGGTTTGAGTGTGGATATTGTCGGTGTGTAGCATGGTGTATTGTGTTTTCAGGCTGCTTTTTTTGAAATTGGGTCAAAAGGCAGCCTGAAAATTGAGGAATAATGGAAAAAGGTATTTTAGCATACACTTTTTTGTAGGAATGGTTAAGAGAATGGTTGTTAAGTTGTTTTTATTTTAACCGACTATAGTTTATTGAAACACACCTAAGCTGTCTGGAAATTCGTATCTAATGTTTTAAATCAAAATAAATGTTTGTTAAATATGAGAAATATCAGATTCAAAAATCCGACCTATGATTTTGAGTTTTGCAAAGGTTTCAACCTGAAAAATATTTTCAGGCTGCATTATGACTATTATTCAGCGTTAATTTAACTAACTATATTATTCTAAATCATTTTATCTATCCCAAAGAATCAAATAATCTTTCTCATAAGGAATAGATTTTGGTAAGATGAAACCATTGTATTCGGGTCATCATATTTTTGACAGGAAGGGAAGTAAAATGAATATTTTAGAAATCACGCAATTTTTAAAAACACAAAATTGGTTGGATTTAAGCCATGAAATTAATGCGGATACGCCACATTTTTCTGCATTTAGTCCGCTTAAAAGTCGGGTGTTGTTTACGGTGGAAAAAGATGGTTTCTTTACGCATGAATATACGCTGGTCAGTCAATATGGCACGCATATTGATGCACCCATTCATTTTGCACCCAATACACGCGCGTTACATGAAATTCAGGCGCATGAATGGTTTTATCCATTATTTGTGATTCACAAAGAACAAGCGGTACAAGATAATCCTGATTATCGTTTGACGGTAGAAGATATTTTGGCGTTTGAGCAAGAATATGGCAGAATCAGCGAAGGCAGTTTTGTGGCATTTGCGAGCGGCTGGTCGGTACGTTGGCACGATAAAAAAGCGTTTTATAATTATGATGAAAATGGACAAGCTCATACCCCAGGTTGGGATTTGGACGCATTGAAATTTTTGCATGAACAACGCAATGTGGCTGTGATTGGACACGAAACTTTGGATACTGATAGCGCAGAAGATTGTCGTTTGCACGGAGATTTGCGTGGTGAACGATATTGGTTGTCGCAAAATAAATTTCAAATTGAAGTATTGAATCGCTTGCCTGAATTGCCTGCGGTAGGTGCGGCTGTGTGGATTGGTGCGCCAAATATTCAGCATGCTTCGGGTTTCAATGCGCGAGTGGTGGCGGTTTATCCTATAGTGGATTCAATTTAAATCAGGACAAGGCGGCAGCGACCGCAGTGTACACATAGTACATAAGGAAGCTGGCAACGCTGTACTGGTTTAAATTGAATTCACTATAAAACAGCGTAATTGAATACGATTGATAATAATGTATTGATGCAGCCTGAAAATAAAACTTTATTTTCAGGCTGCATTAATATAGTTGTTTCAAATACAAATATAGTAAATTCAATTTAAACCAGTACAGCGTTGCCAGCTCCTTTGTGTAATGGATGTATATGGTGGGTGTTGCTGTCTTGTCCGTGTTAATTTTAAACGACTATATTTTACAAAACAATCGTCTCACGCAAAAACGCCAACACACACGCCAATTCTGCGGCGGTATCCGCTTGTGTGCCGTTGCCCGTGTGTCCGCCTGTTGGTGGTGCGTAGAGCCACGATTGCTGATGGGCAACATCACGCAATTTCGCATAAAATTTCAGCGCGTGGGCTGGGTGGACGCGGTCGTCCGACAGACTGGTCGTGATGAGTGCGGGCGGATATTTCAGGCTGCCTGAAATTTGATGATAGGGCGAGAATTGCGCCAAATAATCCGCCATTTGTGGGTCGTTGGGGTCGCCATATTCGTCTATCCAGCTCGCACCTGCATACAATTCGGTGTAGCTCAACATATCCGTGAGCGGCACTTCGCAAATCAGCGCGCCCATGCTTTCAGGCTGCCTGCAAAACGCGGACGCGACCACCAAACCGCCATTGCTGCCGCCTTGAATGGCGATTTTTTTTGCCGATGTGAAACCGAGTTCACATAAATCATTCAAAACGCTCAACAAATCATCAACCGTTTTGTGTTTGTTTTCACGAATGGCTGCGGTGTGCCAATGCGCGAACTCGCCGCCACCGCGCACATTCGCCAACACAAACGCACCGCCCTGTTCCAGCCAATGCCGCCCAATCGCGCCCATATAATGCGGCAATTCCGCCACATTGAAACCGCCATACACATAAACCAGAGTGGGCGTGTCGGGCGATTGCGTTTTGCCAACGTGGTAATAGGGAATGCGCGTGCCGTCATGCGAAGTGGCAAAATATTGATTAACCGAAATGTTTTCCGAATTGAATTGCTTGGGCTGTTTCCGCAATACCGTCAATTCCATCACATTCAAATCCAACGAAAACAAAGTCAGGGGCGTAACAAAATCGCTAGCGGTTAAATGCACCGTGTCGCCACCCCAAGGCTGGTCGGCAATTTCAATCGCGCCTTTCGGGAAATCGGGCAAGGCGACTTCCTGCCAAGTGCCGTCTTGCCATTTCCACGCTTTCAGGCTGCCTGAAACATTGTCCAGCAATGTGATGATGATGAATTTCCGTGTCGTTTCAACGCTTTCCAATGCTTGCGTGGCGGTGGGCGTGAACAAACATTGCGCTTCGCCCAATTCGCCCTTGTTCAATTTCACGGCAATCAGGCTGCCTGAACAATATTTTTGCTTGCTGCGTTGCCAATCCGATTTCAATCTTAACAATAATTGCCCTGCCAAATAGCCGACAATCTCACAATCATCGGGCAAAGCCAATTTCACGGCTTGCAAATTCGCATTCACATAGAAATAATCTTTGGTGTAAAACGTGTTTGCCGCTTCAATCAAATCAATCGGCGCGCCCTGCCCGTCCAAATAACGCCAAGCGTGGATTAACACGCCGTCCGCATCCATTTCGTGAACAGGCGTGGCATCTTCAAACGACTGCCCACGCTGCATCAACCACGCTTGGCGCGGATAGCCTGAAGTGGTCAGTTGCCGCTCGTCCCAAGCTGGGCAGACCCAAACGCTGTTTTCATCGCGCCAAGCAATGTGGTTTTTGCCAAGCGGAAAGTGGAAACCATTTGGCACAATTTCCCGATTTTTCAAATTAAATTCAATCGTGTATGCGCTGTCTGAACCTGCGGATGACAAAGTCAGCAAAGCCATTTCAGGCTGCTCCACATAGTGCGACACGCCGTCTAAATAGACATCATCGCCCAAAATCGTGTCAAAATCCGCCACCGCAAACAAAATCTCCCATTCAGGCAGCCCCGCGCGATAGCTCGCCGCGCTGCACACGCGATACACGCCCTTGGGCTGCTCCGCCGATTGGTGGAAGTGGTACATTTTCGCGCGGTGTTCTTGGCAAAATGGGATTTGTTTGTCGTCTTGCAGTTTCTCGGTAATATCTTGTTTTGTTTTATGAAAATATTCGGATTGGCAAAATTGTGCTAGCGTTTTCGCGTGGGCATTTTGATGAAAAGATTGGGTTTGAGCGGCATTCAAATCTGCCAAATAATCAAATTTATCTGTGGACATGGTTTCAGGCTGCCTGAAAAAATCAAAATCGCATTATAGCAAATTCATTTCAGGCTGCCTGAAAGACAAATTGTCGCTATAATGCTGATTTTTTTCATTTTGTAAGACAATAATATGAGCACCAAAGTATTGCGCACGGTGGGTTTTCTGGAAGGGGTGTCGTCTATTGCATTGTTTTTTGTGGCAATGCCGATGAAATACATGTTTGATAATCCCAGTCTGATTTTCCCAGCAGGCATGACACATGGCATCTTGTTTTTGATTTTTTTACTGACATTGTTGATTACCAGCCACAAAAAAGCTTGGTCAATGATTTGGTTTTTATTGGGTTTGGTTGCGGCGATTATTCCGTGCGGTACATTTGTGTTTGACCACAAAATCAAGAAAATGGACGAAGAATAAAAAGTTTTCAGGCAGCCGAAATGGTTTTTCAGGCTGCCTGAAATCAAATATTTCACAATAAAACATCATTTTATGCGTATCTGATTAAACTGCGTGGGCAACGAGTTGCCCACCCTACCATTTAACAATTCGCGTTAATTGCACAGGCTACGCTTGCTATATTATTTTCATTATTTGGTGAAATCTTGGCATTGATTTTTGATAATTTGGTTAAAGGGTATTTTTCCAATAGAAATCGGGTTTTAATGAAATTAAACTCCCGATGATTCCCTGTTCCATCAAAAAAAATACCAAATTTCAATTCTTTTTTACAAACAAACACATCCAAAGCTGTTTTTTTATCCTGTTTATTCATTATTTTTTCCTTTTTGAAATTGCGCTTTTCGGGTTCGGTAATCGTCCCGATAAGGATTTTCTGCATCTAATCCATAAAAACCCTTAATGGAACCATCTGGCATAAAGTGAAGTGATAAATAACCATCTGCATCATCAGGATAAGGTAGTACACCTACTTTGGTTAGCGTTATTTGAGGATACGTTTCATTGTTGTACCATTGCACCAACAGCGCAAAATTAGGATCATATTGTCTGGGAACGGCAAAATTCAAATTAGATGCATATGCATAAGGTGAAATACCAGCTGACCACCCCCCTCCTCCCCCTAATAAGGGAATGCTTTTACTCATATCACTGGGTGGCGGACCTTTGGGTACGGGGGAATAACTAAAATTAATAATTTTATCCGTATGGTTATAAGCATAAACATTTACATTGATAATCTTCTTTTCCCCTATATTTCCCAATGCACCCAGCACAGAACATCCACCCAATAACAATGCACTGATGCCAACCAATGCCGCTAAAAATTTTTTCATGTTGATTTCCTTTGTGTTTGTTTAAAATGTGTTTTCAGGCTGCCTGAAACTTGCATCAAGACATCATGCCTTGAGTTTGCGTAGGTCGGGCATTTATGCCCGACACAAGATACCGTGATAATGTCGGGCATGAATGCCCGACCTACAGCTGCATCAAAAAAATCATTTGAATGATTGGGTTATAGATAAAAAGATATTTATGCTTATAGGCAGCCTGAAAAACCATCACACACGATTTTCAGGCTGCCTATCTGATTAAGCGATAAAATTAGTAAGAATCATCGCCCGATTGTTTCTGAATAAATTCAATTTTGTAACCATCGGGGTCTTCCACAAACGCAATCACGGTTGTACCGTGTTTCATTGGGCCTGCTTCGCGGGTTACTTTGCCACCTTTGGCACGAACCGCATCGCACGCCGCATAAGCATCGTCCACTTCAATCGCAATATGTCCATAACCTGTACCCAAATCATAAGTTGGCGTGTCCCAGTTATGGGTTAATTCAATGACAGCGGTTTCGCTTTCTTCGCCATATCCAACAAACGCCAAAGTAAAACGACCATCAGGATAATCTTTTTGGCGCAACACGCGCATACCCAAAACTTCGGTGTAAAACGCCAATGATTTTTCTAAATTGCCGACACGCAGCATGGTGTGTAATAAACGCATTTTGTATTCCTTAATAGTATTTAATTGTTTTCAGGCTGCCTTGATGTATCGTCGCAGAATTGAAAAAGTACTACGGCGTTGGTTCGCCTTGCCGTACTGCTTGTACTGTCTGCAGCTAACCGCCTTGTATTACATTTTCACTTCTACGACTATATTTGCACCCTTTATGCAGCCTGAAAAATTGAAAGTGATATAATTTTAGCACACAGCGTAGCGAAAACCGCATACAATAGCTACGTTTTATTGACAAAATTTGTATATAAATATGATGAGAAATGCCCAAATTCTTGGCACAGGCAGTTATTTGCCAGCCACTCGCGTTACCAATGATGATTTAGCACAACGCATGGATACTTCGGATGAATGGATTACCACACGCACAGGTATTAAAGCGCGGCATATCGCTGCGGAACAGGAGAAAACCAGTGATTTGGCAACCGAAGCGGCACGCCGTGCGCTTGCTGCAGCGCGTGTTTTGCCCGAAGAAATTGATTTGATTGTTTTAGCAACTACTACGCCTGATATGCAATTTCCTGCGACTGCAACGATTGTGCAGCATAAATTGGGGATTTCAGGCTGCCCTGCATTTGATGTACAAGCGGTATGCGCGGGTTTTATGTATGCGTTAAATACGGCAAATGCTTATATTCAAAGTGGTATGGCGCAAAAAGTGTTGGTTATTGGCGCGGATATTTTCAGTCGTATTGTGGATTGGGAAGACCGTGCAACCTGTGTTTTATTTGGCGATGGCGCAGGTGCAGTTGTACTGGGTGCAAGTGAGCAAGGTGGTATCATTGCCAGTCAATTACACGCAGATGGTTCATATTTGCATTTATTGCATTTGCCAGTACAAATGTCAGAAGGGCAAATTTGTGGTTCGCCATTTGTGAAAATGGATGGGCAGGGTGTATTTAAATTTGCAGTGAAGCAACTTTCAGCGGTTGCTGATGAAGTGTTGAATCAAGCAGGTTTGTCGCACGCGGATATTGATTGGCTCATACCACATCAAGCTAATCGTCGCATTATTGAATCTACTGCTAAACATTTGGGTTTGAGCATGGATAAAGTGATTTTAACGGTAGATGAACATGCGAATACATCAGCGGCATCTATTCCGTTGGCATTGGATGCAGGTATTCGTGATGGACGTATTGTTCGTGGGCAAAAATTGCTGTTGGAAGGCATCGGTGGCGGTTTTGCGTGGGGTGCATTGTTGATTGAATATTGATGAAAAATAGCGCGTTGTGATTGAGATTCACAACGCGCTATTTTTATAGTTTCAACTAGGGAGTACCCCTAGTTTTATAGTGAATTCAATTTAAACCAGTACAGCGTTGCCAGCTCCCTTATGTACTATGTGTACACGGCGGTCGCTGTCGCCTTGTCCTGATTTAAATTGAATCCACTATAATTACCCTATGTTGATTATTTTGCAATGGTTTTACTCAATACTACACCAATCACAAAACCCACGATGGCTGGCAAAATCCAACCCAAGCCTGCATCATACAAATACAAATTTTCGTTTAAGAACGTATTGATGTCTTTGGTTACACCACTATCCGTACCGAAAAACGTTTTCCAGCCATCAAAAATAGCAAATACCGCAGTCGCCGCGATGGTGCAAACATAAACAATGCGCTTGCCAGCGAATAATGGGTGCAAGAAAGCCAACGCAATAATGGCAATCGTCAATGGATACAATAGCATCAATGCAGGAATAGACAATTTGATGATTTCACTTAAACCCACATTGGCAAAGCCAAATGAAACCAAAGTAAAGATAACAACCCATTTGCCATATGACAGTTGTGGTATCAAGCGGTTGAAATATTCACCACAAGCAGTAATCAAACCCACTGCGGTAGATAAACATGCCAAGAATACAATTACTGCTAATAATGTTTGTCCAACTGTTCCAAAATAATGTGTAGCACTTTTGGACAATACAGCCGCTCCTGATTCTTGCATACCCAAGCCAGCCACACTGGTTGCACCCATGTAAGCAATGAAAATATATACCACCGCTAAACAACTAGCAGCTATCAATCCAGCCCATGTTGTTAAAGACAAAATTTGTTTTTTGTCGGTAACGCCCATATTGCGAATGGCATCAATCACGATAATGGCAAAAACCAAAGAAGCCAGCGCATCCATTGTGCCATACCCTTCAATAATACCTTTGGTAAATGCCTTGTTGGTGTAGTCGTCTATTGGTAATTCAGGCGCACCCATAGGTTTAACTGCCGCGGTAATAACCAAAATTGCAATCGTCAATAATAAAACGGGCGTTAGAATTTTACCCACGCGGTTTACCAATTCATTGGGCGAAATAGACAACCAAAATGCAATTGCAAAAAACACGAATGAGAAAATACCCAAATATAAGCTTTTTGCATCCTTATCAATTTCGCCTAAAAATGGCATAACACCAATTTCAAACGAAACGGTTGCCGTACGAGGACTAGCAAATAATGGACCAATCGCCAAATACAGCATGACTGCAAATAAAACCCCATACCAAGGCGCAACACGAGAAGCCATTTCCTGAATATCACGCGAGCCAGAAAAACCCACCGCAATGACACCTAATAAAGGTAAACCTGCACCCGTAATCAAAAAACCTAACATAGCAGTTAATACATGATTACCAGCTTGTTGTCCCATCATTGCAGGGAAAATCAAATTACCCGCACCAAAAAACAGTGCGAACAGCATTAAACCTGTGGCAACAAATGCCGACCTATTTTTCTGTGGCATAACAAACCTCACAATAATTAATAAAAACAAACAAAACCGCCCAAAAAAACAGCGGTTTCTTTACAGTTGCAATATAGCAGAGTATTTTCAGAATAAAAAGACTCATTAAGGATAAAACCATATAAAAACGTCATAAAATTTATTTTTATAAAAAATAGTGATATTTTTTATGCAAATTCGCAATATTTTTAGCTAGATATATGGTGTATCAAAGAAAAGGCAGTCTGAAAAATAATTTTCAGGCTGCCTTTTGTTATAATTTCAACTCATTCAATATGCTTATAAAACCAACATCATGACACAATATTTTCAACTTTTCAGGCTGCCTGAACAATTTTCTATTGATAATCAAATATTAGAACAAACATATCGTATGCTTGCCATGCAATTTCACCCTGATAAATTTGCCGCAGCATCAGCATTTGAACAAAAGCAAGCCATGATGATGTCTGCAACCATTAATCAAGCATATCAAGTCTTGAAAAATCCGTTGGAGCGTGCAGTTTATTTATTGCAAGCACAAAACATTAATCCAGATGACCCGAATAATACACATATTGCGCCTGAATTTTTAATGCAACAAATGCAATGGCGTGAAATGCTCATGGAAGCACGCATGGAAAATGACGCCGATACCATACAACAACTGCATACAGAAATTACTGCAAAACGTGAAGATTTATTAGGCTGCCTGAAAACTTATTTTGATGAGAAGCGCTATATAGAAGCAGCGGAAACGGTACGGCAAGGACGCTTTCTCGATAAAATGTTGCACGAAATAGAGACTGCATTGGGTTGAAATGATGAACACAGTTTTGAACTCAAAATGTATTTTCAGGCAGCCTTTGATTACAGATGACTACATAAATCTTCAAATTGCGGTACAATAACCATTCATCTGAATCTCAAATTAGGGGATATATCATGGAAAAAATGGAACAGGATATTTGGCAACAAAAATGGGTGGTAGGTAACTGGAAAATGAATGGACAACTGCATGAGAACAACATGCTTGTTCACAAATTACGCGGTTTGCCTGCAATGGAAAATGTCTGTATTGGCATCACGCCACCTACTGTTTATTTGTTGCAAGTACACAACGCTGTGCAAATTGTGTTAGACAATAAACTCCATGTGTGCGCCCAAGATGTGAGTCGCTTTACCGATAAAGGCGCGTACACAGGCGAAGTTTCAGCAGAAATGATGCGCGATGTAGGTGTAGATATTGTGCTGATTGGGCATTCAGAACGCAGTTTATATTTCAATGAAAAGAACGATATCCAACGTTTGAAAATTGAAAATGTATTAAATGTCGGCTTAATTCCCTTGCTGTGTGTAGGCGAGAGTTTGAAAGAACGTGAAGATGGTCGCGAAAAAGAGGCAGTTGCTTACCAACTATCTGTATTTAAAGGATTAAAAACGCAAAACTTTGCTGTGGCTTATGAGCCTGTATGGGCAATCGGCACAGGAAAAGTGGCAACCAAAGAGCAAATTGCCGATATGCATCAATTTATTTATAACGAAATCTTGTCTTTATGTGGCAATGATGCTAATATCCGCGTTCTTTACGGTGGCAGCGTGAATGAAAAAAATGCCGCCGACATTTTTAGCGTACCACACGTTGATGGTGCATTAGTTGGTGGCGCATCACTCAAATATGATTCGTTTACTGCCATCATCAACGCAGCACAAGAAGCCTAATCAAAACATGGAAGCCTTTAAAACCCTTATTTGGATTGTCAATATTTTCTCATCACTTGCCATTATTGTGCTTGTACTAATGCAGCACGGTAAAGGGGCAGATGCAGGTGCAAGTTTTGGTGGTTCAGGTAGTGCGCAAGGGGTATTTGGTTCTGCTGGTAATGCAAACTTTTTAAGTCGCATGACCGCGATTAGTGCAATGATTTTCTTTGCTTCTTGCTTAGCATTGGGTTATGTAAACAGTAATAGTGGTAAAAAAAGTGGTTTGGATTTTAGTACAGTTAAACAAACTACAACCACGCCATCTTCTACAACTGAAACACCTATACCACAAGCAGCAAGTGGCGCGAAATAACTTTTTGCCGACATGGTGAAATTGGTAGACACGCCATCTTGAGGGGGTGGTGAGCCTAGCTCGTGCGAGTTCAAGTCTCGCTGTCGGCACCAAATTATAAAAACCACCTGAAATTCAGGTGGTTTTTTCTGTGCATATTATTCGTGCAATAATATAGTGGATTCAATTTAAATCAGTACAGCGTTGCCAGCCCCCTTATGTATAGATAAAGAAATTAAAATTCGGTACACAACCAAGTAAAATAAAAAAACAAAGAGTGAATGCAATCCAATAACCAATCTTGACGTAAATGTTTAATCCAAGCCCAAGTGTGCTCAATTAAATTCAAATCAGGACAGTATGGCGGTAACCATAAAATCACATGCCCTGATAAAACAATAAGCTCTTGAATGTCCTGACGTTTGTGAAAAGTCGCATTATCCATTACCAAAACACTGTTGGGCGGTAATTGTGGCAGTAAAACGTTTTGAACCCATGAATAAAACACATCTGAATTGATGCTGAATTCATACAAACCCACTGCAATCAATTGATTTTGGTATAGTGCGCCAATGGCATTGGTTGTGTTTTTGATTTGCCAGTTGTGATTGCCATGACAAACTTGTCCTCTTGGCGCATAGGCATAAGGACGATAAGTTTGGTTTTTAAAACCACTTTCATCAATATAAACAATAGGACGTTTCTCTTGCTCATACTGTTGTTTTAATGAGAGAAATTGTTCAATTGTTTCGGGTTGAGCTTTGGGGTGTTTAAGAATCTTTTTTTTGAGTGATTTTTAGCCGTTTAAGTGCCACACCAATGGCTCTTTGTGAACAGTTAAAGCGAACAGCGCGTTCTCTTTGAAAATCATCAGGAAATTGTTCTACGTCTTTTCGCAATAATTCATCATTGATTTTATTGGTTCTTTTGGGGTAGGGTTTACGTTCAATGCATTTTTTCCATAGTTGAATGGTACTGCGACTGATGCCATATTCCGCTGCCAATTCACGGTAGCTGTAACCCGAATTTAATTTTTCTAAAATCATTTGGCGATAATCTTGTGAATAAGCCATAACTGTTCTCTTGTGTGTACCGTTTATTTAATTCTACACCTATACTATGTGTACACGGTAGTCGCTATCTCCTTGTCCTGATTTAAATTGAATCCATTATACTTAGAACTTACATTTAGGCAGCCTGAAACAGTTTTCTTATTTTCAGGCTGCATGGAATATTGTCCTAAATCATTTTTTTTGTATTTTTTTAGATTATTTCCAACTATTCACTTGAATAGTAACGAAAAATTAAGGATAATTCGCGTTTAATTTTTTTATGACGAGGGTAACAAAACATGACTCTTACTAAAGCTGAACTGGCTGATATTTTAGTAGAAAAAGTAAGCCACATTAGCAAAAACGATGCTAAAGAAATTGTTGAATTGTTTTTTGAAGAAATTCGTACAACTTTAGAAAGTGGTGAGGAAATCAAAATTTCTGGTTTTGGCAATTTCCAATTACGTGATAAACCACAACGTCCTGGACGCAATCCTAAAACGGGAGAAGAAGTGCCTATTACTGCGCGTCGTGTTGTAACTTTCCACGCTAGCCAAAAATTAAAAGGTATGGTGGAGCATTATTATGATAAACAACGTTAATTTAGTTCCTTTTTCTGCTAAATAAATGTTATTTTGATATTTGAAAGGCTTGCACTAATTAGTGAGTATTAAGGTTAAAGAATGGCAAGAGTGGCAGCATCAAGAAGGTTAAATAAGGATGAGCGGACTTTAAATTCGGTTAGATGTGATTAAACTTCGTTCACTACGTCACAGTATTTATGACTATTTTTCTCTTGATATGTTGGATAAGTATGCTAATCTTGCGATTATTTCGTCTGAAATGCGTATTGAATTGGAGAACTTATTAGCAAAAATTGAAAAGTCTCTTGCTAGATAATTAAAAAAATTCTATAATCTAAACTTTCATTTATCGGAGTGTGGCGCAGCCTGGTAGCGCACTTGCATGGGGTGCAAGGGGTCGAAGGTTCGAATCCTTTCACTCCGACCAAATAAATTTAGGGGCTTAACTTTTTATAGGTTAAGTCCTTTTCTTTTTTGCACTAAAATTGTATAAAATTTTGTATAGTGGATTCAATTTAAATCAGGACAAGGCGACAGCAACCGCCGTGTACACCGAGTACATAAGGGAGCTGGCAACGCTGTACTGGTTTAAATTGAATTCACTATATCAATGATTTCAAGCGCATTGCTTTTCGGGTTGAGGATATTGAAAGTTGGCTGGCAACACGCGAATTTGTCAATTAACCAATCAAAACGGAGTCAATCATGAATAAATCAACAACAGATGCCCTTACTGCCCACGCAGCTTGCATACGCAATCAAACAGATTTAGCAACCGAACAAACATGTGGTTGCTTTTATTGCCAACGCATTTATTCATCAACTGAATTGAAAGATGATGATTTTATGCAAGAATCAGACGGAAGTTATACAGCATGTTGCCCATATTGCGGTATTGATAGCGTAATTGGGGAAATGCAAGGGTATGAAATTACACCAGCTTTGTTAGCAGAAATGCGAAAAGTATGGTTTGATTCATAAGCTAAAAGGGATTGCATTACGCAGTCCCTTTTTTATTTTCAGGCAGCCTGAAAAGGCTAAATATCGTATTCAATCATCAATTTAGGCTGAAACGCGCGACTCATATCCAACCGTGCAATCAAAGGACAACAAAATAAATGTTCCCCGATAAACCAACCTGCAATTTCGGGTTGATGACGGCTGTGATATTGCGCTAAATCGTCCCATTTAAAACTCCACGCACCTTTTTCACGTTGCTTTAAAAGCATCACACCCTTATCCGTTTCATGGCGTTCAAAACCATTGGCAAGCATCAATTCCAGCAATTTATCCGCATGATAAATTTCATCAGGAGCTTTTTTCCATGTGATAATTTGTTCAGGCAATATTTTCAGGCTGCCTGCAAGATACAACAACATTTCAGCACAATTTAATTTCGCTAAAACCTCACGGTTATTCACGGTTACGGTACGATATTCAGACGGCAATTCAGGCGATAAGCGTACAGTAAGCAATAATTGTGTGAACATGGTTTGTCCTTTCAACTTAACGAAATTGAGAAACAGGTATGATTTGAAAACGAATCAAATTATCAGGATAACAATCCACATAACCACACAAATAAATCCGCAATTGCTGTGCAGTTAAACTGCTTAACAGCGTAACAGGTAAACTTAATTGTGCAACATGTGGGCGATTGTCATACAAACGGTAATACACGATAACGGTATTTTGCATCATGGAAACTCCTAACATGATTTGCAAAAGCCACAACAATTTGCCGAACGAAACAACGGCAATCAAGCAGCGTTTACAATCGGTTTAAAGTAATGAAAAAGGGAAAATACAGAATTTAGATTTCCGAAATGGAAAAGATAAAGCCAAGAATAGGCTGAAAGATTAGGATTTCATTATAAATTTAAATAAGATATCAATCAAGGTGCTATTTTGCCAGATTACTTTTATAATTCATAATTTTTTATTTAGGACGTAATTATGGCAACGCACGCACGCACGCACGCACGCACGCACGCACGCACGCACGCACGCACGCACGCACGCACGCACGCAATTATACTTTAAAATCATTTAATTATCAATTTAAACAAGGGGTAAGCCATGAATAATCTTACCCATGAAATCTTGTTTTCATCAAACACGCAGCCTGAAAATGAACGGCTTGCGCTCTTAAAACAACATTTCCCCAACTGTTTTGACAAACACGGCGCTTTTTTGCCTGAAAAAATGGCAGATATGTTACGTTCAGACGGCATTCCGATACAGAAGGAAGGCTATCACTATCTCAATTGGCTCGGCAAATCTTATGCGCGTGTTTTGAAAGACACGCCCCCTGAAACTTTACTGGCAGAAGATACGGAACACAATAGGCAGCCTGAAAACGCCAACAGCGAAAATTTATTGATTAAAGGCGACAATTTGGAAGTGCTGAAACACCTGAAACATGCCTACAAAAATCAAATTAAGATGATTTACATTGACCCGCCTTATAACACAGGTTCAGATGGTTTTGTTTATCAAGACGACCGCAAATTCACGCCTGAACAATTGGCAGAACTGGGGAGCATGAGTTTGGAAGAGGCGCAACGTGTGCTGGAATTTACCGCGAAAAAATCCAATTCGCACAGCGCGTGGCTGACGTTTATGTATCCGCGTCTGTATGTAGCGCGTGAATTATTGCGCGAAGATGGCGTGATTTTTATCAGCATTGACGACAATGAACAGGCGCAATTAAAGATTTTGTGTGATGAAGTGTTTGGGGAAGAGAATTTTGTTGCGGAATGTATCCATAAAAATAATTCGAGTAAAAATCAAGCAAAATTTATTGGTGTAAGTACAGAGTATTTATTTGTTTATGCTAAAAGTCTTGAAAGACTATCTGTTATGCATTCAAATTGGCGTGTCAAAAAAGAAGGAACAAAGGATATTGCAAAAAAATTCAAACAATTAAAGTTAATGGGGTTGAATATTGATGAAATTGATATGGAAATTAAAGAAATGTATAAACGACCTAAATATGCACATTTAAGTCGTTGGAATAAAGTAGATGAAAATGGCGTTTTTAAAGATGCTGATTTATCAAGACAAGGTGGCAGAAAAGATTACACAATTATCAATCCGTATACTGGTAAGCCCTGTGTTATTCCTGAACGTGGTTGGGATAAATCTTATGAAGATTTACTTGCATTACAACAAGCTGGTTTAATTTGGTATGGTGATGAGAATACGCCACCAAGCATTAAATCTTATATTACAGAAGAGGATGATTCTGTACCTGATAATTTTTGGTATTTTGATAGTTCTCCTGATACAAAATTGATTAAACAAATATTCGGTCAATTAATTTTTGAGAATCCAAAACCTATCAATATGATTAAACGTATTATTGAATTAGGTAGTTACAAAGATAGTTTAATCCTAGACTTCTTCGCAGGTAGTGGCACAACTGCTCATGCCGTGATGCAATTAAATGCAGAAGACAAAGACAACGGCAACCGCCGTTTTATTTGCGTGCAGTTACCTGAAAAAACAGATGAAAAATCCGAAGCCTATAAAGCAGGTTATGAAACCATTTTTGACATCACCAAAGCCCGTATTCAAAAGGCAAGTCAAAAAATTAAAAATGAAAACCCCGACTATTCAGGCGATTTGGGCTTTAAAGTTTTCCAAACCGAGCCAAACTTTCAGACGGCATCAGATACCGACTTTGACCCCATTCAGCCTGATTTACCGCATATCACAGATACGGCTTTAAGCGATGAGCAATTGCACATGCTTTTAACCACTTGGCGTGTGTATGACGGTTGCAGGCTGCCTGAAAAAGTCCAAACTGTTGATTTAGCTGGTTACACGGCTTATTACTGCCGTCATCATTTGTATTTGCTGGCAAGCGGTTTCCATTCCGAATGCGTCAAAGCCTTGATTGAAAAACTGGACAACGACAAGGATTTTGTCCCTGAACGCATTGTTTTATTCAGCGCAAATATGGAAAGTGCCATGCAAAAAGAATTGGCGCAAGCGGTTGGAACTTATGCCAATAAAAAAGGTTTGAACAATTTGAGCGTGTTGGCGAGGGTTTAAATGGCTGGTTTTACTTACGAAAAAAATTTACCACATCAAGAGCGGGCGATTGAATCGGTTTTGAGTGTGTTTAACCATATACATCCACCCAAGCAAAATAGCCGTGATGAAAATCCTGAAATCATGTTTTCAGGCAGCCTGAAAATGGATAATTTGCAGAAAATCCAAAAAGCCAACAGCGTGGAAGACATACCGCTTTCAGGCAGCAATGTACTGGATATTGCGATGGAAACAGGCACAGGCAAAACCTACACTTACACCAAAACCATGTTTGAGCTAAATCGTGTGTTGGGTGTGTTTAAGTTTATTGTGGTTGTGCCAACGCTTTCCATTAAGGCAGGGACGAAAAATTTTCTGCAAAGCACTTCGCTTGCCGAGCATTTCCGTCAGGATTTTGCAGGTCTGTATGGCGAGAAAGAAATTCAACTGTATGTGGTTGAAAGCCAAAAAAATAAAACAAATAAATCATCTATGCCGTCTGAAATTGTGCGTTTTGTGGAAACGGAGGATACGCAGAAAATCCATGTTTTGCTGATTAATATGGGTATGGTCAATTCGCCTACTATGGCGGGTAAAGACAAAAATAATGACGGTAGCCATTTGATTAAAGACCAATACCATGTACCGTTTGAAGCATTAGCGGCGGTAAAGCCGTTTTTGATTATGGACGAGCCGCATAAATTTGATATTGATGGTATTACATGGCAAAACTTGCAATTATTTAAGGCGCAATTTATTTTGCGTTATGGTGCAACATTTCCAAGTATTCA